>JBMHCO010000142.1:0-17583 GCA_049889895.1 Rubripirellula sp.
GCCGCTAACTATACGTCTTATGAGTGAACGATCACGAAGCATGCGATGCAGCTAAACATGAGGTGACAGTTTACTAAACATCCATGCTTCGATTGTTCTAAAAACAGCACACGACGTGTGACGCTGACACCATGCGAGACGGTGCTTAAGGACTGTTTGCTGCCGATCCAACATTAGAGCCGCCTAGGGAGTCTTTGCTGGTGAGGATTCATTCCACATGGGTCAGCTTTGGGAATTTTTAGCGTCTAACGCTCGCTGATAATACTTGTGCGTCACCTTGTCTTGGTTTTCGAGCAGCCAATCGATTGATGGTTCATTTTCCATCGCTTTTCTAATTGCTTCTTTCATCGCTCGGCGATGGATATCGAACAAAGCTTCGTGGTCGAGGTTCTCGTCTGTGGCAGCACCGGGGTTGAGCCAGACTGAGCAGATGATACCTAGGTCGTTAGCCTTTTCTTTGGGGAGATGCCCTTCCCGAACCGCATCTAGCACGCCGTTGGCGATCGCTGCTTGGCAGGTCCCCATCAGGATATTCGTGTAGGCAGAGCTTTTTACGGTAACCTTACTGACCATCAGGGTGACGGGACGAACCTGAATGTCGGTGTCCAGAATCGCGAAGACTTTTGAGTGCCCGGCAGACTGATTGCCTGTCAGGGTTGCAATGGCGGTACCAACTGGACCATCCAGTTCACCAATGACAACCTCGGGCTCCGCGGCGGTAAATGGTGGACCGCCAGCGATCAGACATTCACCGGTTCGCATGATAATTCGCTCTGACATGATTTGATTCCGTAGTTTGATGACTTCGTAAAAGAGTATCGTAACCGATCGTTGGTAGTTCTGTTAAGATTTGGGTGTGAGATAAAAAGTTGATTTAAGTGACGGGCTAGAAATTGATGAATGCAGTCATTCGCGGACAGATCGTTGGGTTTCAAACAATCTTTCGGGTTGTGTTTGGCATGGTCCTATTGCAGTTGCCGATCGCTTCTGCGGTACCGGGGGCTGAGTTTCCGGATGGCTGGTACTTTTCGCCAAAGATGGGTGTTCGAGAGAAGTGGGAGGGTAAGCCAGCGATTGCTTGGTCGACACAACAGTGGATCGATGAGGGTGTCGACCTGTCTGATTGTCGAGGGAAGGTGGTCGTCCTCGACTTTTGGGCAACGTGGTGCGGTCCTTGTGTTGCAGCGATCCCCAAGAATATTTCCCTAGTAGATGAATTCGCCGATGATCTCGTTTTCGTTGGAATGCACTCCGCCACATCGGGGTGGGATAAGGCGCCACAGATGGTTGCCGCAAAGCAGATCAATTATCCGGTTGCCTTGGATAGTGGCGATACAGCGAAGCTCTACGGAATTACCGCGTTTCCTACTTACGTCGTCATCGACCGCGAGGGCGTTGTCCGCGCAGCGGGGATCACTCCGAAACACGTTGGGGAAGTGGTAAGAAAGTTGGTTGGCGAAGCGTCCAATTCAAAGGGTGCAATGAAGCTGACGAGTTTGAACCGCGAATGGTTTTATCGTGGTGCCCAGCAGATGACTCCGTGGATGGACCACGAAGGACAAAAAGCGTTGCCAATATCTGTTGGACGGTGGTTGAGAGAAGGGAGAGAAATTCAGCTTGATGGTGATGCGGTGGCAGACGCTCTTGTAGTGGATGAAGCGGAGGGGTCAAAAGCAGCTTTGGATCCGGATTCTTTTCTCGACGAAGACCTTGCTGGGATGATACGAGTTCTTCATTTTTCGCAGCCTTCGTTCCAATTTACAGAGCAGGCGTTAAAGCAGTTCAATGAGGTGGCGTCGAGGTACACCAGCCAGGGAGTTGGGTTCGTCGTCATCTGCGATCATGAGTCGGACTGGGAGGTTGTGAAGACTAAGGCTGAGGCATTGAAACTGGTGATGCCTGTTGCACTTGATCTCTCACCGCTTGCGGAAGACTCCGAGATCGGTGATGAGGCTGAGCCAGAGGAGGGCACTTCAATAGCGGGGCAGGTATCATCCGATGCGAAAGTGGCTCCGAGGGAGTCAGGATTGACAGCTATGTCTTATGGGGTGAGGATGCCCGCGATTACGGTGATCATTGACCGGCAGGGAGTGGTCAGGGGGACTGGAATCCGCGGTGACCGACTGGGTGAGGCCATCGATACGCTTCTCGCTGAGCAGAGTCGTTAGGTTGGCGTAATCGAGTCGCAACATAGCGGACGATCTTCACTTCGCATTCCTTTAAGAGATGAAGGATGACGGTGGCTGAGAATCTTATGATCAACGAGGAGATAATGGACAGACAAGAGAATCAGGTTGGTTCTGACTCGCTTCTGGATGAACTTCAGTCCAGCTTTGGACGCGCCGTGGTGGAACAGGTCAGCCAGACGGTGGTTGGTCAGCGTGAGGTTGTTGAAAGAGTGCTGATCGCGCTGCTTACGGGCGGTCATCTGCTACTGGAAGGTGTGCCCGGGATAGCGAAAACGTTGCTCGTACAGTCGGTTGGCAAGGCAATCAGTCTGGAGTTCAAACGGGTTCAGTTTACGATTGATCTATTGCCATCTGATATTCTTGGCGCGGAGGTGTTGGACCAGAAGTCAGGCGAGTTTCGCATACACAAGGGACCTGTCTTCACCAATCTGCTTTTAGCCGATGAGATCAATCGCGCGTCACCGAAGGTGCAGTCGGCACTTCTCGAGGCAATGCAAGAAAGAAAGGTTTCCATCGGGGATGAAACCCATGATCTGCCAGCACCGTTTCTTGTGATTGCCACACAGAACCCTGTTGAGCAGGCGGGTACCTTTGAGTTGCCCGAGGCTCAGTTAGACCGATTCATGATGTGTCATCGTCTTCGCTATCCCAATCGTGATGAGGAGATGGAGGTAGTACGGAGAACGCTAAGGCTAAAGCTCAAGCGACAGGGCGAGGGTGCGGTTCCGCAGTCCATGTTTGACGCAATCACTGGGCATCAGCCTTTGACGGTTGCGAAATTGACCGAAGCGATGGACGCGGTGCAGGCGGTACACGTTAGTGAGGTGTTCATTAACGATTGTGTGAAGCTCATTCATTCAACCAGGAACCATCCGCAGTTAGTACTCGGTTGCAGCCCGAGAGCAATCCTCAGTCTCGTTCAGGCTTCGCGTGCCAGAGCGTATCTTTATGGAAGAGACTATGTGATTCCAGAGGATCTATTCTGTCTTGCCGAGGATGTAATCCTTCACCGGATTCGTTTGAGCTACGAAGCGATCGCAGATGGAGTTTCCGGACGAGGTTTGTTGGATGATTTGGTAGGTTCGATTTTCTAAGGTTCGGGAATCGTGGAAGAATCAAATGTCCAACAGCATGAGCTTCCATCGCCGGAGCTGTTGAGCCAGAACAATTTCGAATTGCTTCTGCGGCGGATTGCTGACGATATCGGTTTCGGTACCGACGAATCAATCTTTGTCGGTAGTGGAATGGAGTATGTTCACTCAAGACCCTATCAGCCGGGGGATTCGGTACGCCAGATTGATTGGAAGGTGACCGCGAGGATGCCGATTGCCTACGTCAAGGTGCATGAGACACTCAAGCGGATTCCGATGTATTTGGTGGTGGATACGTCGGCGTCGATGCAATCTTCGTCCACGAAACTCAGTAAGCACTCGCTTGCTGTTTGGTTGGCGGGAGCGATTGGTCTGGTCGCCTTACGACGGTTGAGTCCCGTCTGCGTTCTTAGTGGTGGGAGTCGGTATCGTGACTTGATTGGTGAGGCGGAGCCGAGCCTTGTACCCGATGATCTCTGGCGGCAATTGGATCCGCTGCGAAGGCGACGGGCGGGAGAGTCGACAGAGTTGGGCGAGCGCATCGATGCACTTTCGGTTAAGTTGCGGCAGCGAAGTGTTTTGGTGGTCATCAGTGATCTCTACGATTCCAAACTTCGATCGGCAATGGGAAAGGTCGGTCCTAAGCATGATGTGATTGTGCTTCATGTTGAGGATCCGGCCGAACGCGGGCGGTTGCGTGCTGGTTATTTCAATGGATCAGAGTCGGAAAGTGCGCATCGGTTTCTGGGGTCTGATTTGGATCGATGGACGGACCGGGACGATTTGGAACGACAGTTTGCCAGTTCGGATGTGAGTTATCTGCGGTTAATGACTCACCAGCCGGTGGTCAGTCGCCTGCGGCAATTCCTGTTAACGCGATCGGTTCAGATGCGAGGGCGGCAATGATCCAATTGCGTTTCGTGGATTTTACCGGGGTTACGATATTCCTTGCTTGCGCTGCGCTACAGCTTGGCTCTTGGTTACCCTTGGCAACTGCGGTTGCTGTGGCGGATGAATCCGCAGTGGTTTCCGGCGGTGTAGGTTCCGGTAGTTCAGTTGCCGAAAGTGTGCTCCTGAAAGTGCGCCGCGGTTTGGGGGCAGAAGTCGAATTTACCCATCCTAGTTCGACGCTAATGGTGCGAACCGACATGCCGACCGACGGCCCGGTCCTTGCTAGGCTAGAGCTACTCGGTAGCGTTGGCGGTTTGAATCGCGAAGGAGAGTTTGAGGGTTCGGGCAATGTGGGTGAGTACCGATATTTGCTTCGTTTTTTTGGTACCGAGGCTGGACGCTATAACCTGGCTACTTATCTGGTCATTGAAGGGCAATCACGTGCGGAACGCGGCAACGGGATTGACCCATTATGGGTTCAAGTGATTTCCGACCTGCCGGTTGAGAGAGGGTCAGATCTGTACGAGTTGGATGACCCAGAACTGTTTTCCAATGCGGGCTATCGGCGTTGGGCGACCGCGTTAGTGGGGGTTTGGGCCCTGATTCCGATCGTTATCTTTCTTTCAAGAAATAGGCGAACGGAAGTTAGAGAGATCCAGGCTAATCCGATCGTTCCCTCGGATCGAGAGCGACTGGGAAAATTGCTTCAGAGTTCATCGCGTAGGGTTCTCGACGCAAACGAGAAAGCCGAGTTGGAATGGCTCTTGTGTGTGAGTCTCGCGGAACAGCGGGAGCTTCCCCGTTCTTTAATTGCTGCATTACCACAACTCAGGCGAGAGCCAGCATTGAGGGAGCATTTAGTCAAACTTGAACGATTGCTGCACTCGAGCGATTCGACGCTCCCATCGGATGAGCATCTTGAATACAAACAGGTGTTAAACGCGTTGGGTATCGATGAAACGAGCGTGTTGCGAGACGGTTCGTCGATGGTTTCGGTTGAGCAGCGCGAAGAAACGTCAGGTGAACAAATTACAGAGCAATTCAGTGGGGGTGGCAAATGACATTTGTTTACCCCATGCGTTTACTATTGCTCTGTATTCCCACAATCATCATGTGGTGGGCGTTAACGCGTAAAGGACCGCGGATCGCGATGCCATTTGACGGAGTTGATGCTTCTCCTAGAAATTCCACGGCTTGGCTTCTGCGAGGTTTCGAGCTGCTCCCGAGCGCCGTGTTGGCGATAGCGATCATTCTGTGCGCGCGTCCACAAATCTTGCGTGTTCCGGATGGCGAGCGAGTCGCCACGCATATCACTATCTGCATGGACGTCTCTGGAAGCATGGGGGCGGGGATGGGCGAAATGAATCGCTACGAGAGTGCGGCGAGTGCGATTGAATCGTTTACTCTGGCGCGTGAGGGTGACGCAATTGGCTTGACACTATTTGGGTCATGGCCGCTTCGTTGGATCCCTTTAACCAAGGATTTACAGTCTCTGCGAAATGCATTGGTATTTGCGAATCCCAGGAATCAGCCGCGCGGCATGGGCGGTACGATGATCGGGGCTGCATTGAAGTATTGTGCGGATAACATGGAGCGAGAGGGGGCGAGGCTGGACGGTGAAGAAGACGTCATGATGACCAATCAGCAGTGGCGAATGAATCGCGCGAAGCAGCAACTCTTTTTGAGTGGTGCAGCGAGTGGAAGCACACCGGGTAACTCTGGTACCGGCCGTAGCGATCGGCTCCTGGTGCTGGTGTCCGATGGAGCGAGCGGCGACCTGAACGGTTCCGATGCGGTGTCCGAGATCTCAGATCGCCTCAACCAAGCGGGGATCACGATGTACCACATTCATATTGGTAGCGACACGATTCCCGATGCTGTTTCCGCTATTGCTGAGGAAACCGGTGGTCAGGCTTTTTTGGCAACCAACACGGATGGGCTTAAATTGATTTTCGATCACATTGATAGAATGCAGCCTGCAAAATTTGTCTCGGTTGCATCCGTGCCGGTGGAATATTTTGATCCGTTTGTGCTTGTCGCCTTGTGCGTTTTGTCGCTTTGGTTGTCGAGTCTTTTTAAGTGGAGGTTCACTCCATGGTAGATCATCCTGAGACGATTGCGACTTTGTGTGCAGTGTGCACAATCATCATTGCGGCTGTTACCGAGCGATTGCAGCGGCGGCGTGTTGAGCGACTTGGTTGTTTGCTGTTTAACGATGATAGAAGACCAACTGCGCTGGTTCGATGTGCACCGGCGGTTCGCGTTTTGTGTTTCGGCGGGTGTGTTTGGGGATTTGTGATTTTAGCGCTTGTGCCCCCGGTGGTTGGTGAGGTGGAGCCTGAGTCCGATGCATCTAAACATGTTCTGATTTGTCTCGATGCATCTCCAAGCATGTTTTTAGAGGACGCAGGCCCACTGTTCTCCACGACTGATAATCCTCAGCAGCGGATGGTTCGCGCCGGCGAGGTTTTGAGTGGAATCCTTGATCGTGTTGATGCGGAAAAGACTCGTGTCACGGTGTTTGCAGTTTACACTCGGGCGGTTCCCATCCTTGAAGAGACTTTTGATAAGTCCGTTGTGAGTAATCTCTTTGATGGGTTGCCTATTTTCGCCGCATTTGAGCAGGGCGAGACGAAGTTGTCGTCGAGTGTCTCTGATGCAGTGGAGTACGCTCGGCGATGGCCAGAATCCTCGACGCTCCTGCTGATCGTGAGTGATGGCGACAGCCGCGACACCACACCCATCCGCGCCGTGCCAGGTTCGATTGCGGAGACTTTAGTGATCGGTGTTGGGAAAACCAGTTCCGCGACTACAATCGCCGGCCATCCTTCGAAGCAGGATGCAGGGTCATTGAGAAGCCTTGCCGAGCAACTTCGTGGGACTTATTTCGATGCCAACACGCAGCATCTGCCAACTCAGTTACTAGACCGTTTAGCGGTTGTTCAGCCACGTCTTGGGGAGGGGGTTCGGATCCGAGACTTTTCTTTGGCTGTTGTGTTGCTGACCTCTCTGATTCTCGCGAGCCTGGTGCCCGCTCTGGATTTGTTTGGGATTTCTCGCGTTGCGGAACGTGACGGTAACCATGGCGATGCCACTTTTCGTCAAAAGCAGGGTCCGCTGGTGGGTCGTGTCATGCAGGGGGGCTCACAGTGAAAAAGTCAGCATTACTTTGGCTGATATGGTTATTGTGCCCAGCGTTTGCATTGACCTTCCATTACGGACCCGGTCAGGTCTGGTTGGCTCGTGACCGCGTGGGTGAAAAAATTTCGCTCGCCAATGAGAAATCGATTGGTGCAGCGGAGAAGCAGGAAATGGCGTATCGATCACAACTCGAAGTACTTGAGGCTCGGCGTATTGCTTTTGTTGAGGGAGTCGATTGGCAGAGTGAGCCTGACCATCCATTGTCCAAAGCAGTGCGGGATGCTGAGAAGCGGCAGGAATCTCTTTATCAAGAAGCCGCAGACGAATGGTCTGCGGTCACGATGGCATATAGTGAGGCAATTAAGGTGTTGATTGAGTCACTCGGTGCGGGCCTTGGCGCGGATGATCGTATCGCTGTCAGCGACCAGGATTTACTCGAGTCTTTACGATGGGCCGAGGCTCGCGGGATGGTTCGAAGCGGGTTGGTGTTTAATGGTGTCGATCAGCTCCAAGCTCTGTTAGATCTCCGTGGTTCCGAGAGCGAGGCAAGTACTAATAATACGCTTGGCGTTTCAAATGCGGGCAGTTCCTGGTTTTCAGGTGGAGACCGAAGGCGGATATCGTCAGACGTGATTCGCGAGGAGCTTGCTGCCGCTTTGTATGTGGGAGCAAGATTGCTGCGCGAGGAGGGGAGGTCACCAGAGCTCTGGCGACCCGTGTCAAACGCATCGCGACAGCACTTTCGTTATCTGGCCGAGAAAGAACTAGCGGGCGGTGATCGCAGTCGCTCTGTCAAAGTAGCCAAAGCAGTAGATCGTGCAGAGATCGAAGAGCAGGACAACGGCACGGATGAAAGTGGAGAGGTTAGTGCAACGGAGACTGCACCCGTTGGCTCACCGTCGGTAACGGCTTCCGAAGCTGGCCAAGACGCTGCGAGTCCACAGAACGCATCTGAACGATCGACGACGCAAGAATCGGTTTCCGATCAAGCACCGGTCAATCAGGCGAACCCCGATGGTCAACAGCTATCGCGTGCAGAACGGATACAGCGGAATCTGGAACAAGTCCTGAATCTTGAAAAATCGAGTTCCGAGCAACTCGAGGGGATCCCTCTCCCGCGACAGGCACCAATGGCAAGGCGTCCTGGAGACGGGCAACCCGGGGATCGCCCAGGCCGCGGTCCGGGGCGAGGGCCTTTACAGGATGGACCACCTGGCGAAGGCGCTGGGATTCCGGGGCCTTTTGGTTCCGGGTGGTAGCGTTTGGGTGCGATGATTGACGTCTGGCAGACTTGAAAAAACTATCGAGTGGTTTTGAAGAAAAACATGTTCACAAAAAGTGCTGATCGAGTTCACGTATTGAATCAAGGCTTTGGTTTGAATTGTATTCTGCCGGCGTTGTGTTTTTTATTCACCTGCAGTCAAACGGCTGTAGCTCAAACAAGCAAGGCTGCGACAACTCGTCCAGCGATGCGGATTGTGTCACCAGCGGCTCAAAAAGCCATCGGAACTGCTTTAAGCATTACACGGGAGCAGGCGGCTGCCGTGTCAAGCGGAACGAGTGCGAGTGTGCCGAGCAATGGTGTGCCAGTCGGTGCACCCAATGGAACTGCGGCGGTTCGTAGCGAAGACGTTGATCCCGAGATTCAAGAGATTGTGAAGAGGTTGAAGACGTTGCCAGAGGCTCAGCGGGTAGCAATGCTTTCCTACTATCAAGATTTGGGGATTACCATCCCCAGCAGCTTACTTGAAGATTCCGTCGCCAATGGCTCGGGGCGCACAAGACAGCTTCTGCGGTTGATCCGCACGGTGAACTTTGTCCGACGGCCGGAGGCGGTGTTGGATGCGCGGGGAAAGATTGGCTTGGTTGCCGAATCTCTACCTGCCGAGGATGCAAGTGATCAAGAGATTCTACAGTGGTTTCATCGGCATGCGATGGCTGCTGATTGGAACGCTGTACGTGCGTTGTTGGTGTTGCGAGCGGGGCGTGAAGCGGAGGGGCTTTATGCGGCTCTGGTGCAAGGAACAAATCATGCGGAGTCCGAACTGATTCCTGAGGATGTGTTGGGTCTATCAGAGGCAGCGCCGACTGAACTTCCCGACTGGCAGGTCGATGCACTAGCCGGTCTGCTGAAGAAAGCAGCGGCCAAGACTAGTACGCAGCCTTTGATTGAGCAGTTTCGCAAAGGAACGACTTGGTTTGGCACCAAGGACGAGAAGCAACGTGATCGAACCGTACGTCTTTTGCTCGCTGCGGATCTGCCGATAGAAGCCTATGAGTTCATGCCAACCTTGGAGGCAGCGCGTAGCGATGGTGACGCTGCGGTGATGAAGGGTCATGCTGAGTATCAATTGGCAAGGTCGGTTGACGCGTCTGGGCTCGAAGGAGAGCGGCTACTTGAGACCGCTTGGCAGTTGTTTGGGGAGGTGGCGTTGCTTGAATCTGCGGATGCCAATCTGCGAACGGAGAGCTTAGGTCGCGCAGTGGACCTATTGCCTCAGGTTCCTCCAGGCCCTGGTTTGGATTGGTTGCGTAATCTTTTTGAGCATCCAACGCTCGCACCTGTTGGACTTCAGGCAGTTGCCTTGAAAGCGTTGAAGCTCGAGGATGAAAAACTTCCTGAGGCGAATCGCGCTCAGGCGATTCTCACGATGAAAGAGGCGGTTGATACGCTATTGGAACGCGAGGGTGTCCAAGGCGATCAACTCAATATCCCTCTTCGCATGCTTACGATTGGTTTACTATCTCGCGCCGAGAAAGCCATTCAGGAACAGGCTGGAAAAAACGGCGTGTCAGAGGTGGCCATCTTGTTACTACGTTCGATGCCAGATGAAGAGTGGCGCGAGCGTATCGAACCAAGCCTTGTGGGGCGTGCGTTCAACGCATTTATCGGTGTGGCGCTAATCGCTGATGAGACTGACCTCGCTTTAGAACTGCTCAAGCAGGGGATAGAGAGACAACCGTCGATGAGCACGGAACTTGCAACAGGATTTCTTAATCTCTGGGTGCAGAGGATGCGTGCGAGGATGGCCCAACCCACAACAAGCACCACCGCGTGGATGTATGCCTACAGTCGGCGCCAACGACCCTCGGCACCGGTGACGCGAGGTTGGCAGAACCGCAACCTTGACCGGCTTGCGGAGATGATAACGCTGCTCGATGGAATCGGCGTCGACGGACGTGAGTTGCCGGGAGTCGTTACCGCGTTGCAGGCCTGCTACGGAACGAGTCAGACGTTCCAGCGTGATGCCATTGTACGCATTCTTGGGCCAGTAGACGGTATCCGTGCGTCCGTTGCGGCATCCCTTGCTTCAACCATGCGGCAGGGCCTGAGTGGTGACTGGCGCAGTCGAGAAGCGCAAAAGGATGCGGGCTTTGAGCGTAGTGATTCGGAGGTTCGAAAAATTGTTGAAGAGGGATACGATCTCGCTACAGCGTTGGCGACTGCAGCGGTCACCAATAGTCAGAATGACCAAGAGGCGTGGCAGCACGCAACCCTCAAAGCGGCGCTCACATTTGATCGGATGCAGTTTCGTGGTGAAAGAGAACAGGATGCCGCTGCGTATGATGCCGCTAGGCAATTAGTTTTTCGTGCGTTTGGCGATGCCGCGGAGCTTTATCGCAAATCGCTTGCCGAAGGTCGCGTACGCGCGAGTATGCAGATCTATGATGTCTGGTTTAGTCTCGCGTTGGGAGCCAGTGACCTCGGTGCACTCACGCTCGATGATCTGATGACGGAAGGTCTGGAAAATGCAGATCAGATCGATCGAATCCGGGAGGACATTCTTGGTATGGAGCAGGAGCAGGCGAGCTATCATCTTGGTGAATTTGCACGTGGGATTGTCAGTAAGCTTCCGCAGGCAAATCCTGAGGTGAAGCCGCGGATGCTGCAAGCTGCTGCCCGAGTTGTAGGGGATCATCCGGCCGGAGCACCGATCCTCCGCACGCTCGATCTTTACGATGAACTGGTCAAGCAAGAAATCCACCTACGGCTTGAAATCGATGGGAGCGACCAAGTAGGTACCAAGCCTTTCGGTGCGACTCTCACGCTCCAGCACACGGCGTCCATCGATCAGTCCGCAGGTGGTTTCGCTCGATATCTGATGGATTCTTACACGGAGTTCAATGCTGGACAGTGGACCACCATCAACTATCAAGAACGGTTGCGTAAGAGCATTGAGTCGTCATTCAACGGTAAGGTGGAGCTGCTTGGTATCGGATTTTTTCAGCCGATGAATCCCGCGGTTCCAATCCGAATGAATGGGGAAACAGGATGGCAGGAAAAGCCGATGGCTTATCTTGTTTTGCAAGCCGTTGACGCCAGCGTCGATAGGCTCCCCGAAATCCAGATGGATATGCATTTCAATGATGCGTCAGGCCCGATTGTCTTACCAATTGTTTCAAACACCGTTCTTGTTGACGCAGGCTCTGATCCTGTAACACGACCGCTCGCCGATCTGGTGGTTGAGCAGACATTGGATGCAAGGCCGATGCTGCAGGGCCAAGGCGAACGCGAAGTGACTCTCGAGGTCGTGGCGAGAGGGACAGGAGTGATTCCGGAACTTAAGGATTTACTCACTCCATTCAACTCTGCGTTAGATGGTTACTCTTGCGACTCGATGCAAATCCAGACGGAACCTTTCGATGTTAGTCAAGCTCATCGACACCAAGAAGAGAATGAGCAGGAGAGCACGACGGCGAATCGGTATAGCTACTATGAGAGGAGTCTACCGAATTTGGATCCTGACACTGATGGGCAGTTTCGGTTGGGAACACTACGACGGTGGACCGTAAAATTTGTTCGGCAATCGGAGGTATCGGTCAGTGATCCAAACATGTTCGAGTATCCGGAGATCAACGAAGTTGGCTTTCAGCCGATTCGTGATGTCACCGGTAAAGCGGCTGATATGCCTGCAGTAGAAGAGGGTGGACCGGAGTTGGAGTTAGCGAGACCTCGCGGAACCGTGCGTGGTTTGAGTCGCTTTCAGTACGTGGATTACGACCTCGTTGAAGTCGAAGGAAATAAGGCGATATTTGTTACCAGTCACGTGAAAGAATGGACTGCTGGTGGTGCATTGTTATCAGCCATCCTCCTAGCAGGTCTTGTATACAGTAAACGGAGACGGAAGGCGGCTGGGACAGTCGAGACAAGCGTCCGCATGACTACTCCGGCGTTGGGGTCTGCTACCGCAGCCACTCTCTATCTCACTCGGTTACAAAGTGCGGATGGGATTGATTGGAACAATAGCGAGCTCTCGGAATTGAGAGGTGACATCGAGCGACTGCAGCGAACGCATTTCTCTATTGAGGGTGATGAATTGTCGGCCGGGGATGGACCGGGCGATGGGGAGTTGGCAGCAGTGATCCAGCGGTGGGCAGCTAGATCAGCAGAAAAATCTTCGGCGGTTTAAATCTTCAGGACCTGCACGCCGCATTCAATTTTGCAATTTGATCGAACGCGGTATGTACCGGAACAGTGGGATTTGCCTTGCATCGGCATCTATCGCTGCCTCGGCGTGGCTGTGACCTGACGAGATCAAATTGCGTACTTCGTTGATCAGTTGTTTCACTTGCTCAGGATGCGTCTTGGCGAGATTGGTTGATTCTGTCGGATCTGTGTCAAGGTTGTAGAGCTGGAGAAAAGGATAGTGCTGCAGTTCTTCACGGCTTAACGGGGCCTTTCCGTAGGTTTGTAGAGCCTCTTGCCAAGCTTCGTCAGAGGGCGGCGTGTTGCCCCAATGACCCGGTGCGCCACTTCCGGGACAGAGCATGAGTTTCCAGGGGCCAGAGCGGTATGCGTTCCCTCGGCTTCCCTGCAGAAAAATCGAATCTCTTTGCTGCTTATTTGATCTGCCAATCAGTGAACTGAGAAAGTTAAAAGAGTCCGCAGATGGTGTCTTTGGCAACGGTTTGCCGTTAGCAAGTTCGGTGATGGTCGCAAACAGGTCTACCAAACCGATAATCTGATCGGACTTGGTTCCTGCGGTTAACTTCGCGGGCCATCGTGCGATGAGGGGAACACGGAATGCCCCTTCGTAGGACGAGAACTTGTAGCCTCGGAAACCACCCGCAGCGTAGTGGCCTTGCTTTTCAAGTTCCTCCATTTGTGATGCGGTGGCTCGGCGTCGGGGGCCAGCGTATGAGGCGGGGCCATGATCTGAGGTGACAATAACAAGGGTATTGTCTCGATTTGTGGTTTGGTCGATGGAACGGGTGATACGACCGATAATTGCGTCTGTATTCATAACAAAGTCACCATAGACACCGATTTTACTACGTCCTAGAAACTCGTCCGAGGGACTCAGTGGCGTATGCGGTGCGGTCAGTCCAACGAAAAGAAAGTATGGTTTCTGATTCTGTTTTTCGATGAATTTGATTGATTCATCCGCGATCGTATTGAGTACATCCTTATCACGGAAATCATGATCTGCCGGTCCCATTCTCGCGAAAGCGGACCATCCTTTGACAGTACTGACGTCACCCACCCACTGATGGTTTCGGATGAAGGCGTACGGGTACATATCGAGTGATCCGGGCAAGATGAAACTGTCTTGAAAGCCAAAGTCTCTCGGGCCCACGACGAGCGGTTTGGTGTAGTCGACAGTATTGATGTCTTGGACCATCTCGTTCACGGTAGTCATCGTGGTGCCAAGATGCCACTTGCCGACGTAACCGGTTGAGTAGCCTTGGTCCTTTAGAACGGAGGCGATGGTTGGTTGCTCAGGCGAAAATTGCAAGCCGACAAAGCCCCATGGGCCGCCGCGTTGTGCACCACTGAAACGAAAAGCATATCGGCCAGTCATCATGCTGACGCGGGACGGAATACAAACCGAGGCGGTCGAATAGGCGTTGCTAAAACGTACGCCTTGTTGAGCAAGGCGATCAAAACTCGGTGTCTCGATCTGGCATCGACTTTGGCCAAAGCACTTTACGTCCCCGTACCCGAGGTCGTCAGCTACGATGACGACGACGTTAGGGCGATGTTGAGCATCAGCCTGATTCGGCTGTATCGCAAGAGTTAGTGACGCCGCGACCATGGCGATGGTTGCGCTGAGGTTGTTGATGGATTTGGTTAAGGCTTTGGGGGTCATGGTTGTATGTTGATGAGATAATAGCCGCCGGATTTGCTATTCCTGGCGGGAACATCCGTTTTTACTGGCGTCAGGGGAGAGGTAACCGCTTCGAATTGAACGTGATGGTGTGGTTACTGACCAACTTGGCTGAGATTGACGTATTGTAACAGGTCACGATTTAAGACGCGGAATCGTCGGGTTCGTGTGAAGATGTCAGCGCTAGGCATCGATCCCAGCCGTGATTTTGTTAGTTCTTGGGCAAGACACTAAGTTGTCATGAAAGGATAGAATATCGTGCTGAGTAACGATGAGATGCATCAAACAGAGGGAAGCAGGATGTGGTTGAAGAAGTCGTGGGCGGAGATGGTTTCAGGTCTCTATGTATTGCCGGTCGTTCTCGGTTCGATAGTTGTTTGCGAGGGTGTTACCGGAGCGGCGGACACTCTCACTGCGTATCAGACACCTCGGGACGTACCAAGTACTGCAGTTGAGTTATGGCAGGGCTATGATGCGGAAGCGGAACCACTAGAGATCGAGGTGGTGCGAGAGTGGAATGAGGACGGCGTGACCTCGCGTTATGTCACATTCGCAGTCGGTACATTTAAGGGGCAGGTTGCTAGGATTGCAGCCTACTACTGTTTCCCGAATTCCCCGGGACGGCATCCCGCTTTTGTGTGGTCACACGGTGGCGGTCAGCGTGCTGAACGTCCGCGCGGGGTTTATTTTGCGAAGCAGGGTTACGCAACAGTCGATATCAATTGGCTTGGAAGGCCGCTTGAGGAGGGAATCGAGGTTAATACTGACTGGGGCAGGGTCGATCCAACACAGGGACCGAATTTCTATCCCAAGGCCTTGCGCAAGGGCTGGAAGATGAATTTGCAGCCCGACGAGTATTCGATAGATCCGATCGTTAGCCCACGTAATTCTAACTGGTTCCTTCTAGCGCTTGCCGGTCGACGAGCAATCACCTTTTTGACTCAACAACCCGAGGTTGATGTAGAAAAAATCGGCTTCACGGGATATTCGATGGGTGGGATGGTTACTGCTCTCACATCGATCGACAAACGACTGAAAGCCGTCGCTCCATTTGTTGGTGGCAGTGGATTCAAGCATATTGATCTGCCGGGGGTTGAGGGGAGTAGTTTGAGGCATCAGGTTGGAGACGACGTTGAGATGTACTCGAGAACGATTGATACCAGTTCATACTGGCCGCATGTGAAAATTCCGGTCATGTTCATCACGTCCTCAAATGATTTTCACTCGACTTTTGAACGCATTGGGCAGTCCATGGCGTTGTTGCCCCATGATGAGTGGCGCATCACAAGCAATCAGCACCAGAATCACGGTCCAGGTCCCGAGCAGTGGGTGGCTTTGAACTTGTGGTTCGATCAGTACCTGAAGGGGACGGGGAGGCCCATCGCACGGAAACCGCAAACTGAGATAACGGAACAAGATGGAGGATATCGTTTCAGCATCCGTCCAGATCGACCCGATGAGCTAGTTTCGGTTGAAGTGTTTTACAGTCACGATCCAAATTCACGAACGCGGTTCTGGGAATCTGCGAGGGTTAGCACAAAAGGAGACGTTTATTCGTCCAGTTTGCCTGCTCACGTCGGGTTGCCCACCTTCGCTTTCGCGCACTGTCGTTATTCACTACCCGGCGCAGTTGAACTTGAAAGGGGAGAGACCTCCGTTGTGGGAATCAACTCTGTGGAGCAAGTGATGATGCCTGAGCAGTTCGACATGAGTCGGATCGCGTCATTGGCTTCAACCTCCGTTATTCTGGATGGCGAAGTGGACTGGATAAAGGACTGGTCGAGCAGGGATGGGCGAACATTGAAGACCTATAAATTCCAAAGTCCTTACGTCAGAAAGGCGTTGGATGGGCGTCTTCGGGTCGTTGTTGATTGCAAAGATAAATCATTGGCATTGCGACTGAACGTGTCGGGTAAATTCCTCGACCGCAGGAACTCACAGGGCGACTATGTTTTCACACGAGCGATAAGGGGCGAAGGTGAGCAAGAGGTTTTAATTGCACGTAAAGACTTCAAGTCCGAAGGTGATGCGCAGATGGATTGGAACAAAATTGCGACCTTTGAGATGACTTTGGTTGATCTTGAGAGTCGGCAGCCGATCGCTCTCGCCTCTCCTGAAGGTCAAGGTTATCTGAAACTCATTGATCTTATCGATTAGCATCTGTTAGGAACGCTGAGTCACTCTAACTGGATTACGTGTGGGCTCGAAGGGTTCGTGATGCTTGTGTGTCTTTGATCAAGCTTCGGTATGGTGTGAAAGAAAGAGTGTTGTTACCGATGAAATGTTTTATTCGAGGGAATGTTTAATGCAGCCAGTGGCGAAGAAGATGTCTCAATGGCAAAAGTTGATGTGTTGTATTTTGCTGCACTGCGTTGTTGTGTCGTCAGTTTTGACGATGAAAGGATACGCTGCTGAGCCAAACAACCAGTCCGTTTATCAGTTGGCCGAAATAGCTGCGTTTGAGGTAGGGCTCGGTAAGAGCGAGCAGCTACTCGCTGTATCGCTAGATAAGAATTCGGATGATGACCGAGCGAGGCTACAGCTTGGCGTCGTGCGGTTTCTGCGAGCGGTTGAGACCTTTGCCGCGGGGTTATATCAGTACGGCCTGAAAACCAATGATTCTAACGTGATGTTTCTGCGTTTGCCGGTCGAGCAGAATGCGGATCCAACAGAGATCGATTACACGTCTTTTTTGCGTCTTCTTGATCAATTCAGATCGAACCTTCTCGTTGCGGAGCAGACACTTGCTGGGATCACCGATGATGAGGTGAAGGCGCCGGTGAGGTTGGCTAAGATCGAATTGAGGTTAGGCTCTGAGAGAAACGCTAAGCTGAGCTTGCGAGAGGTTTTGGAGGTTGCGAGGAATCGAGGTTTACCGCTTCAGGCTGGCAATGAAGAACTATTGGTAAATTTTGATCGGGGAGATGTTGCATGGTTGCGGGCTTATTGTCACCTGTTATCTGGGATAATCGATGTGATGCACGCCTACGAGACATCGGTTTGGTTTGATCAAGTTTCGGCCGGTAGCGTATTTCCTCGGGTAAAACCGGTCAGGGATGTTGATGGGGAAGCTGAGCCGATGCGGGTTCGTCTCGCCGATCCGATTCGACTCCAACGATTCCGGTTGCACATGCTTGAGGTCTGTCGGTTGAACGCGGAGAC
>JBMHCO010000143.1:0-7958 GCA_049889895.1 Rubripirellula sp.
CCGAGAACTAACACTTCAAATCAACGTCTTTCGTTCAATGATTTCGATTTAACAAGAACCGATTCATGCACCACGCAAGCCTTCCAACTTCAACATCCGATTCAACAAGTCACCATCGATCCCAACTTGGTCACGACGCGACACGATACACGATCCTAACATTTGCACTACTGTTTTCGTGGACGGCGATCGATCAGACGGTCGCACAAGAAAAGACGCAGCGTCCCAATGTCTTGGTGATGATGGTCGACGACCTGGGGTTCTCGGATCTAGGATGCTATGGCAGTGAGATCGAAACACCTAATCTTGATCGTCTCGCTGCCGACGGAGTCCGGTTTTCTCAGTTCTACAACACCGCAAAGTGTCACTCATCACGTGTCTCACTCTTGACGGGACAGTATTGCATGGCCGCGGGCGACACATCCCTGAGTCACGGGCTGACGAGTGCCGAAATCCTGTCCGCCAACGGTTATTTCACCGCGATGACTGGGAAGTGGCATCTGAAGCAACAACCGACCGACTTCGGTTTCGCGAGATACTTTGGTCATTTGAGCGGGGCTTGCAACTACTTCACAGGTGATCAATCGTTTCGACTCAACGGCAAACCGTGGAAGGTGCCAGCGGAAGGCTTTTACACCACCGTTGCCAACGTTGATTACGCCATCAATTTTCTTGATGAGGCCAGAACTCAAGATCAACCTTGGTACCTCTACGTTGCCTTCAATGCCCCTCACGCGCCGTTACACGCCTTACCCGATGACTACGCCAAGTATCAGGGCAAGTACACCGAGGGCTGGGACGAGGTACGTGATGCCAGAGTTGCAAAACAGAAATCACTTGGCATCATCCCGAAGCAAACCACTGCCAGCCCACGCCCCGACCACATCCCCAACTGGGAAAACCTTCAGCCTTGGCGTCGTACTTATGAATCAAAACGAATGTCGACACTCGCTGCAATGATCGATCGCGTTGACCGCGAAGTAGGTCGCCTGATCAACAACCTAAAGTCAAATGGGGAACTCGATCGCACCTTCATCCTTTTTGTCTCTGACAACGGTGCCTGCCCCTATGACCGCAAGGCTCCCGACTTGAACACTAATCCAACCAATGGCGACGAGTCATTCGGTGATTCAACAGGCTGGGCTTGGGCGAGAAACAGCCCATTTCGATACTACAAACAAAACCAGTTCGAGGGCGGCATCGCGACTCCGGCCATCGCCCACTGGCCTGCTGGACTTCGTCTACCTGCGGGCAGCATCATCGAAGAACCCTCCCACCTCATCGACGTTCTACCGACCATCGCAGATCTAAGCGGCAGTTCAATTCCTGAGACACATCCCCAACGCGAACTACGCCCGATCTCCGGGCAATCACTCACCCCACTGCTACGTGGAGAATCCTTTAAGCGTGCTGCCCCGCTCCATTTCCTTTTCTCAACCGACCGAGGACTGAGAGAAAGCCAATGGAAGATCGTTAGCTTCCGTCAACAACCTTGGGAACTTTACGATCTCTCCACGGACCGCACCGAGCAAAACAACCTCGCCGACACTCACCCTGAACTCACCCAAAGCATGGTGAAAAAGTGGACGGACATGACCAAGAACATGCTTCACGCTCCATCTCGTTCTTACGCAAAAGTACAAGACACCGAGCAACCACATCAACATCCAGAATGGACACGGTTTGAAAGAGACACACCTGATGGCCCCACCAGCAACCCTCGCAGGAAAGCAGTAAACGGCAGCGGTATTCGGGCGAGGAAGAACACCAAAATGATTCTAAACGGCGGCTTGATTGAACTTCAATTCACCGGTGATGACCCTGGCATTGCGATGGACCTGCGTTCGGCTTCGCTACCTAATGGACCTTATCAATTACGTTTCCGAGCACGACAAGACCACTCGCAGAAAGGCGAGGTGTACTTCACAACGGATCGCCAGACCACTCTGCCCAACGGGAAACGGATCTCCTTTGAACTCACCGGTGACAATCAGTGGCAGAACATCAGTCTTCCAATCAATACCCAACAAACGATCTACCAAATCCGAATCGACCTATCCGATAACGAGGGAAGTGCATTGATCGACCAACTTGAGTTGACCGACAACCAAGGCAACAACCTGTACTCGTGGCCGAGGACAGTAAAGTAGCATGATTGATTTCAAGCATCGAATTCACCGTTTCAAAAGTTTCTCATCACTTAAGTCTGGTGAAACGGTGCAATAAGATCACAAGCAATTAAAGCTCGACAGAAGCGTAGCGGTAAGGCTCACCGGCGCCCTGAAGCAGTAGATACTCGGCACCCGACGACAAGGTTCCGTAATGATCGACGGTACCATCCGGCCAACGGATAGATACATCTTCCAATTTTTGCTCGTTGCCGGTGCCAATCGAAAGAACCCTCTGAGATGAACAGTGATAGCCATCGCCTGCGAATAGCTGCTTGGATCGAAGATCGCCTGTCAGTTTGTAGCTAACCACCGCTCCAACGGCGTCGCGGTGAGACTTAATTCCGCGAAGATTAATTCTAACCGCGTCCCCTGTGTTACTCGTTTCATTATGAAGCAAAGCGACGGGCTCAAATAACTGAGTCACCACAATGTCGGCTCTAAAGTCTCGATCAAAATCAACTTCAACCACGGACCTAGCGAGGTGAGGCCTCTCAAAATAAGCACCTAAACCGGTTTCCTCGGCGACATTCCAACGACCGGATGCTGATCGTGCATAGACCTGAAAAGGCTGACGAAAGAGACGATCCTGATGCGTGAAATCATCGATGTCCCCGTTAGCGACAAACAGCTCGACCTGTCCATCGTTGTCTGCATCGATCCACTGCGTTCCGTAAGCGAGCAAACGCTGAGAAGGCGTTGCCAACCCAGATGCATCAGAACGATCAACCCACAAACCATCATCCACTTGCTCGTAATAGGTATTGTGATCGCCAGAAAAATGGGTCACGAAAAAATCCACATCAGCATCCTGATCGGGATCCCCCACCGCGATACCCATGGATGCCTGAGCCAAGGAACGTTGGTTCAAAGCGACACCTCGCAGCGTCGCTTGTTCAGAAAGAGTAAACCGATTTGCATCACCTTGAGCCAGCCAAAGGTGATTGGATGTCATATCGTTTGCAACATACAGATCTAGCCCTTGTGCTTGATCCAACTGACCAACCACAAGCCCCATCCCTCGCCCAGGCTCATGCTCACCGAGCCACTGCGAGGTCACGTCGATTAACCTACCAGTGCCATCTGATTTCCAAACCCGATCACCTTGAGCGGGGAAAGCCAAAGGCGAACAAGAGCGGGGCTCGTTGATTTCTTTTTCAATACACTGTCGACTCAGGACGTCAGCACCGCCGCAATACCCTAGCTCAAAAAGGTCACAGTTCCCGTCTCCATCAATATCCGCCATCGCTACAGAAGTCGTCCACTGTTCACCACTGATGCCAACTTCTGCAGTGACATCGCGGAATGTTCCGTCTCCATTATTGCGGTACAAATGGTTTGCCCCAACACTCGCCACCAGTAGATCAGGAAAACCGTCGGCATCATAATCCGCGACAGCGACACCTTGCGAAAAGCCACGATCGGTCAATTCACTTTCAATTGTTTGATCAACGAAAGCTCCCTCGCCGTTACGAAAAATCCGATTGGTGGATGAGTTATCCTGGTTCGGTTGGCCGTCCATTGATGTCAGATAAAGGTCTGGCCACCCGTCCAAGTCATAATCAATCACACCCACCGCACCTGCGCCGGATTGATAGATCGAAAGCCCCGCCTCAGCTCCCGCATACGGTTTAATCTCACAGCGGTGCGTCAGACCGCGTGATTTGGATTCATCAGTGAAGTGAATCGCTAGTACGGAGGCGGCATCGTTATCGATAGCAAGATCGCCAACACCCGCGACCCAATCAAATCCTTCGATTGAACTTAACTCTTCTTGGGTCACCGCTAACTGCTGCGACATCTGCCACGGAGTCTTTGACGTCAACCTGCCACGCATCTCTTCAAAAGTGGGCTGCAGTTCTGACGCTAACTTCTGCGTCATTGGGTAAGCAGCGACTAACCATGCAGTCGCTTCCCAGAGCCTACCTAAGCGATCAAGGGATCGAGCGATGTCAATGACCGCTTGCTGCGAATTATTTTGCCAAGAAATCAAGGAATCAACGTGAGTTCTCAATCGATTCACATCGGCGGCTCGCCCCGCAACCCGCTTCGCTCGCTCGCCTTGCCCCTGAAGCCCCAAAACGATCCCCAGGCGACTAAGCGCTTCAGGATGGCTCGGGTTCATGAGCAAGACTCGCTCAAACGCACCTACTGCCTCCCGCAACTGACCAAGCTTCTCAGCTTGGCTTCCCAATGCCATCCAATAATCAACACAACTCTCGATACCTTCGGGCAGATTCGATGACCATTTTTCGAGTTCCTCTTTTCGACCCAGCTCAACCAATGCACGCCCCCATAATGCACTCCCTTCTACAAAACCAGGATCTGCTTGTCTAAGTGGCTGCAGTTCTTTGAGGACATCTTCCCAGCGACCGTGATAAGCAGGAATCCGAGCAAGGGAGTAGTGCGGTCGCTGATCTTCGGTCCTTTGATCTAAAGCGTATCGGCAAGTCGCTTCCACAGTCTGTGGTCTGGTCAAATCGGACAAGATAATGAGAAAGCTAAGATCCCCGTGTTGGCGTTGGACCAACCACTGGAGGTGCTCTGCAGCCCTTTGCTCAAGCCCCAAGGACACTTGCAGTCCCACCAGACGCTGCCGAATACTCGCGTCGTTTGGATAGATCGCGATGGCACCCTCTAAAACTTCGAGCGATTCAAACGGGCGACCTGCTGTCATCCACTGCTGGCCAAGCTTATCGAGTAACTTCCACTCCGGCTTCTCAGTTAGTTTGACTACACGATCGTAAAAATCGGTTGCCTGCAAGCTATCGCCAATTTGAGCGTAAAGATCACCCGCAATCTCAAGGACCTCCGCATCATCAGGCTCGGCGACAAGATGCTTCGTGATCAAACGCTTTGCTTGATCATATTGACGCCGCAGAAATGCGCGTCGAATGGACACGACAGAGTCTTCTGATGGTCGACCTAGCGTCGCAGTCGCTCCTCCAACCTCGCCATCTCCACGCGTATTCTTATCGGGGGCCGACCCATCACACCCAACCACGGCCAGCAGAACGAGAATCGCCAGCGTCACCAATTTTGGCCGTTTCGCAGCAGGAGTCGTTACCAAATCGTTCGCCACCACCGCATACTCGGCAAAATCTGAATTCTGCCCGCCATGTGTCTCGGCTAAGCGGTTTTCCATCAACAACATCGTCACAGCAGATTTTGAAGTCAAAAACGGAAGCAGGTTCGCGAAACGCGGCCGACCTTCCTTTCCCAAGCATGATAGACCGAGTGAAATCAGCACGCCAACCCAATCCTTTGATTGGATAATCAACGCTCCAAAATTCACCGCCTCAGGAAGCACAAAATTGGTTCATCTTTTCGCGGGTCGAGGTTGATCGCACAAAACGGCTCGAGTACCTGAAACAATTGAGTGAATCACCATGAAAGCTCACAGTTAAAGGAGCGGTGTCGGCAGAAAATCAGTAATCACCGGCTATCACGAAGATCTAGGTTCATTCGAAGCCCATCAATCGATACGATGGTTCCTGACAAAGGGTTGCAACACCAGATCGCTGCGAGGCACGCCTGATTTCGGACTCAGGATTTTGCACCCACCCTCTCGGACTCACTCCCTTGGCGGTCAACATCGCTCATGCATTCCAACAAATACCTTTGTTTGCTCCTGGTCACATGCACATGCTGCTCGCTGACAGCCTTCGTGAATGTCATCAGCCAATCACCAGAAACTACAATTCAAACACCCGTCCCATCTAGCGCCGAGTCATCACCGCTGAACATTCAGGGCAACGTCCACTACATCGGATCGGCCGCTTGCAAAGAGTGCCATCGCGATCAACACCAAAGTTGGCTGCAAACCACACATAGCCGATCGATGGCCAAAGTCTCTCCGGAGGACGCACTTGCAGTCGGCGAGTTTCAGCACAAACCCTCAAATAGTCACTACGAGGTCTTTGTTAAAAACGACCAACTGGTGCATCGAGAGACCCAACTTGACCCGTCCGGAAAACCAATATCAGAAACAGAGCACCCGATCCTTTACACGATCGGATCCGGCACACATGGAAAGGGATACATCTACCGAGACAATCTGGTCTTCGGCCAATCTCCGATCTCGTGGTACCAAGAAACTGGAAGTTGGCATATGTCGCCTGGATACGACATGCCATTCCACCCCGGCTTTGGTAGGAAACTCAACCGCGAATGTTTTTTCTGCCATGTGGGGCAGATCGATCGTCAAAACGAAAACCCCAATGCTTTCACCATTGTTGAAGAAGTGATTGGATGCGAGCGCTGCCACGGACCGGGTGAACTACATGCCAAGAAGCATCAAGGCATAGACAGTCTGAACGCAATCGATTCATCGAAGCCAGACCTTACCATCGCCAACCCTGCAACCCTGCCGAGAGAACTAAGTGAAGCGATTTGCCAACAGTGCCACCTGCAAGCGGCAGGTAAAGCAAGTCGGGCAGGTAAAGATGAGTGGGACTTTCGCCCCGGCCAACGACTCACTGACTACCGAATTGATTATCAATATCGACTCGGTGACGATAGCATGAAAGTGGTCGGCCACGTCGAGCAATTGCACCAAAGCAAGTGCTACCAAGAAACACAAAACCTTACCTGCATCACCTGCCACGATCCGCACCGTGCGGTGGAACCCTCTAAAGCAATGGATCACTATCGGTCGATCTGCTTGCATTGCCATGAGAATGACACCTGTGGAGAACCGCTCGAAAAGAGGATTTCGTTAGTCGACAACCACTGCTCCAAATGCCACATGCCACAAAAAGGCAGCGAAGTCCCACACACGGCGTTCTCACACCATCGCATTGGAATTCACTCAGATGACAACCAGAACAACCAAGTGATTGCCGGCCTGACGCCCGTTTTGAACACATCTGGAATTGATTCATCAGCGTTGGAACGCTGTGAAGCACTCGCAAAATTCCAGGTCATGCAAGAAGAACCCGGCGCGCCCCAATTCCGAGACTATGGAATGGACGCAGCGCGTGCCCTGATCCAACTCAAGAATGCAGGGAAAGACGATTCTGACTCTAACACCGTTCTCGCACTTCTGGCGAATTCACAACAGCAACCCGCAATTGCTAGGGAGCTCGCAGAGGAAGTGGTCGAGCAGGAAACCGCTCCAAATCGAGCAATGATCGAAGCCGTAAGACTACTCGCCCAACTCGCCTATCAGCGGCGTGATTACCAGCAGGCTATCCGACACTACCGGCAAGTCACGACCTATACACAAGAGCCGGTTGACCATTTCTTCTTAGGGATCTGCGAGCAAAACGGTGGTAACTCCAAGGCAGCGATCGACGCATTGACTCGAACCGTTGAACTTGCACCCAATTACGTTGACGCACACCGACTCCTGAGCGCCATCCTCGAAAAGAACCAGCAACCGGACGAGGCCAAAAAACATGCGGACTTAGCTGATCGACATGAGGCAAGACTCCGGGATCTTAGTAACCCGGCCCCTTAACAACAGCCAAAGCCAGGCAATAAAAAAAGGCGGGTGTGAGAATCGTCTCACACCCGCCTTCGTCGTTTCTGCTAGAGAGCCTAAATCACTACTGATTCAACTGCTCTTCGATGGTCTCACGACCAGCCTTCGTGCCCAGTGCACCCCAAAGACCGTATGGGCTTTCACGTCCTGCACCGCCGTCGGCACCCAAACCGTCGCCATTGTCGCGACCGTATGGCACGTGGTTCTGGTCACCAGCTTCGATCGAATCGGTGATGAACTGAACCGCACCGTCGGACATCAGGATGTGCGCTCCACCTTGATGGAAACTCGATGCACAGTACGAA
>JBMHCO010000144.1:0-78704 GCA_049889895.1 Rubripirellula sp.
TATCATGGACAACGTGGGAATTAGACAGATGAAACACCTGTTCATCGCTCTTGGATTCATAAGCTTCTTTGCTTGTACCGCTCATTCAGAAGACCTTTCAAAATATGGTCTCCAGTCACTTGAAAACCTTTCCGAGAAAGAAGGGAATCAAGTCCGCGGAGCCGGCCGAATTGCGTCGAGAACAACCGGCTCAGCCGGACTTACTGCAACAGTCTTAGATCCCGATACGGGATCCATCTGGAACTTCAATGTGACTCAGTTCAACCAGACTTCAGATGACAAGGACAACGTTTACGGTAATCAATACAGCTCTGCTCTCACCTCAACGTTTTCGGACCTGATGATTGGTTTCGGCGACGTTGGTATCACGCTCGGTGACTTCCAGTTCCAAATGAACGGTGCAGCCGCTCGTGCTGCCGCCAGAACCAGTGCGGGTTCCTTAGCACAGCAAATCTTTCAGCAGTAAGTCTGTGGTCACCAAGCCACACACGATCGTTATCAGAGAATCACGATCAATAGGCGGAAAGTGAGAAACCGGTTGCTTGGACAACTCCACGCATGGCGGAGGACAGATCATTCAAAGTAGTTTCGACCTGCAGTGTAGCCTGCCGGTCCCAGGTGACCGTGCTCTGTGCTGTGGGCCGAACCAGTTGACTATCCGTGACATAATCTTCTGATTCAGTCAGCTGAATTGAGTGTCCTTTGATGAAACTGGCAGTGGATGGGTCAAACAACATCCCTGAAATCAAACTGATACCAAAGTGCCGAGTCGCTAATCCAGCCCCACGAACATCTTCGGCCTGCGAGGAATTAATCGGTTCAAGAGCGTTCAACCCGAACGCTGCGAGGTCGATCGTCCCTACTTCCTCACCTCGGGCAGATTTCCCGATCGCGAAAAAGCCCAATGTGGCGAACGCAATCAGAAGAAATTGGCTTTTTGTCCTGCCAAAAGATGGATTTAAAATTCTCGGCATTTCGGATCGTCTCGAAAAAACACATCGCATGGAGGTGAGGTCGGCGTGAAAGCCAACAAAACCAAACCTCGGTGATGTTATTTAGGTTACGTGACGACTCGATGCGATCAGGCCTCTTGAATAACTCGTGATCTGTCCATGTCTCATAACGCCAAAGACGGTGGCTCCGACTGTATCGATCGTAGTGATTGTATTCACGCGTCAGCTATTTCTGAGAACAGTGACAGCTAGTCGATTTCTGCAGGCGCAAAAAAAAACGAGCGGCCTACGAGGCCGCTCGCGATCACTTGATGCCGAACGCCGTTGGAGGTACTCGGCATTCAGTGGTCCAACTCGAGAGAGAGATGGATTAAAGTTCTGGAACTTCAGCTTCAGCACCTTCAACGTGTGGTACTTCGATTTCGGCGAACAGGTTACCGAGACCGCCACCCATTGCTCCGATTTCGAAACCGGTGGTGATGACCGTGAAGTCGTCGATTTGGATTCCGGCAGGACCGATTCCGGTGAAGGCGTCAGTCAACGATTCGAACCCTGCAACACCTGACAATGTAAAATCGGTGGTCGCATCTGAAACGTTGATGCTCGAACCTTGCAAGTTAACGCTTGAGCCAGACAGGTAGTCGAAGGCGAAGATCTGGAAAGATGCCATGCCAGTCGACAAAGCACCCTGACCGCGGATTTCAGCACCAGCAACGTCGCTGACAGTTTCAACATTTGCAAGTCCGAATGCACTCAGGTCTTCTGCTTTAGCAGGTGCCACCGATGCGACAACCAGAAGAGCAGCAATCAAAGCTTTAATTTTCATTGTTATGTTTCCTTAATATTTGGTTTATTTTGAGCGTTCTAGCAACGCGTACTACTGAACTTCTGGTACTTCAACCGCGGGAAGTAGACCTTGGAAATCAAGTCCCAAAGAAGCTCCACCGAGTTGCTGCGACTGACCGATGGCGGAGAATCCGTCCATGCTGAACCCGAAGAAGGTGTCAGCCATCGAGAAGTTGGCGGTTCCGAAAACAACACCGCCAGCATTGCTGAGTCCGAGTGACTGATAGCCGCCATCGATGTCAAGTCCATCGTCGATGATGCTGTTCATGCCATCTTGGCCAGTCATCTGCGAAGTCGCATTCAGGTTAAAAATCGAACCGCTAGTGGCGTCGACAATCGTGAAAGCCATGGACTGAGTGGAGATCGAGGTCAAAAGACCATCCAAACCACGTCCGCGAACGTCCATTGCTTCTGCGTCAGAAACGCTCTCAAGCCCAGACAAACCAAATCCGGACAACTCTTCACCACGACAAGTGGTGGCCGCGAGTAGCATCAAAGCTACGGCACAAATCTTTTTCATCATTCTCTCCTCGAGATGTTGCATAGTCGACAAAGGTGCCTTGTCCGGCACAATCGTCATTTCTGTAATGAACACTGCTGAGGTAAGCGTTATTAGAAAAAGATTTTTCCACAAAAACGTCCCAGTGTAAAAAAAAGATACAATTCTGTTTACCGTCATAGACGTCTTAACCGAACCATTCTGACAAAGACACGACGACGAAACATCGGCAGCTGTCGGTCAAGCTAGGCGTTCAACTCATTTTCAGTTGACATTTTGCCTTACCTTAGAAACTCGCATTGAGATGGTAAGACTGCGAGGAGCGGTATCGCCTGTAAAGTTTACCGATCGAATACTTCGTGAATCCGTATTCAGCAAAGAAGGCCGATCTCTCAATAAGAGACCGACCCAAAAATCAGAAAGTAATTTGCGACGCCAGAACGTGATGATGCGGAACGTTAGGACGCCGAACGTTTTTTTCGTTGGATGGACTCACGTTCCTTCAAGCTTGACGCCAGCATCCAACGATAACGTTTCCCCTCAAGTTCAATCACCACGTACCTGGCATTGACAGACTGAACGCGACCACGCATGCCATAAAAATCAAAATCCCCGCCCTCTTGAACTACGACTTGCTCATTTGTTCGACGATCCATCACCCACACCTCACGGGTTACTGAATTCAAGACGGTTCCCACTTGGATAATCTGATCCGAATAATCCGGCTTCGGTGGTGGTGCCACCACGATTGGCTTCACGGGCTCCTTCGTCACCATGACAGTAGGCGCCGCCTTGACCGGCGCTGCCTTCGGAATCTGTTTGACAATCAGAAACGGAGAATCGATGTTCCTGACCCGATCCAGATGTCGCGACTTGATCCCTCGATCCACTTCATTACGAACCACTTCTGACAAGAGCTCAGATCGATCCACCGCTCCATCGACAATCATGCAATCCAATTGCATCTGGACATCAAGCCGATCATCATACTCCGTTTCAGCCAACCGAACCGAAACCTCAGACACCTGATGCATCAATGGGGTCTCGTCCACTGCCATTAGGAAGTATTGCAAACCTGCGTAATCGGTGACTGCAGAAACACTGAACGACAGCGTCTTTATTCCGAGCGCCAAGTCCTCGACAGATGATGGTGTCACCTGCACGTCGTCAAACGAAGAATCCGAGCATGCATCGACCAGCCAATTTTGATAGAGCGTTGCAGCTTCGGATTGCCGAGCAGGCAACGTTTTCCCGAGCCAACCTTGATAAGCTGCCTCGGCTTTCTCGATCCGAACGGCAAGCCTCTTCTGCGCCAACAACTCCGTCTCCAGATCCTCGACTTGCATCTGGCGATCAGAAAGCGGTTTTAGTAATAAGCTCTCGGCCATGTCGTAAATCCGTACACCGAGGACGGCGACGGCGAGCCCAAGTAACAGTAGTTTTGAACGTTGTTGAAACATCGATTCGTTCGGCTATTTGAACAGCAGGAATTGTGAACGCAATGAAAATGGTAAACGCACTAAAATTGACCAATCAGGTTTCCGACTCGGTCCGTACTTGATCCGCGGATGAATTAGTATCCTCTACAGGTGTCGCAGGGGTCTCCGCAGGTGCCTCTTCCAAAGCCGGCACATCTGCGTCCGAGCTTGTCACCTGTTCTTCCACCTCATGATTGTCTTTATTCGATAACTGCTCACTAGCGATTCTGGTGACCTTCAGATCGAGCTCGAACTGATGAACAAAAGGCTCGGTACGCTCATTGTGAAAAAATGGTCGCGGATCCATTTCATAAGGACTATTTGTCGACGAAATCCGTTGATTCATCGCCATGACATCGGACTGTTTTTTTGCAAACCCAACAGCAGTTGCAGCGGGCAACTCGCCGTCTTGCGTACTCTGGAGAACCAGTTGGCGAAGATAGGCTTCATTCTTGGCGGGAAGATTTCGCTTTAACTCCGACAACTCCAAGAGCCAATCCACCTTTGCGTCTTCCCAGTCGCCAATGACTTCTGCCACACGTAGCAAACGCTCACTCTTTTGATTAACAGTTGTCAGCTCATCGACTTGCGATTGAAGTTCCACCCACCGATTCTCCACCTCAAGCCTTCGCTGCTCTAAATGGAGATATCCGGTTGTGGCCAACCAACCAAGCAGGGAAGCGGCAGTCGCAGCATAAAAAGCCTTTAAGACCCGCCGACTCTTGGGTCGCTTCGGGTTCGATAAGTCCATTCTCTCCGCACGCGGCAGATGCTGTGACATCAGGGCGCCAGCGAGCAGCAATGACTCAGCACACAATTGTTCAGAGCGTTGATTGGGTACAGCTTGGGAATCGACGTGAAACAACATCCGATAGTCAAAAACCTGACTCGCCACTTCATGCTCTTCTGCGAGTCGGTCCCTGACAGCCTCGCTCCAGATCGGTTCATCGCACATTAACAGGGCTTGCGTGGGGTTGAACCGCTCATCCTTTCTTTGCACGGCCTTAATGAACCGAGCGACAATGGGATAGATCAACTCTGATACCGGCGTAGAGAGCGCAAAAATCAGCTCGGCGTGACATGCCACGACCTTTCCATCTTGCACCGCCATCAAATCGATTCGCCGATCCGATGCGAGTAAGAATAAATTGAATTGTTCTTTACCTGGAATGTGCTGGATCGCAGACAGCATCGTGTGCGCGACCGAGACAACCGATTGAACTCCAAAGCCAGATTGCCCCAACCGTGAGACAACTTGGTTCACGGTTGATTCAGAGGTTATCGCCACTCCTAAATCCATGGTTTGACGATCCGACCGATGGACGGAGAAATCACACACTGGATTTTGAAACTTTAACATCGGCATCGCTTCGACCTGCAACTGAACCACTCCGGGAAGCGCTGCTTGGGGAGTTCGAGGAAGCGTCAACGACCGATCGATTATCGAGGGTGAAGATAAAATCACCGTCGCTAAGGACGGTCTCCATCCCAATCTCTGCAGTTCGTCCCGCAGAAGAACCCCAAATTCCTCGGGTGCCTGTGAGGTACCTTCACCAAACTTCCCTTTGGGTAGCCGCACAAAAGCCTTAAGGTCCACTCTGCCTCGGCGCACAACCCCTTCGACGAAGCTAATCGAATTCTGATCAATAAGAATTGCTTGACGGATCATCGAACTACCTCGATACACTTTTGAAATGACGAACGGTTGTCACCAACGAATAGTCACCCCGCGCTGGATAACTTGTTTTGCTGGTGTTGTTATTGGATGCAGCACCAGAAACTGCATCTGTTCGCAAGTGAACACTCGACTCGATCGCGAGAGGAGGCTCAACTGCTGCGGAAATTGGGATTGACCAACTCGATCCATTGAAGACACGAAAGGCTACCGAATCAATTTCCTCTCGATCGAACATTGAATCGACATCGACTAGGCGAAACGCTCCCCTACCGCTGTCCCTAACGAGGAGGCAGCGATGAAACCCAGCGGTCGGCTGAAAATCCAAATCAGATCCGACAAGCGTTAGTCCTACCGAGCGAAGATGATCATCTAACTCAGATTCGAACGCGTCTCGCGAAACAAAGTAAGCGATGTACTTTTTTCCAGACAAAGTTCCTGATCTATCCGCTTGATTTTGCAACGCCGATGTAGACCAAGCCGACTGGAGCAGCAGGAAATCCCGACTGACCTTGATGCTCGGTGCAACGACCTCATCGCGTTTCACAAAGTTGCGGAAGCGATCTGAAGTAAAAGCGTCACCAGTTGTCGAAGCAAGGTAGTGGCCGGCAGGTACAGGAGCAGTCTTCAGATCATCATGAATACGAAACAAAACTGTTCTCGCAACAGAATCGTTCACAACGGACTGCGTTCCTGCTCGCGATAATCTTGCTGCAACATCAACCGAGGAGTAAACCAGAACGAGAACAACGGAACTGAGCACCGTTGAGATCATGACCTCGAGCAAGGTAAACCCGTGACGAGACAAAATCCTTCGATGGTGTATTTTTTTGAATTGATTCATCTGTTTAGCGTCTCCCTTTAGCGAGGGTCGGTGGGAGCGACACTAGATCATCGCGACCGACCAACTGAGACCACTGAATCGAAACACGCGATGGTCTCCCACCTCCTGTTCGCTTCACCGATACGCAAAGGCAGACTAAATCGTCGTCATCCGCGGGACTGATTTCCCATCGAAAAATCCAATCTTGGTACGGCTCGTGACAGGGATATTCGCGTCCCTGTTGGAAACCGTGATTTGGATCGGCAAGAAGATTCTCAAGGGAAGTCTGAGCAACGCAAAGTGCGAGTGTGCGATCACTCCGATCGACCGAACTTCTCAGCCCATTGGTGATCAATAGATTCACACCCGTCAGCGCAATGGTCATCAGTGAGATCGAAAGCAAAACCTCAACAAGCGTGAACCCGGCGGGAACCATTCGAATAGACAGTCGCCCTCGCTGCATCAGTTCTTAGTCCCCTGATTCGAGGATTGCCTTAGTCGCGACAGCTGGCCGGTGATTGCATCAACGCCAATCCAGTGACGCTTGCCAGAGCGATCCATCAGTCCGAACGACTGAGAGCTTGCCGATCCGTCAGGCAGCCAATAAACCCCGATGGAATCCTGCACGCCGCGAGCCATGGGTTGACTGGAAACAAAACGAAAATCACTCGACAACTCGCCCTGCATCACTGATCGCATCACCACAGGGGGCTCGCTCACCGAACCCGTTTGTCTGGATTTGGGGACTGAGCGTTCAACTTCCAGAATCTCAAAGGTTGATTCGCCAGGGTAGCATCGAAACAGGTAAACGTTTGCATTATCGATCGCCATATTTCTTGCTTGCCCCAAGATGGAACTAACATCACTCACGGCGCGATTCGCAGCATCAGCCTCGTAGAGACGCATTAGGTTAGGAATCACAACACTCATGGAAATCAAAATCAATGCGAGACAAATCAACACTTCCATCAAGGTCATTGCGGAATGACCAATGAATCTTTGCGATCGCCGAGTAACCCCGTCCGAAAATCGTTTTCCGGTTGCTCTGAATCGCATTGAATTCACATTCCAAATGACCACAGAAAATCCCCGTTTCACGCAAATCACCAATTGCCGGCTTGAAAGCACGTCACCCCCACGATCCCCCGTGCACACAAGCTCGCTAGGCCTCGTTAGATTCCCAATTCACGATATCATCGTCGTTACCGTGAACTCCATCCGGACCTCCCGATGAGAGGTCAAATGGTTTGGTCGATTTCGAAGCGGGGTAGACGTACCGAAAATCTCTTCGCCATGCATCTTTGGGAAGATCTTCCAGGTAAGGTCCCTGCCAAAGGTCTGCCTCGGAAGCGTCGGGACAACTAATCAACGCATCGATTCCTTGGCCCGCCGATGGGTACCGACCATCATGGTCAATCGCGTAAAGCTTCAAGGCCTGCTCGAGACCTTTTAGACTGATCTTTGTCGTGTCTGCATTTGCCTTTTCTTGGCGGTTTACGAGACGCGGGACAACCGCACTCGCAATCACCAACAAGATGGTGACGACCAGCAAGACTTCGATCAGCGTCATCGCCGATCGATAAAAAGCTTTTGAAGGGTGGTGAGATAGATTCATCTTTTTCATACCAATCAGGTGAGACTTTCTGCCGACTGTAGGATCGGCAGTAACAACGCAAGTAAAAGGAAAAGGATTGCGACCGCCATGACCAGCAGTAGCAACGGTTCAAGCATGCGGATGTAAAGATCGAGCGTTCTGTTCGCCTGTCGCTCAAGCGTGTCCGCGGTGTTTTGCAAAATTTTGTCCAGGCGGTTGGTGCTTTCCCCCACCCGAATCAGTTCGACAAGCTCATCCGAAAACTGACCACTCTGTTGAAGCGGTGCAGCAAGGGACTGCCCCGACGCAATACTGTCAGAAGCGGATCGAATTGCCAGGCTCATCGTCTGGCTGCCGGTCACGTGTCGAGACACTTCGAGTGACGCAAGAATGGGAACGCCATTTTGCAGCATGGTACCGAGCACACGGCAGAATCTAGACGTTGCGTACTGGCGCACAATCGGACCAACACCCCACAGATTCAACTGCACACGATCTTTGAGTGACTGGCCAGCTTCCGTTTTCAGCCACGTCCATAACGGAAGTGTGACCATGGCAATCACCACGGCAACCATCATGGCATGTTCTTGAATCAATTCGCTGCCTCCGAGAAGGATCACGGTTGGCAAAGGTAATTCACCCCGTTTTTCCAACCGCTCAAAGATCACTTCAAATCGCGGAACAAAGAACACAAGCATCGCAACAAGTTGTAGGGTTCCCATACCCACCAAAAACGCTGGATACGCAATCGCTCCAACGATACGACTCCTCAAGTCTTCACTTCGTTCAGTGAACCGAGAAAGACTTCGCAGTGACTCCTCAAGAAATCCACCCTCTTCACCAGCTCGAAGAATATTGACCGCAAAACCGCTGAAGACTTTCCTGTGGTGTGCGAACGCCTTTGAAATGCTTTCCCCATTGGCAACCCGAACCTTCACATCACGAAGGACAGGTGAAAGGCCGGATTGCTGACCGCGTTCCGCAAGCAGTTCAAGCGATCTGACCAAGGGAACACCGGCCTCAAGAAGGTCGGCCAGGTTCGTGTAGCAGTTGGACAGGTCGCGCGATTTAATCTTCGCCTTGCCAACTACAGCCGGCACATCGCGAACCTTTGTTGGCACAAGTGCCTTCTGCACCAATGCGCGCAACGCCTCCGCTCGCGAGTCTGCTCCAATCTCACCTCGCACCACCTTACCGGCTGAATTCCTTGCAACGTATTGAAACTGCATGACCTCAGCCCTCCGTACCGTCAGAAGTCACACCGGTAAGACGCAAGATCTCATCGACCGTTGTTTTTCCCTGCATCACCGCCTGCCAACCAGAATCACGAAGTGATTTCATTCCCTGTGAAGTGGCATGTTGGCGCAAGCTCGACGAGTCGGCGCCACGAGCGGCCATCTGCCGGATCGACTCATCACAATTGAGCAACTCAAAGATTGGCAGTCTGCCGCGATATCCCAATTGATGACATTGACGACATCCAGTTGCGATCCAAACGGTCCCATCTCGATCGGGATAATCATTCGGCAAAACCAACGATTTCGCATCGACCTCCTGCTTGCAGCTGTCGCATAGGCGTCGAACGAGCCGTTGTGCCATGACCCCTCTTAATGTGCTGGCAACCAAGAAAGGCTCGACGCCCATATCCACGAGCCGTGACACCGCGCCGCACGCATCATTGGTGTGAAGTGTACTAAGCACGAGATGCCCGGTGAGTGACGCTTGGACGGCGCTTTGAGCGGTTTCGCGATCACGAATCTCACCGACCAGCACGACGTCGGGATCGTGTCGAAGGATGCTGCGCAATCCCGTTGCAAAGGTCCGACCGATCTTCTCATGCACCTGTATCTGGTGAATTCCCGGCAAACTGTATTCAACCGGATCCTCGATGGTCACGATCTTGATGGTTTGATCACGGATCGCGTTGAGAGCGCTGTACAGGGTGGTGGTTTTCCCGCTACCGGTCGGACCTGTGATAAGAATCATCCCGTTGGGACGCTTGATCATTTCGAGAAACTGCTGCTCTTGCTGCTGAGGGATCTCCAGATCACGAATGGATAAAACCTCGCGACCACGATCCAGCAGACGTAAGACGATATTTTCACCGTGCAACATCGGAATGACCGATACACGAATGTCTGTCTCTCGGTTCAGCAAATTGGTCTTAAAACGACCATCCTGCGGTAACCTACGCTCAGCAATGTTCAGCTTCGCGAGAATCTTGATACGGCTGATAATCGCGGATCGAAACTGCGACATTTTCGGTGGAAAATGCACCGACCGAAGCAAGCCGTCGACGCGATACCGAACCTGAAAATGTCCTTCCTCGTTCTCTAGGTGAACATCACTCGCACCCTGCTGAAGCGCATCTTCAAGTAATTCGCTCACCAACTTGGAAACGGTACGCTGCTCACCCAAATCATCAATATCTGAACTCTCGCCATACTCATCGAATCCCCCCGCCCCATCTGAATCTTCATCGTCCAATGCCGACGATCCGACACCGAATCGATGCTTGAGCGCTTTTGAAATTTCCTGGGGGTCCGCAAGAACGGGGCGAATATGGCGACCCGTAGCAAGCGAAAGTTCGGCAGCCAAATCAAGATCCAGAGGATCTCCCACTGCCACCAAGATGGTGCTACCAGATGTAGCGTAGGGAACCGCACCACGCTCACTAAGATCTTGCGCGGAAAAGATCCCGAACAAGCTTTCATCGATCTTTGCTTCATGCAAATCGACAAATGGCATGCCGAAATGTGACGCCTGATCTTGGTTCATAGCTTTGAATCTGATGTTAAGTTCGCATGGATTACCCAGAACCCGTTATGAACGTCAACTCCTCAGGAAGATCACTCGCTCCGCGCGATCAATGAAGGCAACCACAACAGGTTTTACTGATGAGATTCCCCCGAAGCTCAGGATCCACACTATTTACGGAACCGTTCATGTCAAAGCAAACGGTACGATTCCTACCACTTGCTTTGCCCGTTGGATCGGTTGTGATGAATGTAGCGGTTGTGCGGATTATACGGCTCTGAACCAAGACGGGTAACGACCTGGACCTCCTCAATAAACTCAACCACTCAATCAAACCCAGCCACTCCTAGAAATCCAGCACCAACAAAAAAAGCACGGCCGCCGAGAAATTCTCGACGACCGTGCCAGGGTGTCCCGTTTATGGTAACGACACGTGAGAGGCTGTTCCGCACGCCACCAGTCCACGGGGCGATGTACCTCCACAAGCAACTGCTTGGGTTGACTACTCCACGCCAGTGCGGTTTTCAGTGGTCAGACCACCCTCAGCGAGGATCTCGTCGAACTCTCGAAGAGTTCGGCCGCCGCTGAAGCCGTTGCGTCCGGTTGCTTCCAGCACACATGGGATGTCGTTTCCAGCTTCGTCACATCCGTTGGCGATGACGAGGCTCGGATGATCGAACGGAGCCGCGTTTCGCTCGGCGTCCTCATCGGTCAGCGTTCGCAAGAATGCGACCAATGAGTCAATCTTGCTAGGATCTTCCCGCAAGATGGCGATTCCGTCGACATCTGGTGATCGGTCCGCTTCGTTAGCATGGTTACCACCGCGAGCATAAAACTCGACGACTTCCCGAAGACTCTTCATGCTTCCGTTGTGCATGTATGGTCCGGTGTAAGCGATGTTGCGAAGAGTATTCGACTTGAACGCTCCGTTGACCGCTGCAAGTTCAGGTGAGACACCCGACCGAAGCGTTTGGGACAGAGGCAATCCACCGACACCGACACCACCAATCCCAAGGTCTTCGACCGTTGGAGTGACGCCGATGTTGTAGAAGCCCGCATCGTAAGTCTTCACGACATCGCCAAACTGCATCACCATCGCTTCAATCCCAGATTCCGCAGCCGTTACACCGGCGAAGAATGGACCACCGTGACAGTTAATGCACTTGCCTTCATTCAGGAAGATGCTTAGACCTTCTTCTTCTTGAGCAGTGAATCCACGACGGAAACCAGATCGAGCGAATTGATCGTAACGGCTGTTGTCAGGAATCAAGGTTCTCTCGTACATCATGATGCTAAGACCCCAGAAGAGCGAGAAGTTCGCTTCCATTTGGGTGTGGTTACCATCCCCGACAGCTTCCGCTGCATACCATTCTGGTTTGAAAGCAGCACGAATCAGATCTGCGTAGGTTTTGCCATTCAGATAGCCACCGCCGAGAACACTGTCCTGAATGTGGACTTCTTGGAGTGCTAGAGGGTTCATTCCGAGCATCTTCCGACCGACATCGGGGAAACTACGCCCAATGAACGAAGTCTCAATCGTGTCGAGCACAGGACCAGTTGCCTGCGATGCCAAGGCGGCATTCGCAATGGAAATTCGTACTTGCAATGGTGAAGTACCATCTGCATTCGCTCTCCAAACACGTGCGTTCGGGTCGGTATCACCGTCTGGATTCACACCGTTGAACTGATTCTCACCTCGACCGTCCCAGAAAAGACGGGTGTGGTAAGCTGCACCGTATGTCGTCGGTGCATTACGACCAGTGGATGCACGATGAACCAAGCCATTCTTGGTGAACAACTTTGTTTCTTCTGAAGCGGTGGCCTCTGGCTCATTGATACCAAGTTCCTCCGGTAAGACCTTGCCGAAGACCTCAATCAAAGATCGGAAGTCTTTTCGCGAGATCCCTGCAGAACCAACGACGTCATCATTATTGCTCAAGATGTTGGCTTCATGGTCGTTAGGATCGACATTCTCGCCCGGCAGATTTTCGCCATTGGGGAAGTCAATTGTCTTCTTGAGTGGATCCACTTTCTTATGGAAAGGGAACATGCTCGAAGCAAGCGATTCGTTCGGACCATAAAAACTGTCATCGGTAAAGTCCGGTGACTGAGCCGAAGCGAAGCCGCCTGGAGCAACCGTATTCTTGGTTCGAATATCGACGCCGAAATGGTAGTGACAACTTGCACAGGCAACGAAACCATCGCTGGCCATCTGCTGATCCCAGAATAGAGCCTTACCGAGTGCAACGGCGGCTGCTTCATCAGCGATGTAATCACTTACGTCAACCGTGGGTATAGCAAGCGTCTCGAGTGCGAGAGGAGCTGCTGCAAAATTAGGTGCAGCGATGACGCGATCCGCACCACGGACCCGACCGGCCGTGACAATCGTCTCGCCTGGCTGCTGTGTAAACAGACCGCCAGCGAATGGATCGGTTCCCAGTGGATTTGTTCCCAGCACGTTGCCGATGACCGGCTCAGTCTCGGCTGCTGGCTGAGCGGCCGGAGCTTCAGGCTCCTCAACAACGGTAGGGGTGATTGTTCTTGCTGCTCTGGCTGCTCTGGCTGTACGACCACGGCGTTGTGCCTCGGCCGACGACTGCATGCTAACCGCAGCAACAGCTGCCAAAGCGAGGGTCAATTTTCTGAATTTGTAAATACGCATAGCCTCTCCTCTCAACTCCACATCGGGATGACAGTTAAATGGATTAATTGGGTCGTCATGCCTGTAACGATTGTGCGGCATGTAACGCCTGTAGGAGTTAAGCGAGGAGAGGATCTTGATTTTCCAGCTTTCTCGAGTTCCAAAGCTCATTTACGTGAAACGCAAACCAATCAAATGGCGGCAAATCACGGGTTTTGTTGCCCAAAAACAACACCCAGAAAAAGTCCGAACAAAATGCATCTTTAGTTGTTTTTTTTGAACAAAAACCAATTGCATTCCCCAACGAGGCAACGAGAGTGCATTCAAGCAGACGGGGGTTTGTTGGCAACGAAAAGGTTGCCTGGCGTCGCGAATCCGAGGGGCAAATGGGATTCGCTGACTCAAGTCCAATATGACCCTCAACTAGATCATGGAATCTCTCACAAATCTGCACAGTCACCTCTACGGATCGTTTCACGTTCCGACGCACACGGCCTCAAGGTCCACTGCGACTGAAAGAAGCGCGGAGTCAGGAAAAGGTGCCACGCCAGTGGTACTCGAAACAACTGACAGGGACGCAGCACCGGCAGTTGAATCGGAACGACTGAATGAACAGTCACATGAAAGAGATCAACTGAAGCACTCTTTTGACGATGCTTACGAGGATTTGCAAAACTTGGCTAACTGGCTGTTACGATCAGAACGCAGCGCATTAACCTTGCAATCAGATGACCTGGTACATGAGGCGTACCTTCGACTCACTCGATCAACGGCGTCAATCTCATGGGAGAGTCGTCGACAGCTGATTAACCTGATCGTTGAAACGATGCGTCGAATCCTGATCGACCATGCTCGACGGAAATCCTCACTCCGAGGTGGTGGCGCCCATTCTCAAGTCCCTTGGGAGGATGTGATTTCCGAGCACGCTTCCGAAGACACCGCTTCACCAGCACACCTCTTTGATCTCAACACGGCAATCACCAAGTTGGCGGGAATCCATAAATCGGCCGCCGAAGTGGTCAACCTGCGATTCTTTGCCGGATTGACCTTCGACGAAATCAGTAGTGTTTTAGAAAAGCCGCGAAGCACGATTTACCGTGAATGGCTGGCCGCGAGAGCGTGGTTAAAGACAGAACTTACTCGTTCGAGTGATGCCTGAAACATCTCCCCGCACGCACCTGAAACCCAACCGTGAGAACCTTGTGGCTGCCAAAACACCTTCTTTTCAGTTGATGCTCCACTGCCTCGAGCATCTTGATCCAACTGACTGGTCCGACTACGTCCGAACCCACGCTACGGACGCTAAGATTCGCGATGAAACATTGGAACTGATAGCGTCGCATCATCAAGACGATGACTGGTTACCCACCGCAGATGATCAGTCGCGATTGAATATCAAAGCAAATCTCCAAGGGACAACGGTTGCGACAGCGACAGAACCAGGAGATCGATATCCTCAGCAGGACATTGAATTGGGAGATCTCATTGGCCGTGGCACGGCAAACCTGATCTTTGAGGCACGCCAAATTCGCGTGCCAACCAACTCTTTCGTTGTCAAAACGCCGAGCAACTGTAAAAGCCCAGAGAGGGAATTCGAACGGTATGCAGCAGAATTCGCCGCTCACCGTAGAGCGGTGCACCCAAACGTTGCGAACGTCTTCTCTTACGGCAGCCTCACGGAAGATAAACCGTTTCTCGCAATGGAACGGCTTCAAGGCCAACAACTGGGACAGTATTTGCTCAGGGCGGATGAACCGCTTCAGAACATCATCGATTCGCTTGTGATCATCTATAGAACCGTCGCCGACCTCCACGACCGCGGGATTGCTCATGGTGACCTGAATCCCGATAACATCATGATGGTTGATGATGGCGAGCGGATCATGCCAAAGATCTTTGACTTTGGAAAAGCCGCTCTTTCGCCCAGCATCACGAAGATATCCACTGAGAACCCTGCTTTTGCTGCTTGTGTGGATGGAACGGTATGTACTGATACAAACTTCCAGACAGCCCAAAGCCGTGACATCAGAGCCATGTCTTACATGCTCTACTCATGCCTTCGCATCCATCGCAACTTCGATCGACTGGCGGATGAATTCGGCGAGGACGTGCGCGAAGCCTTTCGTCAACTCATCGACCGCATTCAATGGGACGGCTCACCGAAGGAGCGAAGCTCCGCTCGACAAATCGCTTTGGATCTAGAAAAACTGCATCAAATGATGCTGGATCGTCAAAATCTCACCGGCTAAACACGCATCAGCAACCGCCAATAGAAATCATTGGATCCCGCTGCATTCAGCATTAGAATCCCACAGACTCTGGTGTAGTGGCCTGGTAACAGCGTTTAAACGAACCGCGAAGAGCATGAGAACACGAGCGGCATGAGAACACGAGGGGCTAATTGGCCCCTATTGACCCGCTGCGCCGCCAACTTCCATTACCCCCAGTTCATCCTGCTCGATCATTCCCGCTGTAGGATTACCTCCAGCGTTTTGATCATAGAACGAGTTCAGGCGAAGCATCTCGGAGCGAGTGCGATTCGGAAGCTCGACGAGCCCTAACTCGTGGGCGTCATGGACTTCGGCATCTTCATCGGAGGAAAGAACTGTTGGCGTCAAAAAGATCAACAACTCTTTGCGACTAACGGTCTCGACATCATGTCGAAACAATCGCCCAACCCAAGGTAAATCACCGAGCCATGGCACCTTGGATTCCGATGTGACGGTTTGATTTCCGATCATTCCCCCAAGCACGATGGTCTGACCATCTTTCACGGCAACCGTCCCATCCGCTTTCGTCAAATCTTTGATCGGCGCTTCGATCACGTTTCCACTCGTTGCATCGGTGAAAATCGGAACTCCCGAGCCACGTCCGGTGCGGTATGCACTTTTCTCTGCCTTCACGTCAACCACCACCGTCCCATCTGGACTGATCCGTGGCGTGACCTCCAAGATAATCCCCGCATCCGATTGGCGAATCACTGGGTTCGCGCTCCCTACTGCTGTGATGTTCACACCATCCACCACGGGAACCTCCTGCCCGATTTGGATTTTGCCCATCACATTGTGGACCGTTCGAATCTGCGGCCGACTAAGAATGGAAACATCGCGTTTCGCAGCCAGAGCCCGCAAAAGGAAACTGACCGACTCGGAACCACCCGATAACACCAACCCACCAAAACCCGTCTCGTTATTGATTCGACCAACAGAGAAATTGGAAAGTCCTTGGGTGCCAACTCGAGAAGGATTGACTGCAATATTGTTGCCGAGTGGCTGATTATTAAACGCGAACCCGGGTGAACCCTGCTGGGAAATAATGACTTGATCGGTGGTCTGAATATTTCCATTGGTGACCGTTTCCGTGATGGTCATGATGTCATCAATCACACTGCGATCAAATAGGATCGAATCCTGCAGCCCAAGCTCAACACCGAACTCGTCGGTGGTTCCGAGATCAACCTCTACCAGCATCGCTTTGATCACCACTTGGTGTGGTGGTGCATCAAGCTTGGCGATCAAATCCTTCACGACTTCGAAGTAGCGCGGCTGTGCATTGATCAGTAAGCTGTTCGTGTTCATCTCAGGGACACAAATCACTTTGTACCCATCAATTGGTTCACCTGTCCCGACCACTCGAGGGCCAGCAGCTGGTCGCCCCGCACCACCTGCAACACCACCACCTTCGCCGAAGAACTCATTCACGGCACCACTTACCACGTCAGCCGGAACATGATTGAGTTTAATGACCGTCATCGGACGCATTGCAACATCGCGTTCCGAAAGCAGAAGAAGATCATCGAGCTTTCGCAGATTCGATGCCAGGTCGGTGATAATCAGCGTGTTCGACTCGGAAAGAACATCAGTGCCGCCGAAAGCGCTGATGAGCAATTCAATTTCTTTCGCGAGAATCGTTGCATCGCCGTTCTCGATGGGAATTCTCAGCGATGCAAGACTATTGGATGGGAAAGTATCTAGATCCTTGGTCTCAATCACGGGAATCAGGTTCGGTGGTATTTCCTCCGAAAGTGAATGCACCGTAAGAAACCCATCCCGTTGCATCAGTATGTAACCAGCCTCAATCAACTGACCGTTGAGGACATTGAGCGCTTCCTCTGGTGAGAACAACTTCGTGCTGACGAAATGAAAACTACCACTTGGAACGGTTCCCATCTGTAACGAGAGACCGGTCTCCTCGGCAAATCGATTCAAGACGTCTCCCCACGGAGCGCCCTGAAAATTGAACATGAATCCGGTCGCTTGAGCGGCAGGAACGTCTTCGACTTGGCGAGCGGATCGCTTTCGCTTCCTAGCTTCAGTTTCCGCTACTAAAGTTAGGGATTCTAATGCATCCCCATTCGCACCGATCATCGGACTGACAGGGCGGTCACTGGGAGAGGCCTCCGAATTTTCTTGTGCTCTCACGGCAGCCTTTGCGGGGGAATCCCCCCTAAGATTCGACGCTGAACCATCGCGGTTTCCAGCGGCACCCGAATCAACAGCTCCTTCACTTGGCTTGGCGGACACCTCTGAAGCTGCGTTAAGGGTTGCCGACTTCGCTGCCGACTTTTGAGCAATACGAGTGGGTACTAATCTTCTCGGAGCGGAACCAACATCGACTTGCTGAAAACGATTGCCCGCCGCGTTACTACCGCTGGTTGAACCAGGGCTTTGAATCAGTTCGGTAGATTGTGCATCAAGACTCAGTGACATCACTAACAGATAAACAACCTGTGCCGACAGGTGCCTCAAGCAAGATGCCGACCTTGCTTTGGCGACTTCGAGCGATCGTATCGTCTTCATGTACAAGGGTCGGCTCCGTTAATGGTTTGCCGCAATCAACTGACCAAGGCAAATCTCGATGAATGCGATCTGTCATGGAAACCTAATGCCAGCAAATAAATTGCACAGCACGACTCCAAACAGAGCACGCGTATCGAATTAATCGGAACGCTACGCTTAATCGATTCAACAAAACTATCTGTTTTTATAAGGAGCATCGCCACAACCGTTACAAACCTATCGATTCAGACGCTAGTTGCTCCATCAACCAACAAGTAAAGCGTCAATATGGGTCGATGCATAATCGATAAAAACAGCACAGTCATTACAAATGAAACCGCCGTGAAACACGAACCAACGAGTTCATTCGTGATGCAAATCGACTGCATAAAAATCACGTTTGCTACCATCGCGATAACCGATACAAACGGCCACCGCGTTAGGCGAAAAAAGCCAGAAGTTTCTGATCTGCAAAACGCACGTTATTTACGGAACAAAACAGCAGTGCACCCTGGAACGGTTATCCAAATCGAACATCTTTTCCGACAATGCTGAAAAAAATGAATACGCATTTCGCATCAGTCATTGCACGACACATCGTGCGATGAGGGTAGCCGCCAGACGCGGCAAGTCCTCGCTATCTAAATACCCTTTTAACTGAGAGATGTGTTTGATGAAGAAATTACTCTTCGCAAGTCTTGCCCTATTTGGCAGCTCCTTTGTTCACGCTGCTGACCTGTCTTCCTTCGGCCTCTCCGGTCTGACTAGCATCAGCAGTGAGATGGCGGATCAAGTTCGCGGCCAAGGCGGCCTCACCGTTGTACGCTCGGTCGGAACCAGCTCCATGGCGTTCAGCATCGTCGACTCTGACTCCGGTTCGACCTTCAACCTTAACACAACCTTACAAACCACCGGTCAAGACGGTGTTGAATTTGCAGGGGTCGAAATCACGAACGACGATGGTGGAACCCAAGCGGTGGGCAACACTTCGGTAGGCGGCGTCCAGTTCTCAACCGCAACCTTTGAAATGGCTGACTTTAGTTTCACTCTTGATGGTTTTTCTGCTGTGACGCAGGCACAACAAGTTGCCGGCCCAGGCGTAGGACTCGACTTCAGCAGCTTGCTTCCGCAACTGTAATCGATCCGTTTACGTCACAACAATAAAGCGTCCAACAAGAACCAAATATCAAATCAAGAGAATCACCATGAGAAACATCACTTTCCTATCCCTATTCGCAGCTCTCCTCTCGTTCACCACTGCATCCGCTAACGATCTCGACGCATTCGGTCTCGCGTCAATCGAACCATTGACTACCCAACAAGCCGAGAGCGTTCGCGGCCAGGGCCTTGATTCGATCAGCATGGCCAGTTTTCAGATCTTCGCCTTCGACCCAGCCTCTGGATCCTCGATTAACCTCCAAGCAAATTCTGTGAATTCAAACGATGACATGCAAATCACCGGGTATGACATCGAACCGTTCGCATCCAGCCGATCCAACGTGGGAGTCGCGGGATTTGATCTAGGTATCGATGATTTCATCTTTAGTACAACCGACATCAACGTCGGAGCAACAGGAGCGGGTTTTTTCCTGATCAACAACCTGCTCGATATGGATTTTGACGCGGACATCGAGTAATGATAGCGAGGTGATGGGGGCGTCCCCCATCAACGCAAAAAGGGGAGAAGTGCTACGCACTTCTCCCCTTTTTCTTTATCCCGAGCGTCCCAGCTCAGGGACAAAGCAACACCTGTCTCAGCTTTACGGTTCGACGGTTGTTTCAAAGGCATCAAATAGGATCGACGATCCAGATGCAGCACTATCACCCCAAGCCCCGAGTGCAAAGTCGCTGGTGTGCAACGTGAAGTTGCCAAACACGATATCAAGAGCGCTGATCGAGGAAACTGACTGAGTTGCACTCGCGACAAAGCTGCCTTCGGTGTCGAGATCACTCGAGGAGTTGCCGTATTCTGATGAACTGTTGATCGAGCTCGAAGATAAGTTGATGCTTGATCCGCCAGCGCTGTCAAAGATAAAGACTTGCATCGCGGTCATTGCTGTCGATCCGGAAGACGCGTAACCAGCACCGCGAACATCTGCGGCTTGCTGATCGCTGAGGGGTTGAAGCGTTTCGATGCCAAAACTGCCAAGATCAGCAGCGATGACTGAAGTGGTTGTGAAAGCGACAAAAGCGAAGGCACTGATTTTCTTAATGAGATTTTTCATTGATAGTTTCCCAGGATTCAGGTGTTTGTGGTGTCAGCAAGAGAAGAACTAGTTACCAGCAACTAGGCCAGAGAAGTCAAATACACCGGATGGACCGGCTGCCATGTTCGATTGCGAGACCGAAGTGAAACCTGACATATCAAAACTGAAATCACCGAGTTTGAATGAAGCATCTCCGAATTGAATTCCGGCCTGAGCAACGGATCCAACCGCCTGACTTGCTCCCGATGCACCTTCAGAGAGGTCAGCACCATCGTGCGAAAGCATCTGAGAATTTGTATTCATGTTAATAACCGAACCAGAGTCTTTGTCGGCGATTGAAAGTGCGAAAGACTGTGTGGCAACCGATTTTACATAAGTTGACATTCCTTGGCCGCGAACCGAATCGGCTTGATCGTCGGAAATGTCTTGAAGGTTGGTGATACCGAAAGATGAGAGGTCTGCCGCCAGACACGGAGTGGTGATGGCTAACGTTGCAAGAAGAAAAAGGGCCTTCATTAAAGGTGCTCCAAAAAATAAAACAGAGAGGCGTTGCTTAGCTCGATACATTCGATCCAGAAGGAATCAACAGGTGTTGAGACGGCGTGATTGCCATTCACAGGGAGCAAGCGAAGGACTAGTTCATTTTTCTAACAAACTTATGATTCTTTTTCGATTTCCATACACTTTTAGCCGCGGAAAAACCGGACTAACGAGACTGACCTCTGCAATGGAACCCGTTCGATTCCAGTGGTATGGAATAGGATCATTCTCGCTATTTTAAAGCTAATCTGCTTTCTGACCTCTCTGCGTTTTTTAGTACAACGAGTTTGCGGGAAGAGCAGATCAGGTGCTTTAGTGGTTTCCTAGCGACTTGTTGCTTTGTACCGATTACAGATGGTCGCTCACGCCAAAGCAAAAGGGACTTTTACTAATCGGAACAACCCTCAGAATCTGGCGATTGCAATACCATCACGATAAGAACCCCGCTAATCCCCTCAGTGTTCTCGGTAAACCAATCGATAAATCACATAAGTGGTGGTCGGTTATGCGGACGCCCAACGTCTGCGTTGTAAAAAGCATCGGCGGCCTTTGGACTCCGCAGCCATTGCTGTGTGATAAACACGACCTGATAAACATTCGCCCCGAGATCGAAATCATGCGTTTCATCGCCTCGCTAACTGCTATCGCTCTGTCGCTTGCCTTGAATGTTGGCATTGCTTCTGAACCGTCGAACACACGCTCAGATGCGGATCAGTTACTATCCCAGTTTGGCCTCGAAGCGGTGCAGCCGATCCAAAAGAAAACCGCAGCATCGGTCCGGGGAGAAGGCGGGGTGGCACAAACCAGCGGCTTTAGTTTCGTAAGCGGCATTCTCGTTGACCCCAATACCACGAGTAATATTTTCGGACTCGATGCCAATTCCGCTTTTTCCCTGCTCACGCTGGATGACCCGATTCGCCCAGCGGATCCTATCCACCAACATCAGTCCCAACTCGAACTTGAGCTGATTGTGGACAGCTACTTTTCAAACATCTTGGGCGGAGCCGGCGGAGCTGCAGCAGCCTACTTCAGGTAGGCCTCCTCCCTCGCAAGACTATCCATCTGCACGCTAGACAATCAACTTGGTTGATCACTTATCTACCAAAAAAATTGTCGCACATTCGGACGACACAAGTCACAGACCGATCAGCGGCTAATCTCTTCTGCCATGAGCAAGGATCGTGAATCGACGGACCTTGAAAAGACAACGCGACTTGGAGTGAAGCGAAAATCGAGGACGACCTCTTGGTGAGCGCGATACCCATTTGGATGGCTCACCCCCGAAGAGATAAAGTGATAGGCGTTCCCGACGTTGGTTAAGTAAGGGGCGAACAACCTCATCTCCTTCAAATCGAGAGTTCCAGTTCGCCTTAGCCAATCAATTGGCATGTTTCGCTTATTGGAATCCCGAGCTTCACTGGAATATCGATAGATCCCCAATTTATCTCGGCTCATCAACATACGCTCGGCAACATCAGGCAGCATTCCTGGAACGGCAAACAGAACCTCTTCGGACGCTTGGTTCACATTGACCTGCGCCATGACGGGCGTCCCTAGAACAAACGACAGCCGTTCGTTGATTTCAGGAAACGCCTGATTGAAGGTATAGTCATTTTCCGGCCAAGGACTTTCGAGCAAAAGGGAACCGCCTTCAGATTGGTACTCAACCGAGACACCCACCAAGTCGTAAGCCGACCGAATGAGGAATCCACCATCGGTATCAATCATCAATGGCCCCCGCTGCTCGACACGTGTGAGTGAAGAAGCACTCTGCTCGGTATCACCGCTCTCCCCACGCTGCTGTGCCGCCCTTTGACGAGTTTGCTCCGCAGCATCCAAAGCAAACTCATCTTTGACAAGGACTGTTTTATCTTTGGGGCCAACCATTCGATAAGCAACGATATACGCTGCAACATCTTCTCCCAAGACACGCTCAAGCTCATCGTACAATTGCACCAAGTCGTCCTGATTGACCAGTACCTTCTTCTCACCATCAGCTTGATAAATTGACGGCCCCCCATAGACAGTCAAGAAAGCAGAGAGCCCAAGACGATCGCGAGTGGTCAACTCGCTTGCTGAATCAGCAGTGCTCAGCGGAACCGTGACCAACGGTTCGGAAGCCCAAGGCGATGCTGCACTCGAACCGTAAAGTAATTCAGGTGTGATACCGCGCACACCAAGCAGATCGTCCAACTGCTCTAAACGCTGATTCCGCGACTTCCCACCCGCTTGCTTCGATTGATAGTATGAAGTCTCTGCTCCGAATTCTCGCTGCACCTCATCCTCGTCCATCCAATCTAAAATCGAATCAGCGATCGCGAGCGTCATGCCGGGGATGCACATAAGCATTCGGCGAGCCTCGGGTGCGTAAAGCTTTTCAAGCGGTAAGTGATTCAAGTTGAGTTTACAGGATTCATCGGCGACTCCCGGAATCCATGCAGACCTTCCATCATCCCAGCAAGAAATTTGAAACTCGCCAAAGGACTTATCTTTTTTACTTTTTTCGTCGCCGCCTCTCACTGCGGATCGGATTTCACCGGTCCACTGATCGGGCCATTGACTGTTTTCTTGAGCTGAGTGCAAAGCTGATTGAATCTTTGCAGTTGTGTAAGCAATCCCTGATTCGGACAACGACATTGATTGCCTTGCCTGCATCGCGCCGGTCGATGCAATGTTCGAAAGCAACATCCTCTCTGAGAAAAGATAAGCTGCTGAAATCAAGATCAACAACAGCACACAAACCACAAGCATCAAAAAGCCACCACGCAACTCCGTCGAACCTCGCATTGAAACCCGCGCAGATCTTCCCCGCTTGAGAGTCGCTGAATAGGTTTCGTGGAGCTGGTTACTCAATGACCTGAGCCTGGCAATAGACGAATGGTGCGTTTCATTGATGGATTCAGAGCACGGTCTTGCTGCCACAGTACGCCGAGAATCTCTGACCTTCGAATCCTAGGTCACTCAACATGCACGGGCATCGAACCAACCAGCCGAAGTGCATGGCAACTCTGACCTAACTCTGATTGGTAACGGTTATGCCCGTGCTAACGCTGCCAAGAGCGTGTTAGGCATTAAGCACCTCTGCTGAGACACGCCCAAAACCATCAAAACCATCAAAACCATCAAAACCATCAAAACCATCAAAACTGACAAAATCCGTATTGCCGTCACAACCGCTACAACTAGACTCTCGAGGAGCACGGGGTTATCGCTTCAATCCTCCATGTTGGATAGGTAACCCAATAATGAGTAAATCTATCAGTCGCCGTCAGGCACTAGGTTCTATGAGCGCTGCAGCTGCAGCGACAACCATTTCTGCGAGTTTAGGCGCTCGTCGCACCCGGACTCGTGATCGATCAGGTAGAAAACCAGCCGACCTTGGTGGTGGCGTTCGCAGTGAAAGACTTCAGGCTGAGACCGTGGTGGACGCTCGCGTCGGTACACCAATTCAGTTCGAGAAATTCACTCAGGAAATGCCCATTCCACCGGTAAAGCAACCGCTTGCCGTTGGCAAGGAGAATGCTCCTTGGGTCGTGGGTGATTGTTTCCACGGCGTTGCTCCTGAGTATTTCACCAGAACGGTCGCCGAAGATCCGACTCTGAAATATCCCGAAAAGTACCCTGAAAAGTACTACGAAATGCACCTGCGAGACGTCGTTGGTGAGGTCATCCCCGGGGTTCAAACTCCATGCTGCGGTTATGACGGTATTGTTCCTGGGCCTACGTTCAAGTCACGTGGTCTCGAACCAATCGTCGTTCGTTTGCACAACCATACGCACTACGAAACCTCGATGCACCTTCACGGTGGCCACAACCCATCACACTCCGACGGGTACCCGAACTTCTACGTTCTTCCCGGCCAAGCTCGTGACTACTATTACACCAATACGATCCCGTATCATCACGGTGTTCCAGATGTTGGCGAAGCACCTTCGACCATGTGGTACCACGATCACGGCATGGACGTCACCGCGCACACCTGTGTGCTCGGTATGGCTGGATTCCATATTCAGATTGACGATTTCGAGCAGGGTTTGATCGATCGCAATGTTCTTCCGAGTGATCCGTATGATATCCCGGTCATGATCGCTGATAAGCGGTTCAACTCCGACGGAACGATCTTCTTCGATCCACTCGATCACAATGGCTACCTCGGTGACGTCTACACGGTTAATGGGAAAGCACATCCCTACTTCCGAGTTCAACGACGCAAATACCGATTCCGTTTCTTAAACGCATCGAACGCGCGACACATTGAACTCCGGCTCAGCGACGGGCGGCCCTTTGTCGGTATCGGTAACGATAGCTGGCTTCTTCCTCACGCGATGGAGCGAGACTCGATCCTGATGAGTCCAGCTAAGCGTGCTGACGTGATCATCGACTTCAGCAAAGTCGACGCCAACGAACTCTATCTGGAAAACATCCTCCTTCAAAGCGACGGACGTGGCCCAGACGGTAAGCTATTCGGACGCGACACTCAAATTCCGGGCGTAGGACTCGTCAAGTTCATCATTGAAGGCGATCCCGTTCCTGGTGATTGCAGCGTTGATGTTGGGACTGAACTTCGTGAGCACATTCCAATTCTGGAAAGTGAAATCGAAGCGACACGCGTTTTCGAATTCCACCGTCGCAAAGGTGCGTGGCAGATCAACCAAGAGTTCTATGATGAATTCAAGTCGAATGCTTGCCCACGCGTTGGATCGGCGGAACGCTGGATTCTTCGTAACACCGCCGGTGGCTGGTGGCATCCGATCCACATTCACCTCGAGTCGCATCAGATCCAGAAGATCGACGGACAGGCACCACCAGAGGAGTGGGCTTACAAGAGTGATGTCGCAATGCTAGGTCCAAACACCGAGGCGGAAATCTTTATGAAGTTCCGTACCTTCACTGGTCCATTCGTATTCCACTGTCACAACTTGGAGCACGAGGACATGAGAATGATGTTCGTCTTTGACCCAATCAAAGACGGCCCCAAATCAAATCAACCACTTTCGGCTTACTATCCGTAATCGAATTTTTGATTTAAACATCACCTCTCAGACAGGCACCTACCCTATGAAGTTAGCACTCCTAAAGAAAGCTAGCTGCTGTGCCCTATCGCTGTCCATGCTTTGGACAGCGGGGTGTCAGCAGCAGCAGGCGGGACTGGGAAGCCAGGATTCCGCTATCCAAACAGAACTGGAAAAGAAAAATGCAGTCCGAGTAGCTTCGCTCTCGACTGACACCTATGAAACTGTCATGGACGCTCGCGTCTCGGACCGTTTCCCTGACATTGATTTGATCGACCACCGCGGTCGCGACTTGCAGTTTTATACCGATCTCATCGAAGATCGGGCCGTTTGCATCGTGTATTTTTACACGCGATGCGTTGGTAGCTGCCCAATCACGACTCAGGTTGTCAAGAAACTGCGTAAAGACCTCGGCGAGGTGTTTGGTGATGAACTCGTGTTCGTCTCTCTTACACTCGAGCCAGAAGTCGACTCGCCCGAGGAACTTCAAACTTACATGAAGATCCAAGGTATCGAGGATGATGAAAATCTACCGGATTGGATCTATGCCACCGGTGATTTTGAAGAGCTTGACGCTTTGAGAAAGAACCTCGGTATTTATGATCTCGATCCCATCATTGACGCCGACAAAACAGAGCATGCTGCAATCTTGACGTTCGGTAACGACCGAACGGATCGCTGGGCTGCTTTACCTGTGGGCATGGATTACGAGCAACTGAAATCAGCGATGATTCGCATCATGGGCAACAACCCAAGACAGCGTTTTGCATCGCGAGTTCAGTATCGTGAGGAAATGATGAAACGCTTCCAAGAAAGCGTTGCCAAGAACTAGGGGTGCGAAGCGACCGATTCTCTCCGCCTTAGGGCGGGGAGAATCGCAGCGCTGCTTTTTCTGATCAAAATCCGAACAACGCAGATTGACTCTATCGATTTTCTGCAAATCTACTGTTCAAAAGCTACCTTTACTGCCTCTTGACCGCCCAACACCGGCAGGCTCAACCGAGTCGCGTTAGGATCCACTAGCAGTTTCGTACCCGGTTCTGGATGCAGCGTGAAATCCTTGTCGCTTGAAAAGATCATCAAGCCAATCTGCTGACCGGCGGGAATCACTTGATCATCAGGCTGAAGATCAAATTCCAAATCGTAGAACTGCCCTTTAACCAACGGCTCGCTTTCTCGAATTGATCGATGGTTCTGCGGGTCGGCCCAGCCTCGCGTGATGATATTGTCCGTAATCTTCGCATCCCGACGACCATTCCATGGCAAAGAAATCACCCACACCGACAGATTTACTGCCGGTTGATCACTTCCAACTCGCACTTTGATCTTCGGGGTACCGGAAAGGTGCAACGGTTTCTTCAATGTTGGCGTCACATAAAGTAGTCGGTGCTTTGTCCATTCGGCCTGTGCGAGCATGTCGCCCGAAAACGAGTAATTATCGATGACTGTCTCAATCTCTTGGCCCTCGGTCGCACCTAACAATAATTGCCCCGAAGCGGGTGATCCGGCTTGGGTAAACAAACTAACCGGTGACGCATCAGGATGCGGATACTCAGGGTAACTGGTTGGCTGATCCTGCGGTTTACCCTCGCGAACCACCCACGACTTCGGATCATCCTCAACTCCATTTTCCACGCCATGTAGATAACGAGTGAACCAGCGATTCATCTGCTTCATTGGCGGAGGACCACCATGACCACCCTGATGAAAGAAGGCTTGAAGCGGAATCCCTCTGCCTTTCAAAGCCTCGTAGATACGAACGCTATGCTCGGGAACAACATTCCAGTCATTGAAAGCGTGAGCCATTAACACCGCTGCCTTAACCGGTTCGAGATCATTCAAGTAATCACGTCCGGCCCAGAAATCGTTGTAGTCACCTGTCACACGGTCAAAATTCTGCAGCATCTCTTTGTCACGAATTTCACAGTTGCAGTGCTCACGCATCGCCTCAGGACCACTGTGGACGTAGTCATAGAGGTAATCAATATCTTCCCCGACATAGCCGCCGGGGTGACGAATCAAGCCATTGGAACGGTAATAGTGGTAATAAGATGTGTTGGGTGCAATCGGAATGATTGCCTCCAGTCCATCGACACCCGTGGTCGCTGCTGACAAACACAACGTTCCATTGAATGACGTCCCGGTCATGCCCACTTTGCCGGTACACCAATCGGCAAAAACGGGATCGCCACCCTGAGGCAGCGTGAACCCTTTGGCTCGGCCGCACAACCAATCAACCACCGCCTTGGGAGCCAGGGACTCGTTGTCCCCGCCAATGGTCACACATCCTTGGGAAAGCCCCGTTCCCGGTGACGAAGAATGGACGACAACGTAACCGCGAGGCACCCACTGTGCTTCATGTGATTTCGAAATGATCGGCCGCCTGCCGGTACGTTGAATCGGAGGAAAGGCTTTCCTCGGAGTTGGCTCCTGACCTAATTCTTGGCGGGGATTCCAAAAGTATTCCTCCGAATTAACACCAGTGCCGGCAAAATAGGGACTGGTGCAGTACACCACGGGCAGACGGAGACCATCGGTTTCGGTCTGTCGTGGTCGAGTCACACTGACGTGCATTCGATCAAGTGATCCATCATCATCAGAATCAAATTCCGTTTGCACCCAAAGATCTTCACGAATCCAGTAGGCGGAATCTTCAAAACCTTTCACCACCTGAGCTTCGCCATCACGAAACACGGGTATGTCTTTGGCCTGAGCAACCGCATTGGCCTGCCAGCACAAACCAAGGGCGGCGACAGTGACACACATAGAGAGACATTGCCAAAGCCAACCCGTTCGGAACGTTTTCAAACGGCACTTTGTGTCATCAAGATTTTGAGAGTCTACCTTGAACAACATTCAATCCACCCCATAAGAAAAATAACGAGAATAAAATCCAGCCTAAAACACTCTCAGAACGCTCGATCCGCGAAAGTGATTTACGGATCACTGCTCCGACTTGTAAACAGGTGGCTTCCAGCCTGCAGGTAAACGCCCCTGAGGACGAACGCCAATTGCCCCATCGGGTATCGGGCAGTCTTCCGTTTTTAGCAATGGCAAATCATCCGAAAGATGTTTGATTTTGAAATCCTTGTATTGGATTTTCATCGCCGGACCAACGTGAACTTGAACCGCCAGAACACCCTCGAGCGATCGCCCCTCAGGATCCAAATCGATCAGATCTGCCGTCTGATGATCGTCGATCCAATGCTGGTGGTGGTTACCTTGCACCAACACTCGATACTCGTGCCACTGATCAGGCTCGAATTCCTTTAAGGGCATCTCACCTACAATCCACGATCTACCGTCTTCATCAATGATCACCTTTTCGCCGGTGTGAGCGAGAATACGTCGTCCACGTTCTTCGTAGAGCATCCCGTTGTACTTTGGATTATTGGCCACCACATCACATTGGTATCCGGTCACGATATCCAAATCGAAATCGGGACGACTGATCCCACGATACTGAATCCCGCTATTACCGCCCGCGGTAACCTTCACTTTGACCTTCAGCTCAAAGTTCCGCACCGTTGAAAACTTCCAAGTCAAAAAGCGATTCATTTTCAGGGAACCGTCAGTCGTCCCGGTCAACGCTCCATCCTCAACTGACCAATGCTTCATATCGCCAGTCCAGCCCTGGAGATTCCTGCCGTTGAACACTGAGACAAATCCGTCCTCATCTGCTCGGGCTCCAACCATTGCTGACGCTTGCGGATGAGGGGTGGTGGAAGCGTTAAAAGTGCCGCTGAGAGGTTGCAGCGGACCACCTAACTCGGCGACACGTTCATCCGTTCGCCGACGCATCTCAGCCAACGTATCTGCGTAGCGAGGATCCGAGACAAAGTTGATCAATTCATCAGGATCAGACTGAAGATCATGCAGGAATTCATGATTCTCATGATCCACATAACGCACGTACTTGAAGCGGTCATTTCGAATTCCCTCAAAAGCAGGAATCCGGTTTCGCACTGCAAAGTGCTCGTGAAAAGAGTCAGTCCTCCAGTTAGACGGCACAGCGTCAGAAACGATCGGCTTGAGGCTGCGGCCCTGATAGCGATCCGGCACTTCTACGCCGGCCCAATCCAAGATGGTTGCCGGGAGATCAAGATTCAACGCAATCGCATCTGTGACCTGTCCACGATGAGATTGATCCACTCTTGGATCAAAGATGATCATCGGGACTCGCAATGCGTCATCGTAATGTGACCATTTACCGGCAAGCCCGCGATTACCCATGTAGTAACCATTATCAGCTGAATAAACAATGATCGTATTTTGATCCATCCCCGCCTCGCGCAGAGCGTCCATCACGCGGCCAATCGACTGATCGATTCCGGTCACCATGCGGTAGTAGGCGCGAACATTGGTTTGATATTTCTCTTCTGTATTCCAACGCCAAAAGTAACGTTCGCGATTGATTGTGGTTTTCAAGAAATCAGGCAACTCGTCAAAGATGCCTTGATCTCCCAATCGTGGCGGGGGAATCGTGACATCCTCGTACATGCCATCGGTTGTGCGTGGCCACGGAAACTGGCCGATGCCCGGACGACGATCACCATCCTCAGCATGACAGGCATTGAACCAAAGATTCAACGCAAAGGGTTTGTCCTTTGGCTGTTCCTTGATGAACTCAATGCCCCGATCCACGATCAATTCCGTCTCGTGACGTAACGATCCATCTGCCTGCTTCTTGTAAAACGGATTGCGTCCAATCGCCTCAAATTCATCAAAGTGGTCCTGCTGCCGATACCCCTTTGGCATCTTGGCATGCCACTTACCAAAGAATCCTGTGCGGTAACCGGAATCACGCAAAAGATCGGTATAGAGAGTCGCAACGGCGCCTGCCTGCGCGACATCATGGTTACCTGGGGTGCCGTAAGTCCGTCCCGTTAAACCACTGAGCACCGTGGTTCGACTGACCCAACAAATGGAATGGCTCACGAAAGCATTGCGAAATCGCGTCCCTTCGCGTGCGAGCATATCGATATTGGGCGTCTGCACGATCTGATTACCGTAACACCCAATCGTGCTTGTTGTTTGATCATCAGTGAAAAAGAAGATCACATTAGGTGGCTGATCAGCAATTACAACATCGCAAGCGATCAGGGACACAATGAGAAACATTACCCGAAAAAGATTCATCCAAATTCTCTTATTAAACCGGCCATCAAAAGCATCAAGTCAAGAACTCGCTTGCTTCGACGCTTTTAGGGGCTTCTTTTAAAAGTTCTCACCCCAGCGTCTCACCTGAAAAGGTAAAACATATCACAAACGGCTCTGAGTCGCCGAGGCGTTGATTAGAGAACTCCACGGTCCCGTTCTAGGTATCAAGCCAGCAGCAGATGTATCTTCAGCAAGTCCTGTTTTCGCGAGGTCGCCCAGTGGAATCCGATCAATCCAATTCGCAAACGCTCAGTCGCAGGCAGTTCCATTCGCAACTGGTTGCGATCACGGGGGGTTGCACCCTTTTTGCCAATCAGGGCAATGCGGAGGAAACAAATGTGCAAAATGAAACCGCCCAAACCGAGACCTCTCCGGAATCAGCAGATCTGGCTAAACGCCGACTTTTGAAACTTGGCCTCAATGCATTGGCACGCTCGCCTTCAATGAACTACTTCGCAGACGGTCATCGTGGGGCAGCATTGATTTCTGCTCATTACCTCTGTTCCGATTACGTGCATGACCCAACCGCCCAAGGACGCATTGCCGAATTACTCGACCTCAACTACAGCTCAACCAAGCTCTGCAAAGATTTCCCAAAAGAGAAACAAGACCCAAATGCGATCGAGCGAATCGGTGAGACCCTGGCCTCGCGTGGAGATACCTTACTGCAGGTTGGCCACAATGCGATCTTTGCCATGCTTGCGATCAAAGCTTTTCGTCTCGATCCTGAATCAGCGACCTACCAAAGGGTTGATGGTGTGTGTGAACTGATCGACAAATTCACTCCCTGGCGAGATATTGATCCAGCTCCAGAGGTTGATCCACCTTCGTTCTCCGATGAAGCGGCGATCTCGCAATTCATCCTGACCGAGGCCAGTGACGCGATCGACCGGTTCGTTGGATTCGGGCAAGGTTTTGCGGGCCACATGATGACCTTTGGGCATGCACTTGTGGAACTGGCATCGATGGGTGATGCAAAGTGGGCCGAGAGTTGCCGAACCGCATTTTGCAAATATGTGACGGTCACACGGCAGGGTCCGAGCGATGAGGATCGGCGTATCAAGGATCACCTCGCCACGAAACTACGCCCTCTCGACGCAAGTTACTGGCAGAAGCGTCCCGATCGGTCTGTGGGAATCGGACACGTCTTCAAATACCCCTATGCGTATTACGACTTGGCGAGACGTGCAGGTGATACGGAAATCGTTCAAACCATGGAAGCCAAGGCTTGGCACGTTTTCTGAATCAACTCAACCAAATTGGTGAGGGTGCTTCACCATCAACCTCACTGTTAACTAACCTCAAGGCCAACGTCAGGGGGACACCAACAGAAAAAGTTATAAGGATTTCATGAACCCGTGGATAAAACTGAGTTCACCGCATCATCGCGTCGTTCTTTATCACGACCTCTACTGCTAATCATAGCGTTCCTCTCTTTGGCAACTTGGAGAACATCACCGCTCTCCACTGCTCGAGCAAACCAGCGACCACTAGACCAGCGACCACCGGATGTCGTCCTAATCCTCGCCGATGATTTGGCATGGTCCGACCTAGGCTGTTACGACCATCCCTGGCACGAGACGCCAAATCTCGATCGCTTGGCCAATTCAGGAATGCGATTCACCAACGCCTACGCTTCCGCACCAATCTGTTCGGCGTCAAGAGCGAGTCTACTGACCGGCAAGACGACGGCTCGGCTGGGGTTTGAATTTGTCACTAAAAATGCCGCGGGATCTCAATCAATCGACCAACCGACCCTACTCCACGCACCACCATTTCAGCTGAACCTACAACTCAATCACCGAACGATCGCTGAAGTGCTCCATCCATACGGATACCAATCCACCTTCGCCGGCAAGTGGCACCTCAATGCACACCATGGGGGCTACCTCGGCTGGAGTCCGACCCACGGTCCGGCGAGTCAAGGCTTTGACGGAACCATTAACGACTTCGGCTCACATCCCTACGCTTGGAACGAAAAGAAACCAAGCGTCAAACGAAAACTGGGCGAGTTCCCCACCGATTCACTGATTCAAAAAATCTGTCAGTCCATCGAGAGTGCCGAGGATGATTCCATGCGGTTCCATCTCGCCTCTCTCTATCACGTCCACACCCCGGTTAAGACAACCTGCCAGTGGCTGATCGAAAAATACGAATCAAAAATCCCCAAACATTCGCCCGCGAGAGAACGACGCATCCGCTATGCAGCTTTCGTTGAAACACTCGATCACCACGTTGGGCAAATTCTACAATCCGTTGACCGAGTTTCAGTCAACAAAGAAACATTAGTAATCTTCACTTCTGACAACGGCGGTCACCCAGAGCACACCGCAAACGGCCCCCTTCGCGGCTCAAAATGGAATCTTTACGAAGGAGGGATTCGCGTCCCAATGATCGCGAGGTGGCCGGGCAAAACACCCAAACAGTCAGTTTGCGATCAACCAGTCGTTGGCTACGACATCCTGCCAACCCTTCTGGAACTATGCCACCAAGACTCATCCGACCCTAACTTAGATGCAAACATTGATGGGGAAAGCTTCGCCAATGCTCTGTTGGGCAAAGAGGCACGAAAAGAAAAGGGGGAACACCAACGAGAAATCATTTGGCACTTCCCCTATTACCACCCAGAAACGGGATACGCCGCTGCCATCGAAGAGATTGGTGTGAGTGATTTCAAAGTCAGCAAGACACACCCTCACTCGGCGATTCGAATTGGACGCAATAAATTACTTTGGTTCCCCGAGACAGATCGCGTTGAGCTTTATGATCTGGAAGCTGACATTTCAGAATCAAAAGATCTCTCTGAACAAAAACCTGAAGTTGCCGATCGACTCACAACCCGTTTGAAGGAGTATCTCAGCGAGGTCGACGCGCGACTGGCAACACCACCTCGTTCCTGATAACAAATCGAAACGCAGCAGTCGAAACGCAGCAACCGAATAACGCCTTTTGAGACACACCAAGATCATCCTTACTCAACAGGTCACGCAGCTAAGAATCTCTAGCCCACCTTTAATCCTCACACCCAAAAAAGACAGATCCGTGTTCTATCGCATGCTCACCGCGTTTGCCGTTGCCCTCGCAACTTTGCAAGCCTGCAAAACCCCCGAGGTCTCTGCAGCGGAGCCCGTAAACGTCATTTTCGATACCGATATCTCAGGTGATGTGGATGACGTTCTCGCACTCGCAATGCTTCACACACTTGCGGATCGTGGAGAATGCATCATCCACGCGATCACCATCTCGAAAATCAATCCACTCACTGCCCCCTTCACCGATGCCGTGAACACTTTTTACGGACGGCCAGACATCCCGATTGGTGTGACGAGGAACGCACAAAGACGCGAGAGTAAATACCTGCATCTGTGCAAAGATAAAACGCAAAATCGCCTCACTTATCCCCATGACCTTACCAGCAGCGATCAGGCCCCCGATGCGGTCACGTTGCTCCGCAAGACACTGTCTGCGGCGGCAGATCAGTCAATGGTAATCATTCAAGTCGGACTCGCCTCCAACCTAGCTGATCTAATCGAATCCCCAGCAGATCAAATCAGCCCGCTCACGGGTCAACAACTTGTTCGCAAAAAGGTGCGTCTTGTGTCCGTCATGGCAGGTGCGTTTGAGCCGGTAAATGGCAACGACCATTACCTCGAAGCAAACGTTAAAAACGGCATCGGTGCCATGCAGCGATTTTGCGATCAATGGCCAAATGATTGCCCCGTTATTTGGAGTGACTTTAATATTGGTATCCGTGTCGCCTACCCGCGAGAGAGCATTGCCCGAGACTTTGAATACGCATCGAAACACATCGTCAAGGAAGCATACTTACTTCATAGTGGGCCGAACCATGACCGACCGTCTTGGGATCTAACCAGTGTTCTCTATGCCGTCCGTCCCAATGATGCATACTTCACACTTAGCGGGCGAGGGAGTGTCCGCACGGAAAATGATGGATACACAGTTTTTACATCAGACACCCACGTTACATCAGACACCCACGTTACACCAGACACACAGGGACGCGATCGATTTCTTAAGATGAGCGAGCAGCAAGCAGTCAGAGTCACCGAAGCTTTAAGACAGCTCGTCAGCCAACCCCCACAGGCAAGGTGAGGATGTGACAGGAACAATAAAGAAGTAAAAGCTGAATGAAATTGTTCGCAAGTTGATGTACCCTAATCCAGTTCGGTTGAGTATTTTCTGGCGTTCAACACTGGCGTGAATCGCTTTTCACTTACGGAATCCTTAGACATGCTCCGCACTTTGCTTACCGCAGTTCCCTTATCGCGAATACGCTCCAAAGTCACTCACGCTGTTGCCGCATTTGCAGTCATGAGCAGCACGGGATTTCACTGCTTAGCTGAGACAGTCGACCCGCAACGATTTGAAAAACACATTGTCGCAACGGATCTGGTTCAACCGATGGAACTAGCCATTGCGCCTGACCGCACTATTTTCTTGATCGAGATTAGCGGAAACATCAAGCACCTGAATCCGGAAACGGGTGAAATCCAAACCATTGGCAAACTGGAAGTCACTACCGAGCAAGAGAACGGCCTAATCGGCCTCGCTTTGGATCCCAAGTTTGAAGAGAACGGCTGGATTTACCTTCAATATTCCCCACCAGATTTTTCTGGGCAGCGTGTTAGCCGTTTTGACTTCAAGAACGGCAAACTGGAACTTGAAAGCGAGAAGATTCTGTTCAAGTATGAGGAGCAACGACGCGAATGTTGCCACCATGCTGGCTCCTTGGAATTCGGCCCAGATGGAAACCTTTATATCGGAACGGGTGACAACACCAACCCGTTCAATGACTCGCAAGGCTATGCCCCGATCGACCAGAGAGAAAACCGTGGACCTTGGGATGCGCAACGCACCTCTGCGAACACAAAAAACTACAACGGAAAAATCCTCAGGATTCACCCCGAAGCAGATGGCAGCTACTCCATTCCTGATGGCAACTTGTTTCCTAAGGATGGTTCCATTGGGCATCCTGAAATCTACGTCATGGGATGCAGGAACCCTTGGCGTATCAATGTCGATCAGAAAACGGGCTTTCTGTACTGGGGTGACGTCGGACCGGATGCTGGCCAGGATGGCCCCCGGGGTTCACGCGGCTACGATGAAATCAATCAAGCGAGATCGGCGGGCAACTTCGGCTGGCCCTATTTCATCGGCAACAATTTTGCCTACCACATGGTCAATTTCAACACAGGTGAAATTGGATCACAGCAAGACCCGCTGCACCCCGAGAATCAGTCGGTCAACAACTCTGGCTCCACAAAACTCCCACCGGCTCAACCGGCAATGATCTATTACCCAGGCGGTGCCACCGATCTTTTCCCAGCGATTGGCTCAGGTGGCAGAACCGCTTGTGCTGGGCCGGTCTACTACTTTGATGAGCAACGTAAAGCGGACAATCAATTTCCCGCAAGCTACGACTCAACGTTGTTCGCCTTTGAGTGGTCAAGGAACATGATCTATGCCGTTCACCTGAATGAACAAGGTGATCTAGAAAGCGTTGAGCGATTCTTACCCGAGATGTCTTTCATCCGCCCCATCGATCTTCAATTTGATGCATCGGGCTCACTGTACATCATTGAGTATGGCGAAACGTGGGGCGTGAACCCTGACGCCAAACTGATTCGCATCGACTATGTTCGCGGCAACCGATCTCCCAAAGCAGTCGCCATTGCAGACCACACTGTGGGGCGAGAACCACTAGCCGTTCATTTATCGGCCAAAAAATCATTCGATCGAGACGGAGATAAACTGAACCACCGCTGGACAGCGGTACGGAATGACATCGAAAACTCGCAACCGTTTGAACTGGGATTGGGGGATGAGGCTGACTTCACATTTAGCGAACCCGGCGTCTACACCGTCAAGTTAGTAAGCAACGACGGCAATGGAGGCGAAGATTCCACCTCCATGCCGATCGTCGTTGGTAACGCTCGACCCATCATTGAATTCCTTACCCCACAAAATGGTGACTTTTTTGATCCTTCGGAACCTATCACCTACCGAATGACGGTCACCGACTTCGAGGACGGAACGAACGACCCTGCTCTCGCCGAGGAACAAGAACTTCAATTCATTGACAGTGCTGCAAGTTCTCGAATTAGTGTTGAAGCGATGCAAGCCAGTCTTGAGACGGCAGAGAATGCAATCGTTGACCCAGGTCTTGAGTTGATCCGCAAAAGTGACTGTCTCAATTGTCACGCGATCAACCGCCCGAGAGTTGGCCCCAGCTTCTTGCAGGTTGCCGACAAATACCGAAACGACCCACATCAAATTGAAAAATCGGTTCAGCGAGTACTCAATGGATCGACCGGTGTTTGGGGAAAAGTTGGAATGCTACCCCACCTGCAACACACACCCACTGAGGTTCTGAGGATGGTTGAGTTTGTCTACTCTGTCACAGCGGATTCATCCAATCCAACCGCGGTCGGTTTTCGCAACGAACTTGATGTATCCAAGCTCAAAGGGGCGATCGAGATCGAAGCAACCTACGTCGACTTAGGGCGTGACAACCTGCCGAAGCTAGCAGGGTCAACCAAGATTCTCCTACGCAATCGCCATATGCAAGCAGAGTCAGCCGACCAAATCAAAGGCACCCAACGCTTAAGTTCCGACAAAGCCGAAGGCAAAACATTCATGGGAGGAATCGAGCATGATGGCTACCTGAAGTTCAATCGGATCTCACTTAACCGCGTCTCAAGTATTGACTTCAGTGTCACCAGTGCCGGTGCAGGCGGCGTAATCGAGGTACGCAGGGACTCGGCGGATGGACCAGTCCTCGGTTCCGCCGAAGTCGAAGTTAACGGTTCGTGGGATGCATTCCACACCATCAACGCGCCTCTGAAGGCCTCCACTGGAAACACCGATCTTTACCTCGTCTTCAAAAACGAGAAAAACCGAGGAGGCCTGATGAACGTCGACTGGCTTGAGTTCCGAACGGAATGAGGTCACTCAGTCGGAAGGTAGTTAAGCGTGTAGTAGGCTTCGCTGTGTAACAGCGGCAAGCCTGATCGGCTTCGCACGCCGTCGCTGTGCAGTTCATGCACATGGCCTTCCTGCAGTCCATCGATGAACAATCTCACACTCTTACCATCAGCACCGGCAACCGCCTTGGTGATCTTTGGCTCAGTGTGATCCACCTCGGGACTGCCATAGGCTGACTGGTAAATGTAGGTGTAGGTACTGATGGCGTAGGAAGCGGTGTCCTCGACCGTGATTGAATCAACTGCCTCGGTGAAAGTGAGTTCAAAGCCATCGGGTTTGGCACGCATCTCATGAATCTCGAATGGAACTCTGCCGGTCCAATCGACGCGATCTATCGCAAAAGGCTTACGTCCTCGCGAACCCCAACCACGATTGGTCCCACCGACAAATAGTTTTCCATTGGGGGTCAACTCAAGCCCGAGGGAACCGCTATTGAAACCTTCGAGGAAGGGAAAGCATGCTCCTTGGTAATGACCTTGCACTTTCTCGAGGTAGCATCGCATCACGGTGCTGTAGGACTGGTCGGTGACAAACATTTGATTTTTGAATGGACCAAACTCACCGTCTGTGGTGTCACATGCGATCCCTGCGGCAGACTTCCCCATTTTGTTATAGGGAAAAAGAACGGCTGGTGGTTCGTAATGGGGCAGTTTTTTGGCCTCGGTCATAAAGCGGCTACCACTGGTTGGTTCCTCAGGACGGGGACCGATAAAAGGCTCCGCCAGCTTGTACCATTCAAAACCGCCGGGGTGTCCGACAAACTTACCCTCGGGCAGGTGCTTCAGTGCACAGGTTCCGTTCCAAGGACCCTGATTATCTGTGTAGAACATGTCGCCGAGATGATTCGCTCGAATCCCTCCGGGTGACCGAACGCCACTGCAAGTGGGAATCATTTCTCCTTCAGAATTAATCCGCACGCACCATCCGCGATAAGGAACCGAACTACTGAAGGAACCGGTCAAGCACAGAACGACCCAAATGTCACCGTTCTTATCGAACTTCGATCCAAATGCATACTCGTGGTAATCTCCACTGATCCCCCAACCATCATTCACAACTTCGAACTCATCTGCCAATCCATCTCCGTCACTGTCTCGCATTCTCGTCACGTCTGATCGCTGCGTGGTGTAAAGCCAACCATCGCGGTACGCAAGCGTGAGCGTTTCATGCAAGCCATGTGCAAATCTCTGAAACTGCGACGCAGCAACCGTCGGCGAAAATGGATCATTGATCATCCACACCTCGCCGCGTCGCGAGCAGACAGCCATCTTGCCATCGGGCATCATTTGAAAACCAGATGCTTCCAACACCACACCCTCAGGAATCTCAAATGGTGTGATCGGATAATAGTCAGCTTCCGTCGGTGCATCCTGAGCATGCACAAGCGACGACCCTGTGAAAGCGATGAGCGATAAGATCAAAGCAAAACGAAGCATAATAATTGTCGTTTTAGTTAGGAAAGCGATTAGGAATTAAAAACGAATCAACAACGGCTCACTCCGTTACAACGAGCAAGCCAATCAACCATTGTCGAACCTCTCGCCGAGGCCGACCTAAAAACCACCGGATCACCAAACGATCTGCTGCTCGACAGTGGTCACTCCATCCAAAGGAACCAACAATTCAGACTGTCCTTCCGACTGGCGAATGAAAGCGTTGGCCCCCGTGGATTTCACCTCGATTAGCATCGCATCATTAAGGCGATACCTACCATCGGCTTCTAGCTTCAGGTCGCCTGCCGCTGCTCGGTAGAACAACTCCTCACCCTCAGGAAGATCCTTTGGCGAAATCGTTATCTCACGCGTGATCGACGAAGTGATTCGCCCAACTACCGGAACAAATTTATCTTCGACCGATGCCCCAGGTAATTGATAACGGAAAGTGGGACGTCCAAGCTCATCGAGCTTATAACCAAGGAAACGATACCCTCTCTCGCGAGGTGCTTCAGTGGGCCAAACTTGATCGACGCTGGTCAGCGTCGCAACTGGCGAGACCTTCTCAAAGCCAAAGGGGTTTCCGCCAAGTGGTGTCTGATTCCCCGGGCCTCGACCAACCCAATGCTTACTCGCATCAATAAATCGATCTTGCCAGATCAACGCCAAGGAGAATTGATTCGCATCCCAACAAAGATTCACTTTTTCTGGATACCCCACAGCGATACCCCTCGGTGAAACACCTTCGATAAAGTTACGGTAAATGACGGGGCGATGATCGGGCTTAAGCTCAATCATGCCACCCGTGATTCCCTCAGGCACACCGCCCTTGTCACCTTTGGATAGGAAAGCCCACATTGCAGCGATCTGCTTTTGCTGATCACCACCATAAACATCCGTCACAGTGCTTTTGCCCTCGGGATATCCACTGGGCATTCTTGTGCCTGGACGATAGATCTGCGGATTGGGTAGGTAGCGATGAAACCAATCTTCACGAATCCGCTTGGTCATCGTATCCAAAGCTATCGCCTGAATCCCGGTTGCTTTGAAATTGCCATAGGTATGACAGGCCACACAACCGAGCCCCTTCGCTCCCACCATCTTTCGTCCGAGCGTCACCTGCTGATTGGCCGGCTCATCCGTACCAACTAGATCGGCTTCCGTTTTCATATCCAATTCTTTGAAAATCCCGGCCAAACGTTTGGCGGATTCAGAACCAAATCCAGGCATGTGCGTTCGCATGTAGGGACGACTCTTATTACCCCCAGCAATCACTTGCTCGATCCAATCATCTCGCAACTTATCGCCAACTCCATCTAGCGGAGGCGGGAGCCTTCCTTCATCACCCATCTCAGGGATCGCACTTGTGAAGAACGGATTACGGCCCGGTTCCACGCCACCGCGATCGCCTCGCTCGTGACATGCGTAACAATTCAGTGATGTCATCTCGTAAACCAGGCTTTGCTCTGCAGATAAATCCGCGACCAGACCCTCTCCCTTGGATGCGGCTACAAACTGAGTGATCGCGCCAGCTTGCACAGGATTCAAATCAAATCCGGGACTTGTTGTACCTTCACCTCCACTCAAACAACCATTATCCAAGTTGCATTGATCCAGCGGAGGTGCCTTGAGTTGCGAAGCCACCTGCTGCCCCTGCTCGCTTCGTTGATGACATGCTGCACACCCGAGTGTCGAAAAGAGTTCGCGTCCAACGGGAACCAGTTCTGGATTAAAAACAAACGCTTCAGGACCAGCCGGCTCATCACTGACAATCACGGCCGGCTCGATCGTGGCATCACGATTCATCACAAGTGCCTTATCTATTCCACCCGCTTTGATTCCCGGCCCAGCCCAATCAAGAGACAGTTCTTGCTCGCCGCCTTTTTCAAAGTAGTCGACACGAAACTCGTGCACTCCAACACTCAAATTCAAACTCGCTTCTTTACCGGTATTGGGATGCACACCATCGTTATCGATGATCGGCTTACCGTCGAGGTAAAGTCGGCTACCATCGTCGGATGAAAGTCGGAATGTGTAACGTCCAGCAGTCGCAATGGGAAGAAAGCCATCGAATCTCAGAACCACAGACTCGTCGCGTTTTCCAACGCGAATATCCAAGCCACGGGAAACACCAGTATCGTCGGGCTCGCGATCATCCAAGTCTGGTAATTGATCCACATTTAAGTGGTAAGACTTAAACCGAAGATTCGGCTCTTTGGGGAAATCACGAGGGGATGTCACGACAACTGACTCGTCACCTGTCAGGTACTGCGCAACGTGACGCCAATTATCTCCACCGAGATCCAAACGAGGCATTCTCCCAGATGCACGAACCGCAATTGGATCTTTTAGAAAGGCTTCCAAACTACCTCTCGAGTATTTGTCACCGAGATTAACCAACGGCACCGCACCAGGTGATTGGTGCTCGCGTCCATCCTGCGGTGCGTGGCATGCGAGGCAACCAGACTCATGAAATAAACGTTCTCCGGCTCGGAAGTCTGCTCGATTGGCCGATGACACGACCACGTCGGTACCAACCAAATAATTTGTTAGTGCCAAAGCTGCTGCGGTTCGCTCCTCTTCCGGCAAAGCACTCAAGAGACTCGGCATCGTGGTTCCAGGCTTCACCTCATGCGGGTTAGCAATGAACTTCATCATCCATTCTGGCTTCACTCGCGTTCCCACACGATCCAATCGAGGCGCCTGCTTTACCGAGATCAAGCGAGAAACAGACTCAGAGGCATCATGGCAGGCGACACAGTTCAGGTCACCGGTAAGCAATCGGCCGGCCTCGATGGGATCCTGTCCACTTGCGTGAAACCTCTCGAATGACGGAACGATTGGACGCCTCGCTTCGGCTGATAAGTCACGCGGCAACACCCAGATATTTCTAAACCGTACTGGATTACCGTGGTCTTGCAGGTAGATCGGGCCGTCCTCCGGACCTTCGCCCACAGGTGCCGCGGTGGTTGACTTGGGAAGCTCGACGTCTTGTTGAACGACCACACCATTAAGGCGAACGGTCAGTCTTCCATTCTGTACCTTCTTGCCGTCATCGTCATACCGAGCAGCAATAAAATCAACGTCGTAGGTCTGCCAAGTCAAAGGGGGAAAACACATGTTCAAATCAGGATCACGAATCGAATAGATTCCACCCGCCTCGTTGTTCTTCCCCTCGAGACCAAAGGAATCAAGGATCTGAGTTTCGTAACGCCCCTGATGATAAAGCCCACTGTTGCCACGACCTTGGCCCCGTGCTTCAGGCATGTACGGAAGCCGAAACTCAAGGTGCATTGAGTAGTCGCCAAAAGTGTCAAGGCTCGTGCAACCTTGCATCAACAACCCGTCATCGGAGATGTTTGCACCCGGCTTCCAATGGTCCGCCAAAGATTCTTTGGAACCATCAAACAAAACAACCGCACCCGCGGGTGGCTTTGCATTGAGCGTCGAACTTTGACGCTCAACCTTTTCAAATTGGTCGATTAAAGATTCGAGCCCAGCGGAATCAACCTCGAAAACCTGTTTGTCTTTTCCGTTCCAGCCAGCCCCGGGTAACCCACCCGTGTAGACCACAACACTGAAGTCGCCGTCGCCCAAAGCAATTGCCTGCAGCCCTCGAGTAGCATCGCGATACTCACCCTGCAGTTGATAATCTGGATCGGAGGCCGCTTGTTCCGGTGTGATAAACACCTCGGCTTGGACCAATCGGATGACGAGCAAGAAGGCAATCAGAGCCGAAGCGACAAAGCGTTGCATGGTGAAAACAGCAATTAGAGATAACGTTAACAAAAGACTAAAAAATAAAGTTTACCAAGATGGAGCTCTATCGCTCTCCCGAGACATTCAGCTCCATCAGTATTCGAGATGGATTGACGAAGCGAATTACCGTGATGCTTGGATTGCCGTAAAAGCTTGATTGGTCAATTCATCAATTCGAATCGTGTCACCTTGGTGATGCAAAGTTTAACGCAGTAGAAGGCTCGAGATTACAGATGACCTTCAAAAAAAGTATCCATTTCGTCCACCATCTGCTCAATCCAAGGCAGACGGTTCCAGCAACCGTGCTTCCCATCTTCAAATACCTTGACTCCAGTTTCGATACCGAGAGCGGTTAATCTGTCCCTCGATGGCTGATTTCGCTCCGGCAAATCATGCTCTCCAACGAGAAAATAAATCGGACACGTTTCCGCATCGATCTGCTTGAAGGCATCCGCGTCGGCGTAAAGGGCGGGAGCCTCATCGACCGTGGCCCGTAACCATCGATTCGCATTGGACTGCTGTGGGACGCTACGAGAACGATCCGCAACCGAACCGGTTAGCATCTCCATCGGCCCTGCCATCACCACCGCTGCTTGCAGACGCGAACTTTGCCGCAAATCTCCGGATCCTCCGAGGAGGCGTGGATTCTTGCTGCCCGAGGCCATCAAGCCGACTAAGTGACCACCTGCAGACCCTCCCACCGCACCAATTCGGGATGGATTGAGATGTAGTTTTTTTGCATTCGTCCTCAGGTATCGCACTGCCGCAAAACAATCTTGAATCGCCGCAGGGAATGCAGCTTCATCTGCTAGGCGATACTCGATGGAAGCAACAACGTAACCTTTTTCCGCGAGCTGAATTGAAAGCGACTGGAACTTCGTTTTGTCACCCGAATGCCAACCACCTCCGTGGACCACAATCAATCCCGGCCGAAGTTCTTGCGACGGCTTCGCGATGGGAGAGTAAATGTCCGCGAGAAGCTTGCGATTACCATCCTGCGCGTAAACAACATTCCAAGACGCTTTCACTTCAGGAGGAACCAACGTGCTGGGCGTCCCTGTAGGCAATTGCTTTGGTGCACTCGAGGTGGGCTGCAACTTTAGGTTGGGAGGCCGAGGTGAACAGCCACTCACTTTCATGCGTTGTCGGTAAAGACCACCCATACAGGTCACATACAAAGATCGCATATCTGAGTCGCCAAAGGCGCAATTGATCGGCTTGCTGGGACAAACAATTTTGTCGATCAATTCGCCTGTGGGATTCCAGATCCAAATCGCATCCGGCCCAGCACAATAAACATTCCCAGCTCGGTCGATCGACATGCCGTCAGCTCCTCGCTCCGGACCAGAGTCCAATTTTGCAAACAACTGTCGCCCCTCAATTTGGCCCGGTGCAGAAACCTCAAGAGAAATGATTTGCTTGGGAACAAAGGATGCGACGTAGAGCGTTGTCCCATCAGGAGATAACGTGATGCCGTTGGGAGTATCAATATCGGATGCTGCAACGCTGACGTTGCCGGAAGGATCAACGTACAGCACTTCACCACGAGCCGTCATGGTGATGAAAATACCACCTTGGTCATCCACCACGAGATCATTTGGGCGATACGGCTTTTTATCAGCAGGAAGCTTGTCCGAGACGGTTCCAAATTGACAAATGGTCTCCTTTCTAACGCCATCAACAAAAGCTAGGGATTGCTCTCCGTTATCCGACAGAAAAATGCGGCCATGATTGAAGAAGCTGGCACTGACACGGCCAGCTCCCTTGATCAATACTTTCCATTGATCTGTTTTTGGCTGATACCGCAGGACACGGTCGCCTTTGACATCCGGAACGATCAGTCCGCCCCCATCCCATGCCGGGCCATCTGCCAGCCCAAAGTCGTCGCGTATCAGCTTGAGTTCACTTGAACGATCCACTACTTCGGAGGCAACGAGCAAACCGGCAGCGGCAAGAAAATGAATCGCCGAAGCCATCACGATGAGTGTGATCTTTGCAGCCCGCAGCGGTTGTAGACGCTCCAAGACTGGATTTCTGTAGCAACAAAAACTGATGCATCGCCGTGATGACGGAAGAGGCTGGAGCAAGGAAATGACCTTTGAGATTTGGGGCGAGAGGGATCGTTAGACATTGAATTCCCCCTAAAAAGACGAGATCAATCGATCAGGGGACACAATGGCCGATGATGCGAATGACCACGGGCTGACCATGATAGCGACCTTGAACGCGTAGAGAAAAAAAGAAAAGCAAACGAAAAGACTGCATTGACATATCGTGAGATCACGATATATTGAAGGTATCAGGCCAGTAATGACTCAAATGGAGCCACCTTTGCTCCATTTCTTCTCTCGGCAAAACATGTCGTCACTTCCCGACATATCGAATAATTAGTTTCTTTGTCGCGTCAGCAAGCAAGAGGGCGAAAATCAAAATGCTTAGTTTTTTGATCGGCGCAATCCTGATCGGCCTAACCCTGGGCCTGATCGGCTCCGGTGGCTCCGCCATCACCGTCCCCGTACTCGTCTACCTCGTCGGCCACAGCGGCAAGGTTTCCATCGCTGAGTCGATGGCGATTGTAGGCATCATTTCCTTAGTCGCCGCGGTTCCCTATGGCCGCAAGCACGAGATCGACTGGCGAAGCGTGGTTTACTTTGGCATCCCTGGCATGTTGGGAACCTACATCGGCTCTTGGCTTGGCGGATTGGCTAACGAGCTGATTCAGCTTGTCTTTTTTGGCATCATTTTGTTGGTTGCAGCCACCGCCATGCTGCGTCGCACCCAAGCCACACCATCACAGAAAAATCACGTCGCACAACCTCTAGCGACTCCGTCATGCGACGCCGAGCATTCCAACCGCGGAAAAAGCCGCACGCCAGTTACCTTTGTGCTTTTGGAAGGTCTGGTTGTCGGAATGATCACCGGTTTCGTTGGCGTCGGGGGAGGCTTTCTGATCGTACCTGCACTGGTGATCCTTGGAAAACTTCCCATGCGTTTAGCGATTGGAACAAGCTTGGTCATCATCGCAGCGAAGTCATCCATTGGGTTCTGGAAATACCAGCATGACCTCACTCAGCTGAATCTATCGGTGGACTTCAACACGATCGCAATCTTTGCATCGATCGGCATCCTAGGAAGCGTGGTCGGCCGGTTGATCAACACACACCTCAATCAAGCCAAACTTCAAACGCTCTTTGCCATCTTCCTGATTGCGATTGGCAGCTTTGTTATCGCAAAAGAAGGACACAAACTCGTCAATCAAGCAAACGGTTCAACGTTGACCGTAAACACCGTCCACAACAACATCCACAGCAAGGGAATCTAATCATGTTGCTCAAATACTTTTATGACACCTCGCTTGCTCACGCTTCTTATCTGGTTGGATGCCAACGATCCAAAACAGCAATCATTGTTGACCCGGGACGCGATGTTGAAGCCTACCTTGACTACGCAAAGGGCGAAGGTCTTGAAATCACGGCTGTAGCGGAAACACATATCCATGCTGACTATGTCTCAGGTGCAAGGGAATTAGCGGATCGCACCGGTGCTAAACTCTATGTCTCTGACGAAGGACCGGCTGCCTGGAAGTACGAATACCTTGACAGCTACAACCATCAGCGTGTCATAGATGGCGACGAGTTCAAAATCGGAAATCTTTTGTTTGAAGTGCTTCACACACCGGGACACACACCGGAAAGCATCTCGTTTTTGTTAACCGATCAAGGCGGTGGTGCGGATGCACCGATGGGGATCTTTACTGGGGACTTCATTTTCGTCGGTTCCATCGGCCGCCCTGATCTGCTTGAGGAAGCAGCAGGTTTGGTTGGCACTGCAGATTCAGGAGCACGGGATCTTTATCGATCCGTTAAAAAGTTCACCGCACTACCGGACTACCTTCAGGTCTGGCCGGCACACGGTGCGGGCAGCGCGTGCGGAAAAGGACTCGGCGCAATCCCATCATCCACCGTTGGCTACGAAAAGAAATTTAATCCTGCCTTACAATTCACCGAAGAAGAATCATTCGTCAACTATATCCTCGCAGACCAACCCGAAGCGCCCAAATACTTCGCAAACATGAAACGGGTGAACAAAGAAGGACCAGCGCTGCTGAAAAACCTACCACAACCTCAGAGTGCTAGTCACAAACAGATTATAGAATTCGCTAACAAAGCATTCACGATCGATCTTTCTGCAGCAAGCGACTACCAGAATTCACACTTACCCGGTTCGATCAACATCCCACTTGAGATGCTTGCAGCATGGGCGGGGTGGATACTTGATGAAAACACTCCCGTCTACTTACTCGGCGATGAATCACATTTCAGCGAAGCGACAAGAATCCTGCATAAAATGGGAATTGATAATATCCAAGGTTACCTGTCGAAAAACGATCGGACTCTTGCCCGCAACCTCCTACCGGCTTACAAGTCCATCACTCCAGAAACCCTTCAAGAGAAGCTGCAAACTCAATCCGTACAGCTCATCGATGTTCGATCCGATTTGGAGTGGAAAGAGGGAATCATCGCTGGTGCAGTGCATGACTTCCTGGGCCGACTCAATGAACACATAGATCAGTACGACATTGAACAACCAATCGTCACTCAATGCCTTGGTGGCCCTCGCGCTGCGATCGCGGCAAGCCTTTTCCAACGTGCAGGATTTGAAACCTTCCACCTAACCGGCGGCTACAACGCATGGAAATCGTTAGGCTATGAAACGGCAAAACCTGAACCACCCATCACAACCACCACTGCCGCGTAAAGTTGGCATTTACTGGTAATACCAACATCCTGCCAAAACTGCGATCACGACGGCAAATCAACTCCAAAAACAGGCAACAAGCAGATGAAAGACATCCTCATTTTGTCAGGATTTTTTGCAGGCTGGTTCATTCTCAATGCATGGGTTCTACCGAAACTCGGTTTCAACACCTGACTGAGTGGCACATGTGCGGTGGATCCGCACTCCGACCACAAGGCGAGCGAATCGCATCAGACCCCAGATGAGCCAATAGAGACTCCGACCCAAATCGGAATCACTCACACGGAGAACATCAGCAATAAAGACGACGCTGTTTCCAATGTAAGGAATTAAAGCCGATTGATTTGAGTTTCAAGCAAGATTTTGAAACGGGACACAACCTGAGCGTTTACAGAGCGGGTAAGATTCAGTGAATCCACGGGATCTGAGGGCACACCTTAATCCACCGGAATCACCTCAGCAAAAACTCATCAAAAACGTTCTGTTCTGCCGTTAGACCTCTCCCTCTGCAGCATGCTCAAATCAATCTTCACAACACGAACGTTGGTGATTCTGTTTGCAATGACTTGCAATCACACGGTCATGGCGCAAGAGCACGACGGATCTCAAGCGAAAACCGACCAAGCCAATCTACCAGCCGATCTAAAAGACTTTGTAGATCATCACTGCATTGCCTGCCACGATGACTCCAGTGGAAATCACGGCGTGGATCTTCTTCACATCGCTCCCCCTTCCAATCCTGCATCACGAGTGACTTGGGAGAAGGTGATTCGAAAACTTAGTGCGGGTCAAATGCCTCCACCCGATGCAGATCAACCATCACCCGCCATCCTAAAAGCCACAATCAATCAAGTAACCACCATCATCGATCAAGCCGCAGCACAACATTTAGAAGTCGGTCGAACTTCCACTTTCCGGCGACTCACACGACACGAGTACCAGAACGTGATTCGGGATTTGTTCGGAATCCAAGTTGACACCAGCCGGTTTCTACCAGCTGATGAAATCAGCCATGGCTTTGACAACGTCACCGTTAATGAACTCCCCCCTTCTTTGGTTCAACGCTACGTCACCGCCGCGCAGCGAATCAGTCGAATGGTGATGCAGAGCGACACCGGCGGAATCGATGCCAAGACCATTCGAACTCCGCCGGACCAAACCCAAGAAGAACATGTCGAAGGATTACCACTCGGAACGAGGGGCGGAATCATCGCTGAACACTATTTTTCGAGATCAGGGAAATATGAGTTTGCGATACGACTCACCCGTGACCGAAATGAGCATGTCGAAGGACTGCGAAAGCCGCACGATATTGAATTGCTCATCGATGGGTCACTTGCGAAATCCTTTCGCGTCTATCCTCCTAGAGGAGGTGGCGGCGAACAGGACGACTACACAAAACCTTCTCACGAAAATGTTGATCAGCATCTCCAAGTGACCATTCCGGTTGAAGCTGGTACGCACCGAGTTGGAGTTACGTTCATCAAGTCGCCATCCCTGCTACTGGAAACCAAACGTCAACCACTCGACGTCCACTACAACATGTACCGGCATCCCCGACTTGGCCCAGCCATCTTCGAGGTATCGATTACCGGCCCACTTCGAGAAGAAACCTCGGAGGATGAAAGTAAAACGACCACTCGAAACCCCGTTCTCACCCCTTGGCCTAACGCCCCCACTGAAAACGCAATTTGTGCGGAAAAAATCCTTACCCGTCTGATGGAGAAAGCACTTCGCCGTAGCCTCTCTGCTGAAGACCAACAGAAGGTGATGGAAAAATACAAAACCGCTGCATCCGATGGCGGCTTCGAAGCCGGAATCGAATTCGCTATCAGCTACCTGCTAATTCATCCTGATTTCCTTTTTCGCATCGAAAGGGATCCAGCAGAGGCCGCCCCAAATCACGCATACACCATTAGCGATACAGAACTTGCATCTCGGCTTTCATTCTTTCTTTGGAGTAGCGTGCCTGACGGCACCCTGCTTCAACTCGCCAGAGAAAAAAGACTTCACAAACCGTCAATTCTCCGAGAACAAGTTCGCAGAATGCTCAAGGATCCCAAGTCCTCGGCGATCAGTGAAAATTTTGCGGACCAATGGCTCTATCTGCGAAATATCGACTCATTGAATCCAGACGCGAGGCGATATCCAAATTTCGACAACAACCTTCGGCAAGCCTTCAAGAAAGAGACGCAGCTATTCATTGCAAACTTGATTGAGAAAAAGCTCCCATTGAGCCAACTTATCGATGCGGACTACACGTTTCTCAACGAAAGACTCGCCAAGCACTATGGAATCTCAGGAGTTTTTGGAAGCCACTTTCGCATGGTTCCATTGGAGGTAGAAAATCATCGCGGTGGTCTGCTTCGTCACGGCAGCATCCTGAGCGTCACCTCCTACGCACATCGAACTTCTCCCGTACTCAGAGGAAAGTGGGTGCTTGAGAACCTCATCGGCACACCACCTCCCCCACCCCCGCCGGATGTCCCCGTGCTGGACGAGAACAGCCTGGTGCAATCGGCGAGCATTCGCAAGCGATTAAAACAACATCGAGAGGCCGAAGCTTGTGCGACATGCCATCGTTTAATTGACCCCATCGGCTTCGCAATGCAAAAATACGATGCGATTGGAAGATGGAGAGAGCTCGATTCCGAGCTACCCGTCGACTCGAGCGGCACATTACCTGATGGAACTGCGGTAACAAGCATGGAACAATTAGAGCAAGGCCTGCTCAAACATGCCGACGTGCTTGCCGGAACCTTGACTGAAAAACTCATCACCTATGCACTTGGACGTGGCATCGAAGCAACTGACGCCACACATGTGCGACGAATCATCGACAACACTGCACAAGATGGCTACCCAATCAGTTCGCTCATCGAAGAGATCGTCCTGAGTCCGCTATTTCGAATGAGAATGCCAGAATCATGATGCGACGCAAATCAATACCCCGGCGTACCTTCTTGAGAAGCACCGGCGCAACCCTAGCTCTTCCGCTTCTCGATGCCATGGTGCCGGCAATGACCGCGACCGCTGCAACCGCCGCAGCGCCGCACCACCTAAGACGAATCGGCTATGTCTACATCCCTATGGGTTGCGACATCTCTCGTTGGACACCACCCAATGGGAGCGATCTCAATGATCTTTCTCCGATTCTAAAACCACTTGAGTCGGTAAAAGATCAGGTCACCGCAATCAGTAATCTCGAGTTAAAAAACGCCTACCCGGGTACTCACGCGACATCGAACGCTGCTTTTCTGAGTGCTGCCGAGGCCAAGAGAACCGAAAGCACAGACTACTTTCTCGGTACCACCGCTGACCAAATCGCCGCTCAATCCATCGGAACACAAACTCGTCTGCCATCACTTGAGCTATCGATGGACCTATTGCAAGTGGTAGGTCAATGCGACAACGGTTACGCGTGCGTTTATCAAAACAACCTGTCTTGGTCATCGCCCACCACACCGCTTCCCGCCGAAGCTCACCCGCGACTTGTTTTTGAATCACTGTTCGGAGAAGGCGGGACAGCCCAACAACGACGACAATCCCTTCTCCAACGTGCCAGCCTGCTCGACGCATTGAACGATGAGATTCAATCTCTGAAACGAACACTTGGACCTCAGGACCGGCGAACCGTCGACCAATACATCACTTCGATACGAGAGGTTGAGCGGCAGATCCAGAAAGCAGAATCTGAAACGAGGGACACCCCTGAAATTGACCTCGATCGCCCCAGCGGTGTACCGACGAGTTATCGCGAGCACGCTAGGCTGATGTTCGAACTTCAACGGTTGGCACTACAGGGTGATATCACTCGAGTGATCACTTTTCAGCTCGCGAGAGAAACGAGTAACCGAAGCTACACAGAAATCGGGATCAATGAGCCACACCACCCGCTGACTCACCACGGCAACAATCCTGAAAAGATTGCCAAGGTCGCAAAGATCAATGAGTTCCATGTCTCGCTATTTGCAGAGTTTCTCGAAAAACTGAAAGCGACTCCGGAAGGTGAAGGCAATCTGCTGGACCATTCGCTTTACCTATACGGAAGTGGAATGGGGAACCCGAACGTTCACGATCACACGAATCTCCCAATCTTGGTAGCGGGCGGAGCTGCGGGACGGATGAGAGGCGGTCGACACATCCAATTTGAAGCTCCAACGCCACTGGCCAATCTTCATCTAACACTGCTCAACAAAGTGGGCGCGCAGTGTCAGTCATTTGCTGATAGCCACGGCCAGATTGATGACCTTTTTGAAGCAAGCTAAGCCAATCTATCTCGACAAGATTCACCACCGAGGCTCTCTCTAACGAATCCACTTGAGTCTACACGTCCTATGTTTTCACCCAATGGTTTCTTGCCGCCAAACCGCTTGATCTTTCTTGCCTTATTCCTTGTCCCAATTCCGCAAGCGAACAGCCAAGAACTTGCAACACAGAAACAAAATCAACTCGCTGATCTGATTCAAACGATGCAGTACAGTGAGGCTGCAGAGGCATTACAAAACGGCGCTGACATTAATGCCACTCAGGCTGATGGGATGACACCGCTTCACTGGGCGGCACAAAACCAAAATACTCAATGGGTAACAAAGCTCTTAGACGCAGGGGCAAACCCCAATGCGACGAACAGATACGGAGTTCCTGTCCTTTGGATTGCTTGCAGTGCTGGAGACGCCGATACCGCGATTCAGCTTTTACGAGCGGGTGCAAATGCCAAGCTCCGTTTGAATGGCGGCGAGACGATGCTGATGACGGCAGCTCGCACCGGATCCCCCGTCATTCTGTCAAAGCTAATTGAGCACGGTGCCGATGTTAATGCCACCGAAGCATCAGGCCAGACCGCGATGATGTGGGCAGCAGCAGAAGGACACACGGCCGCAATCCACACGCTCATTGAACATGGTGCGGACCCTCAGATCACTTTGCCCTCAGGATTCAATGCCTTCTTCTTTGCGGTGCGTCAGGGAAAGACTGGTACCGTGCTCAGCTTTCTCGAAGACGGTTTCGATGTCAACGAAACGATGCGAGTCAAACGGAAAGCCTCCAAAGGACCTGTAACAGGTACGAGCGCACTTCTACTCGCGATTGAAAATGGTCACTTTGAAATGGCGATTGAACTTCTTAAACGAGGTGCGGACCCGAACGCTCTCGCAACTGGATACGCGCCTTTACACGCCATCACCTGGGTTCGTAAACCGATTCGGGGTGACGGCGATCCGCCACCAGATGTATCGGGAAAAATCAACAGCCTTACCCTCGTTCGGGAACTTATCAAGCGAGGCGCTGACATCAACATCAGGCACAAAAAACAATCCACTCGCCATAGCGGGCTAAGCAGAACAGATGCCACCCCCGCAATCTTGGCGGCCGAAAGCGGCGACCTATCACTGCTTAAAGTGCTCGTCGAATTCGGCGCGGATATTCATTTGGTGAATCAAGATCACGTTACCCCTCTTCTTGCCGCAACGGGAATCGGCGTACTAAGTGATGGTGACGAATCCGCCGGCACCGAAGAGGATGCGATCCAAACCGTCAAATACCTACTCAGTTTGGGCGCGGAGATTAATGGCATTGACGATCAAGGTAAAACAGTCATGCACGGAGCGGCATTTAAAAGTTGGCCAAAGCTGATCGAAAAACTCAACCAGTGGGGTGCGTCGAAGGACATCTGGAATCAAGCAAACGAAGATGGCTGGACTCCACTAATGATCGCTCAAGGGAATCGCCCCGGTAACTTCCGCCCATCACAAGTGACCATTGCTGCGATTGAGAAGATTTTGATGAGCGACCAAGTCCCACCTCAACCTTGATCCAATCACTTAACATCTCGGCTCCAGACTCCCATCTCCTGTTCCGATTTTCGCTTCCGCTTAACCAGTCAAGATTAAATGCCCAAAATGAACTCGGCGACAATCGCCTACATCCTGCTGCTGTCCTCACTCGCCAACCTAAACTGCAGGTATTGCATCGGCCAAGAAAAATCACCCAATGCTATTGAACCATCACTGAACCTGCCACTTTGGGATCAAACCGCACCAGGTGAATCAACCAAAGATTCGGGAACCGCCTTGGCCGCTCGCAAGACGGACAATCCACTGATCACGCGAGTTGAAAAAATCACCTACCCAACCCTCGACGTCTTTCCTGCACAAGAACCAAACGGCAAAGCGGTGCTGATCCTACCAGGTGGTGGATTTCGTTACGTGGTGACTGACCTCGAAGGATCCGAAGCAGCTAAATGGCTCAACGATCTTGGGATCACAGCATTTGTTCTGCGATATCGCACCAGTGAGGTTCGCGAGGAAGCATGGAAGCGTCCCTTACAAGATAGCCAGCGAGCCATCCGTTTGATCCGAGCTAACGCCGAACGATGGAAGATCAGTCCTGAGCAGGTTGGTCTGCTGGGATTCTCGGCGGGCGGACAGGTCGCATCAATCCACCTCACAACAAAGGATGCGACATACCCATCAGCGGATCTCGTCGACCAACTATCTCACCGCCCAGACTTTGGAATCCTTATTTACCCATGGCGAATTTACGATGACTCCAACCAGCGCCTAATCTCACCAATCCAAGTCGACTCAACCACGCCACCCACTTTTGTTGTCCATACTCACGACGATGCCTCGACCTCCCTCGGTGCCGTGATGTTTTATGCAGCCCTAAAGCAAAACAAGATCCCCGCCGAACTTCATGTCTATCAAAACGGGGGACATGGTTACGGAACTCGATCACGACCAAATTCGGCGATCGGCACGTGGAAAGATCGTGGCACCGACTGGCTTCAGATCAACGGATGGACTGCGAAACCGTAAGGAACGCGAGACGTAACACAGCCCCACGCTCGGCAAACCTATCTTTGAAAACACAAGCAGAATCGCCTTAAAGCGGATCAACTTGCACCATTTCATCACCGACCAAATCGATGAGATCGGGCCAATCATAATGATGAAGCACACCGTGCACGGCGGAGCTCAAAACTCCAGCCGGAGTGTTCGTTCCAACCATATCAGTCCATGAGGCGGGTAACTCTGCAAGCGTGATCTGTGCAATATGACTTCCCGCAATCACTCCTGCATGCAACGCCACCAAAGTGGATAAATTTGATGCTGAGATCGTCAGAGAAAGATCTTCTGTCGCCTTTGTTTTATTGAAGCCGCCATCTTCACTGAGTAACTTCACCACTGATAAGAGATCACGAGTTTGCAAGCCCACCATCGACTCACCAAGAAGATAAGCAAGGTAGTAGGTTTTCCAGTCGGTAAGTAGCGGATCTAATTTAGCCTCGACAGTTTTTCCTTGCCCCGCAAGATCGACAAGGACAACGTTACGACCCGCGTCAAGCAACGGCTGCATGGACTCGGTTAAAGCAGCAGCTGCATTCATCCCTTGATCATGAAGCAGGATGGCCCAAGCCGAAGAAGGCTCAGAGCATCTGATGATTGCGGTAGGAATCCTTCGAGTTCCACAAACAACCAAACCACCTTCGATCTGGCGATCACCCCACGCTTGAGTACCGCGAGAAACCCAGCGAGGCTTATCGAGCTGATCCCAATTCACTCCTAGCACGTCACTTACAACGGTGCGTTTTTCATCAGGCCCCATCGTTGACCATTTAATCGATCGTTGCTGAGCAAGCACCTCACCAATCTCGTTGTTAATATCGATCACCGAACGCTCCCCAGGCAGACTAGTCAAAACCTGTCCACCTGAAGTACACAGCAGTGCAGCGGCATCCTGCAACTCCAGTTCGATCGGTTCAACCGGCTCATCAACGCCAAGCAGCCAGCGTTTCATCCAATGAGTGATCGTCGCCAGACCCTCAGGCTGAACTCCGTGCGGCCCCTCAATCTCCACCAGATCAACTCGCTCAGAGAACCCCAGACGTCCATAGAACTGTTTTGCTTGGCGAAAGTTCAACCAACTACCATCAATGTCAAAGAAGTCCTGAGTGGTTGAACTGATCAAGGTCGGCATGGGAGCTCGCATCAAGACATAATCAGGTTGATCCAAGCCGATTTTCACCTGACCGAACAAGTTTTGTTCAGCATCTTGCGGACCGATGGTCTCAATTAGTTTTCTAAAGGTGGTCAAATAGCAAGCAGGTGCAGCACATGCCACACGCTCATCCAAGGCCATCACATAACTGGTCAGAGTACCGCCGCCTGAACATCCCGTGTAACCAATTTTCCCTGGATCGATCTCGGGTCGAGAGACCAAATAATCAATCGCCCGCATACCATCCCAGACACGATACTTTGCGGTGTTTTTACCAACTAAAGTGGAGCCAATCCCCAGCAACAGATGCTCAGTGGTTGTTCCACCAAATGCGACTTGCCCATCGTCCAGTAATATCTGTGATCGTTCTCCCTGCCCAATTGGGTCGAAGACCAAAGCAGCCATCCCGTGACTTGCAAACATTGCACCAAAACGCTGATTGTAATCTGCGGTTTTAGCGGTTCGACTGTGCCCACTTGAAACGGCAATACCTGGAACTGGAGATTTGCTGCTCGCGTGCTGTGGCAGGTAAAGGTTGGCCGTCACACGATGATTGGGAAGGCTATCGAAAATCACCTTCTCAATCTTGTATTCTCTCGTCTCCACCTTACCGACAACTTCAGAATGAAGCGGACCTGCTTCGGGAAATCCTCCGAGACTTTGAATCATTCGGCGTCGCTGAAGATCCTGATAGGATTTGATGGCTTCGGGCTCTTTGATCTGCGACAAGACCTGATCTCTCGCATCAAGTGCTTGGAAAGCTCGCGATTGCAACTCACTGTACAGATTCACGGCTTTTACATCTTCTGCAGTCAGAAATGAATCAGGATTTTGTGCATGCAGACTGGACGAGCGAAACGAGTACTCAGAAAGCAGGCAAAGCGCAAGTATCAACTTGATCACGAGCCGGAATTTCTTTCTCAGAATCGCTCGTATGCTTTCACTTGATTGCCGACTCGCTTGCATCTTCATCGAAACCTTCTCTTCACAGCAACGGCCTAGGTGACTGGATTTACGCAACTCACCTGATGGACTGTACCTGCTAGTTATTGAACCTTTTCAAACATCGATCGCATCGTATTCCCTTCACGACAGTACCAATCAAAGAGCGTGCGAACATCAAAACCAACGTTGAAATGCTTCACTCCCATATCAAGGTAGGCGGCGGCATCGGAAGAATCAGTTAATTCAACGCGAGCGGCAATGCCATGCTCTTTAGCTTTCTCAAGGATCACTCGCTCTGCAGCCTTAACATCCGGATGACCAAACTGACCCGTCAGACCAATGCTATTTGAATAGTCTGCGGGTCCAAACTGAACCATATCGACTCCCGGAACAGACAGGATTTCATCAAGCTGCTCGAGGGCCTCTCGCTTTTCGATCATCAAAACAATGACGACTTCATCCAATGCTTCAGCCCACTCCTCGCTACCTGCCTCTAGCAGATTCGCTCGCTGCAAATTCACCCCGTGTAACCCTCCCGAGGCTGGGCGCTCGCTTCGCACAGCCTGAACACATTCCTTCACATCTTCAACATTTCGAATATCCGCAAACAACACACTTTGAAACCCTGCACCAATCGCTCGAACCGCGGCGTGCGTCCGCGACTCCTGCTCCACCTTGATCATGCCAGTCAAATGATCAAAAAGCTCAACCGCTCTCCCCATTTCTTCCAACGCGCGGTGGTCATACGGTGCATACTCAGCGCTAAACTCTACGTAGTCAAACATGGCGCTACGTCCGATCAATTCAATCACCGTCGGCCACGAGGAAAGAATTCGCGTGCCGAGCGTCGGTTGCCCCGCAGCAAGCAGGTGTCGAAGCCTGTTATCTCTCACTTCATTTCACTCCAGAAAATAGAATCCAACACACGTTGACGGTTTCGATGAGCGACTCCAAACACCACTCAACATCTCATACCCACCGTCTCACATCATAGACCAATTAATCCCTGCCTATCATACGACAAGCTTGATACGATTGACGCAACAGCTAGGCGCATCCAAACAATGATTACCCTGAATCTTCTTTAACGGCGGACAACCTTTTCGAGTAGAATATTGTTGTGGAGTCGGGACCGATTCACGATCTTTCCCAAGGTATTGAATCGACGCAAATCGCAGTAGCATCGCATCCTCATATTCGTTGACCGCCATAGCAAACCGCATGAATCGATTGATGAAATTTAGTTACCCAGTCCCCCTACTCATTTTGGCTCTCATCCATCCTGCAGTATGCAAGGCGAATGACGGGGCGAAGGATGTTTTCCTTGATCAAATCCAGCCCCTCCTAGCGGAACATTGCCTTCAGTGCCATGGCCAGGATGAAAATACACGCGAAGGCGGTTTACGCCTCGATCAAAGGCAATCAGCCTTAGAAGGTGGTGATTCAGAAATCCCAACCATTGTCCCAAACGCTCCGGACCGCAGTGAATTGATACGCAGGCTAACCACAGAAGATGAATCCGAACGGATGCCTCCGAGCCCAGATCATCCGCGATTATCCGAGGCGCAGATACAACTATTGAGCAATTGGATTGAAGACGGCGCCAAGTACGCAACACACTGGTCTTTCGTCGCGCCCAGAAAAGCGGACCTTAGGAGCAGCGAACAGGAAGCATCATTAACACATCCCATTGATCAACTAGTTGCGAGAGTCCAAAAACGGGTAGGAATTCAGAGATCGCCCGCTGCGGACGATCAATTGCTCTGCCGACGCCTCTACCTCGACACCATCGGCCTGCCTCCCACTCCAGAGCAACTTCAGCGATTCAAAGAGGTTGGCCTCCAAGCCACCCTAAATGAACTACTGACCAGTCCACGCTACGGCGAGAAATGGGCGAGGCACTGGATGGACGCAGCTCGTTACTCGGACACCAATGGTTACGAAAAGGATCTCAAAAGGGAGCAGTGGGTCTGGAGAGAATGGGTGATCAATGCGATCAACGAAGATCTTCCGTTTAATGAATTCATCATTCAGCAGATCGCGGGTGACCTACTTCCAGATGGCAACCAAGGCACACTCGTTGCAACCGGATTCCTACGCAACAGCATGCTCAATGAAGAGGGTGCCATCATTCCAGAGCAATTCCGGATGGTCGAAATGTTTGATCGGATTGATTGCGTTGGAAAAGCTGTACTTGGGATGACCACTCAGTGCGCTCAATGCCACAGTCACAAGTATGACCCGATCAGCATGACCGAGTATTACGGGCTATTCGCCTTCCTAAACAATAGCTACGAAGCTCAAAGCTGGATCTACACCGACCAACAGCAAGCCATCATTAGTGAGATCAAGCGTGCAGCCGAGGATCTAGAAAATCAGATCAAATCTCGGATCGTCAATTGGGAACAACAGGTTCAATCGTTCGAAGATCTAACCAAGCAGCGCCTTGCAGAATGGACACCGGTTCGGTTTCACGACATGAATAGTGTTAGTGGACTGAACCACCCGGTTCACGAGGCGGACGATCTCTCCATCCTGATGCTTGGTCACACCAGTGCAGATGTTTACCTGATTGGACAACCATCCATCGACGCTGAGGTGACCGGAATACAGCTTGAGGTACTCACCCATTCGGACCTCCCATTCAACGGTCCCGGCAGGAATTCCGTCGGCTCTTGGGCAGTGAGAGAACTCGAGCTCTTTTATCGAGAAGCTTCAACTAGCGAATGGCAGAAACTTGAACTGACCAACGCTACCGCTGATTATTCTTCGGCAGATGAGCAGCAAGATGAGGGAAAGAAGGCCCTCGGCCCGGTGACGTATCTGATTGATGGAAACGATCAGACACAATGGAAAGCAGATCGAGGCCTGGGGAAACGCAATGCTTCCTCGGTGGCAGTGGTTCAACTTGAAACGCCAATCAAAATACCGGAGCAGGGTGAGATCAAAGTGGTCATGCGCATGAGCGACATGATTGGCTGCTGCCGCATCAGCCTCACATCGGATCCGGCCCCAAAGGCATCAACAGTCACTCACGACGCGGTTCTCGCAATGAGCAAAGAACTCGACTCACGCACCAGCGAAGAACACTCTGCCATTTTTACAGCATGGCGTTTACAGAACCCCGAGGCGGAACAAGAAAACAACAAGATCGTTGATTCATGGAAAGCGTTCCCCACCGCAAGAACCTCCGTCCTGCACCTTAAAGAACGAACTGGCTCGAAACAACGAATTACCCATCGACTCGAACGAGGCAACTGGGATTCCCCAAAAGAAACCATTGATCCACATGTCCCAACCTTCCTCCACTCGATGGATCAAGATACAGCCGAGCCGGCTCGATTACGCTTTGCACGATGGCTTACCGATTCGCGATCGCCTTTAACCGCGCGCGTGATGGTGAACCGAATTTGGCAACAAATCTTTGGTACAGGTCTCGTTGAAACCAGCGAAGACTTAGGGATGAGAACCAAGCCCCCAGTGCAACAAGCGTTACTTGATTGGCTTGCAGTGGATTTGATGGAGCATAACTGGAGTCGCAAACACCTTCTGAACAGAATCCTCACCAGCGAAACTTACCAGCAAGACTCGAGAATCAGCACCGAATCCTACGCGAAAGACCCGACGAATCTTTACTTGGCACGTGGCCCTCGATTTCGTGCTGACGCGGAGGTGATTCGTGACATCGCACTTTCCGTTTCGGGATTAATTCATCATCAAATGGGAGGTCCATCCGTCATCCCTCCGGTTCCGCAGAATGTCTTAGATTACAACTACGTCTATCCGAGTTACTGGAAACCGGCAACTGGACCAGATCGCTATCGCCGCGCCGTCTACAGCTTTCGAAAAAGGTCGATGCCCGACCCATCCATGTCAAGCTTGGATGCCCCTAACGCAGATACAGCGTGCGTGCGTCGAGTTCGATCTAATACACCGCTTGCCGCACTCACAACCTTAAACGAGACGATATTCATTGAAGCTGCTAGAGCTTTCGCAATACGCATCCTAAGCGAATCACCGAACAGCGATATCGAGAGAATTCAACACGCCTATCTGCTATGTGTCTCGCGTTTGCCAAACGCCACGGAAGAGCAAAGCATGATCCGATTGCTTGATGCTCAACGCACGCGAGTTGCTGAAGGCTGGCTCAATCCTCGGATGATCACAACCGGAAACGCTGACCAGCTTCCCGAGCTACCGCCAAACACAACACCACAAGATGCGGCGGCTTGGACCTTTGCAGCGCGGGTGCTGCTCAATCTTGATGAAACCATCTCCAAGAATTAATCAATCAACATGAATTCAGATCATCAGAGCCACGCAACTCTCAACACCAAACGTCGCTGTTTTTTTCAGCAGTGCGGTCTTGGTGTTGCAGGAATGGCAGCGGGCACATTGCTTCATCATGACGGCCTACAAGTTTCAGCCTCACACGCTGACGCAGTATCGCAGCGTGCGGAGACCAACCCGCTCGCTCCAAGAAAGCCCCACTTCGCCCCAAAAGCAAAGCGTGTCATCTATCTTTTTCACGCCGGAGCACCAAGTCAGCTTGAACTGTTTGACCACAAACCGGAACTTGCAAAACGAGACGGTCAACTACCGCCAGCTGAATTGCTTGAAAACTATCGTGCCGCTTTTATTGACCCCCGCTCCGCTTTACTTGGCCCTAAATACAATTTTGCTGCGCAGGGTGAATGTGGCATGGTACTGAGTGAGTTGTTGCCCTACACATCAAAGATTGCGGATGACATCTGCCTTATTCGTTCCATGCACACCGAAGCGGTAAATCATGCTCCGGGTCAAATCATGATGAATACGGGATCTCAACAATTCGGTCGACCAAGCTTTGGCTCTTGGACTCTGTATGGACTGGGCAACGAAGCCGAAAATCTCCCAGGATTTGTCGTTCTAACATCGGCAAAAGGAACAAGTGGTGGAGCAAGCAATTACGGCTGCGGCTTCCTACCAACCATGTACGGCGGGACACCATTTCGTAGCGTTGGAGACCCTGTTCTGTATCTTTCGAACCCACCTGGAATGGATCGCACATCGCAACGAGAAAGTTTAGATGCATTGCGTGAACTCAACGCATCATCGGCAAACCTTTTTGGCGACCCAGAGATCTCATCCAGAATCCAGAGTTATGAACTTGCATACCAGTTACAAGCAAGTGCGCCCGAGCTGATGGATTTGAGCCAAGAACCGAAAGAAGTACTGGATCAATATGGCATCAAAGATCCAAACGAAGCCAGCTACGCCAAAAACTGTCTCTTGGCGAGAAGATTAATTGAACGCGACGTCCGGTTCGTTCAACTATTTCATGAAGCGTGGGACCAACACGGAAACCTCAAATCAGCCATCAAGAAGAACACCGAGGACACGGACAGGGCAAGTGCGGCGCTCGTTTCCGACCTAAAACAGCGTGGCCTTCTTGAGGATACGATCGTGGTCTGGGGAGGCGAGTTCGGCAGAACGCCAATGGTGCAAGGCGGGAATGATGGACGCGATCACCACAATCGTTCATACAGTATTTGGATTGCGGGAGGAGGGATTCGTCCCGGCCACGTGCACGGCGAGACCGATGAACTTGGTTTCAACGTCTCCAAGGATCCAGTCCACGTGCACGACCTCAATGCGACGCTTCTTCATTTGCTCGGAATGGATCACGAACAACTAACCTACCGATTCCAAGGTCGTGACTTTCGGCTGACGGATGTCCACGGCGAAGTTGTAAAAGAAATCTTGGCCTGACAACAAAAAACCGCAGCGACGAATCGAGTTCGTCGCCACGGTCTTAGGCATGAATCATGTTGTTAAAAAACTACCGCTTTGTAGTAGAGGCTGCTTCCGCCTTACGCATTTCGTACTGAACTTTACGTTCAACAATCTGATCAATGCGTGCCGAATCAACCACAAAGAATTGAGGGTCGTCGATCGCAAATGGAGTCGACCAGGTTCGACCATCATTGCGGTTGCAGATGTTGAAAAAGAAAGAAGTGACGCGTTCCGCTTCATAACCGTAAGGAAACTGACTCACCATCAAGTCTTTTGATGTTAAGTCTTCAACCCCTTGGCGAGCGAAATAGTGGATCTTACCATCCGCACTGACCGACATCCCGAACGTCCACCAGCCAAATTGCTCGGCTGGAATTTCTTTTACAGGAAAATCATGACCAAGTGAGTTGGCGCGAACTTTTAACAGAACCGAGTCCTTTTCAATCCCTCGAGAAGTCTTGCTTCGAAAATGAACCCAGATACCCGGCCAATAGGGTTCATTCTGCATGGAAGTCCCGATTGAAAAGATTCCCTGACGCGGTTTTTCCGCCGTGGTTCGAACCCCTAGTCGCATCCCGAAGTGGGGCCCCGTGCGATTCTCCCATACGTCCGGATGGGGGAGATAGAGTCGTACGACGCAATTAGGCATTTCACTGGCTCGAACCGACGAACCAATCCTGGTGGAAACATTAAGAATCAGGTCATCCTGCTGAACGTCAAAGGACTGTTCGCCGGGCACACCTGAATGCATGGTGGTGATCTGAAGTGCTTGCTCACTACCCGCCAAACCACCGGGTGGCGTTGGAATGATGATCAACGAGTCTGGCTGTCCTCGCTCAGGACCTTCGGACCATCGGCGATTGGTCGAATAAGCCATCGGTCCGTAGGTGCGTTCATTCTGCTCACGAGAACTCTTTGGCATATTGTGCACAAACTTCCACTCTGGATCCTCGAAGGTATCTCCGACGTACTCGATCTGAGTCCCCGAACCGGGAATTGGAATCGGAGCGGGCGTGGTGACCTGACTATGCAGGTAAGTGGCTGATTGTGCACTAACTGAGGCAACAGGAATCATCGCCAGAACATTTGCGATCAACAAACACAAACGAAATCGGTATTCTTGCAGAAGCATTGGATCTAATGTCGTGAGAGGGAGAGGCGGCTATCATCGAACCGACACCTTCACAGATCGGATAAAAGAAAGACCCAATTCACTCGCGGTGAACACTCACCCATCTGATTCCATAAGCGGCAAAGCACACTCGAACCATCCGTCACAACCGGTATTTCATAACCTTGCCAACCACCCCATACCGCAAGACCAGAACACTCGAGCAACCGCACATCCTCGCGACAACAGCAAATAGACTCCTCTTCAGATCACCGAATGGACTCCAGTGATAGCCCCCTCTCGACACCAATCCCACTGCGCACTGAGAACTGCTAAGCCTATAATGCTGCCGGAACGATTTGAAACAAACTTCGAATGAAGCAACTTTTGCGTGGCAAATAATTCATGTCACAGATCATCTGAATAAGCTACTTCCTAGATGAGCGATGAAAAGAACGAGGAAATGAAGCGATGAAAACACGCGAGCACCGATTTTCCCTAATGAATATCTTGCAGGCTGGTGTGCTCATGATTTTTTCATCAACGGCCACGGCTGAAAACTGGCCCAACTGGAGAGGCCCGAGGGGAGACGGAACAATCAATGATCCGGTTCCAACAAAATGGAATGGCATCACAGGTGAAAACATTCAATGGAAATCTGCTATCCCCGGCAGTGGACACTCAAGTCCAATCGTGTGGAATGATTCCCTCTTCGTCACCGCATGCTTAGATGAATCAGCTGAACGACAACTGATTCGCATTGATCGAAACAATGGACGCATCCTTTGGCAGAAAACTGTCCTTGAATCGCGTCTGGAATCCAAGCACGCACTCAACAGTTTCGCCTCGGGAACTCCCGCAACGGACGGCGAACGAATCTACGTTAGCTTTTTGGAAGTTGGTGAGGAGCAAGTACTCGCACCGAATGTTGGAAGCGAGCGTTGGATTTATCCGGGCACGATGGTCGTTGCAGCATATGACTTCAGCGGCAAACAACTTTGGATCAAACGTGTTGGCCCATTCGTTTCAGCTCATGGATTCTGCAGCAATCCAGTCATTTACCACGACATGATCATTCTCAACGGAGATCACGATGGAGACTCCTATCTAATCGCTCTCGACCGCCAAACCGGGGACACTGTTTGGCAACAACCGCGTCGGCACCGAACTCGCTCATACTGCACCCCAATCATTCGCACCATTGATGGCCAAGACCAAATGGTTCTGTCGGGTAGCCTATGTTTGGCGTCGTTTGACCCATCTAACGGTAAACCACTATGGAATATTGAAGGCCCCACCGAGCAATTCGTCGCGTCAATGGTGTACGACGGCAACAGTTTTTATGCAGTTGGAGGATTTCCAACTTATCATGTCATGGCAGTCAGCCCCAAAGGGCGCGGTGATGTGACGGAAACGCATATCCGTTGGCACGAAACCAATGTTCGCTGCTATGTCCCGTCACCGGTCGTTGTCAAGAACTTTTTAGTGGTCGCTGACGATCGCGGAACGGCCAACTGCTTCGACACTCAGACTGGAGAGCGGTATTGGCAATCACGAATGGGTAGGCACTACAGCGGATCACTGGTGTGCAATCACTCTCTTGCCTTTCTCACCGATGACGATGGCATCACCAAAGTAATTCGAGTAGATAAAGAAACTGAAATCGAACAACAGAACGAACTCGGCGAACGAGTCTTTGCTTCACCCGCGGCCAGCGATGGCCAGCTATTTCTAAGGGGCGAGAAGCATCTTTTCTGTATAGGCTCAACCACCAAAGATCCAAGCAAATAAACACTCAAACTGACAGCTAAAACTTGTCGTTCGCGATCACCTCACGCCCATCGCGAGTTCCCAGTGCATGCCAGATTGTGCGATCGATTGAATCCGTAATGGCGCGAACGGATCCGTCAACGAGAGCCGACTGCACCAAACCCACATGGTGACTGCGAGACGTGATCATGGCATAGGTCGGCTGACCAGCACTCCCGTTCTTACCCTCCTGCCAAGAGTTGTAATCCATTTCATCGTAGACGACGCCATTACGTTCGTAGCGAACCTTCTGATTAGGAGTAAGCGTAACGGTGATCCCCGTGTGATGGACTCTGCCGTCAGGCCATTCAGTGTGACCCGTTTCTTTGAATTGCGATCCACTGGCAACAATGGCTTCAGCCTCACCAATTGTCTGTGGCATCACCGTGGCGATTGGTCCACCATTACGTGTGTAGGGTGTCCAAGCTTTCACTTCGCTCACCAGAAGCGTATTGGCGGCGCCATCGAGGCAGTCACGAAAGCTAAGAAAAGAATCGGGGTAGAACATTCCGTCTCCACCCTTACGCCGCTGTGGGTCATAAACGAACCATCTTCCAAAATTGAATCCGTAGTTGGTTGGATATAGTGAAGGACGCTGATCGTCAAAAACACGAATCAACCCAGTGCCAGGATCACTTGGGCACGAATAGGTCTCAATTTGCACCGCATCAATTGCGGCCTGGCCATCCCAAGGCAGCGACAAATCGACTCGACTGTAAAGATTCCCCTGCTCTAACTGAGGAAGAATCCTGCCATGCACACCCCATGACCCGTTGTTGCCGGTTGACCGAACACTCAAATCGAGCGTAGCCGAAGCGGGAAACTTCCTGAAAACACTCTGGTAGTTGTGGCAAGCCAACGCAATCTGCTTTAAGTGGTTCACGCAGGAGGTACGGCGTGCTGCCTCGCGAGCTTGCTGAACGGCCGGGAGTAGCAAGCCAACCATGATCCCAATGATTGCCATCACCACCAATAACTCGACCAGTGTGAAACCGCGACGCATGGGTAAATCGCCAACCAGTGACCAACGGGTCAGTCGTTTATTTTTCGATACTGGGTTTAACGCCACCGAACTCATTTCTCATGTGGTTATTGGCAATCCGTCAGTGAATTGCATGATGGTTGCTGTTGCTTTCAGGCCTGACCCCGTATCAAATCTCAGTCAGCCCCAGAGTGTCGACACGACCACACACAGCATATTTAGTGCCAAAAAAACAAAAAAGGGAATCCCAATCATTCAGTTGTTTTATTCGGTGCGTCGGGAGACGAAGTGGCGGAATTTCCACCATGAGTGCTAAACATCCGCCACAACGAGTGCCCCAAACCCCCTCGAAACCTACTGCCCCAGTTAGCTAATACCCCAGTTAGCTACTGCCCCAGTTAGCTACTGCTGGGACGTTCTCCAAAACCCCACTCTCAATAGATAGAACCTTTAGTGACCTTTCTCGCGAAGTCCAATTTACGATTTCAGATCATTTCCCCGATCATCGCGGTGGCGGCGATCGCGAGCTTCTTGGTTGCATTCTCCTCATGGACAATCGGGCAAAACCGCAGTCAAAATGAACTCGTGCAACGCTTTTCTGGCATCAAGCGAACCGTTAACAAAGCGAATTATCCGCTCACCAAGTCGGTAACAGCCAGCTTGGCTGAACTCACCGAGACCCAATGGATCCTGGTTGGAACAGACGGAGAACTGATCTCGAGCACGATTGATTTCCCACCAAGCCAGTGGAGTGACCCCCAATGGCGACAAGATTTTGGTGAACTATTGTCTCGACTCGTTGAAACTAAATTGGTCGATCAGCCCACGCGTTTCGTCCACACACCCGTGTTGAACAACCAAACATGGCTGGCAGCGAGTTTCAAACGACAATCCAATGGTCTCGGTATTGGAACAGACCTATGGGTCGTCATCCTATTTGACCATGAGAAATTAAGTGCATCGAGCTGGAGAGCTGCGCTATTACCTTTACTCACAGGTCTTTCCACCATCGCCGCTGTGACCCTGGTGATGCTCGTTGCCTCAAGTCGAATCATCAATCGGATCCGCCGCCTGCAAACTCAGGTCGAAGTCATTGCGAGTGGAAATTTTGAAGCTCGACTCGCTAAGCCCTCCAATGATGAACTCGGAAAGCTTTCGGATTCAATCAATCGTATGGCGGAGCAACTGCGCCAACTTTGGAACCAGATCCATCAACAGCAGCGTTCTCGTCTACTACACCAAATGGCTAGCGGAATCTCTCACCAACTTAGAAATACACTGACCGGCGCGAGAATGGCAATGGAGTTGCACGCGAAGTCTTGTCAGAGTGATCGAATTGATGAGGTCCACGTTGCTCTTGGACAACTTGAAATTGCTGAGAACTATGTAAAAAGGATAACCGTGGTGGGATCCGGCGAGCAGCAACCGGCCGAGCCTAAAAGCATCGCTGATTGCCTAAAAGAGATCCAAGCGACCCACCGTGGTGTAGCCGAACATTTACAAGTGGATCTATCATGGGAATTTGAATCGCCCGCCATCGATCAATGCGTTGACAATGGCGGCCTTTTCGTCGCGGCTATCTCCAACCTGCTCCTCAATGCAATCCAAGCCAGCTCACGAGTGTTTGTCCGCGGGAAAATTTTGCACAACCAATTAGTCGAAATCGAAGTGATTGATGAGGGAAGCGGCATTCCCCCGGACTTACAAGATGAGGTTTTCCAGCCGTTCTACACAACAAAACCGGAAGGTATGGGATTAGGCTTGGTGATGGTAAAACAGATCGCCGAGCAACTCGGCGGCAACGTTTTTTATGATCGCCGTGACGATCAATCCATTTTCCGGTTCCAATGCAAAACCCATCAAGTCACACAACGTATTGCACGCGAACATGAGTGAGTCATCAGCACCCTCGTTAACGACTCAAAAAACCATCCTGATCGTGGATGATGAACCGGCAATTTGCTGGGCGTTTGAAAGAACGCTTGAAGCGAATGGGCATCGAGTCGTCACAGCATCGTCCGCCGAAGAGGGACTCGATCGATCACGAACGGATCGACCTGACCTCATCTTCTTGGATGTCCGTCTACCTAAGCGTAGCGGAATCGAAGCTCTACCCGATTTTATCGCATTGAATCCAAGCCAGCCCATTGTCGTGATGACGGCTTTTGGTGATTTGGAAACCGCTGTTTGTGCGGTCAAGAACGGAGCGAGTGAATACCTGATCAAACCCTTTTCCATCGAAGATGTCGAGTCGATAACGTCGAAGCTACTGTCTAACTCAACACTCACTCGAAAAAACACCGGAATCAAGCGAGATCGACAACAAGCATCAAGCTTGGTAGGAACATCGCCGGCGATGCAGCAAATTTTCAAGCAGGTCGCTTTAGTCGCCAATAGTGATCTTTCGGTGTTAGTAACAGGCGAAACGGGAACGGGCAAGGAACTGGTCGCCGAAGCTGTTCATCGCTACAGCGACAGGGCAACGAAACCATATATCCCGATCGCGCCCGTTGCATTCAACGAAGAACTCATTGAGAGCGAACTTTTCGGTCACACACGCGGCGCGTTCACTGGTGCAGTCGATGATCGCGAAGGTCTTTTCGAAAGAGCAGAAGGTGGAACCATCCTACTGGATGAAATCGGAGACCTTCCAATTCGTTTACAAATCAAATTGCTTCGAGTTCTGGAGCAGGGACACTTCACAAGAGTAGGCGACATTACCCCGCGGCAATGCAATGTCAGGATCATCGCTGCAACTCACCGAGACCTAAACGAAGAAGTAAAGCAGGAACGTTTTAGACGGGACCTCTTTTACCGTCTTAATGGCATTCACCTTCACTTACCACCACTGCGAGACAGAACTGAAGACATAAAACCGCTATGCGAGTATTTCCTGAAGTGCATTGATCGTAAAAAACAAAGCGAAGAACTCTCACCCGAACTACTGCAAGATCTGGCGCAACGAGCCTGGCCAGGAAACATCCGAGAGTTAAGAAATGCGGTCGAACATGCCGCAGTGGTTGCCGGCACCAGAGCATTAATCATCGAGGACTTTCCGGAATCCGCGTCAACACCGATGCAAGATTCACCATCGGCTAAGCACACGCTTGAGGCAATCATCACCGCATGGACAGAAGAGAAACTATCCGACCTAAACGCCAAAGACCTTCATTCTCAACTTTTTTCGATGCTGGAACCCGCTTTGATCAAGGCCGTCATGCGTTACTCGAAGAACAAACGCATGAGAGCATCTGAACTGCTTGGGATGCACCGCAGCACGCTTCGAGAAAAAATGCGAGCGTACCAAATTGACCAAAACAATGAGTAGTGATCCTAGCAACAAGACGGCAATAACCAATCCGTTATTAAACCGTCCATCATAAGATGGGGGGTGATCAACCGATTCAGAAAAGGAGCATCGACAGCTTCCGTCGGTACTCGCTCACTAACTCAGCGTCTGCAGGCATCGACGTAAAAACTTCAACCATCAGTTCTCTCGCTTCTTCACCCGTTTTCTGCCGATCTCGCTCAACCAAATCGAGACACAAATCAAACGCCTCCGGGTATTCCTTCCCACCAACAAGAGCCTTGGCGAGCATCAACTGCAAAGCAAGGTCATCAGGCGAAAGAGACGCTTGCTTGCGGAGGTCATCGATGTCGCCACCTGAATGACTTTCAAGAGCCAGCTTTGACTTGATTTGTTCCGCTTCCGCCTCCAAGAAGCCGCGTGCCTCGAGTCGATCTAAAATTGCCTGCACGTCCTCCCGACAACCATTGTCCCAGAATATTTTTGCCAACTGTATGAGGACTTCATCACGCTCCACCCCGCCGGCCAACGATCTCAATTGTTCGAGTCCCGCACTTGGATCCGAATCAACCAAAGCGATTGCGTCTTGCAGTGTGATCTGTCCCTCGAGTCCAGAAAGCCACTCGCGTATTGCCGCTTCGGGAAGGGCACCTTCAAATCGATCGAGGACTTCACCCTGATACACCGCGAATACAGCGGGAATACCCCCGACTGCGAATTGCGTTGCGGCATTGGGATTATGATCCGTCTGAGCCTTCACCAAAGTGAATTCACCCTCTGCCTCGACGGCGATTTGCTCAAGCACCGGACCAAGCATCCGACATGGAGCACACCACTCAGCCCAAAAATCGACCACGACAAGCCCAAGACGCGATCGCTCCATCACGTCGACGTCGAACGTTTTATCAGTGGTATTGATTACCGGCGAGTTAACGTCTGTCATACTTTACTCATTAAGAAATCATCTACTTGAACCGAATGCCATTGATACGCATCACGGTCACTATCTTTCAGAACGCAATTCCACGGTCATTCTCTCAAACTCTCGTCGGATTGAATCGTTGTTGAATTCACGCAGTGGCGGTATCTGAAGTTTCATTAACGCGTCAAAATCTCGCCTTCCGGTTTTCATCAAAGAAGCCACATCACTGGACAACTTCACCGTATTGTAGGTGTTCATCGCAGTTGCCAAATTCTTTTGAGCCCGCCGATTTTCAGCTTCAATCAATGCCGCATTTCTCTGCAGATAATCGATGTATAAAACTGCGGTTTCCTGGGTAAGTTTATTGGATTCAATATTTGCAGCAAGCAAGACGGGATCGCCACCTTTGAGTTCAATAATGGAGCGTGCTTGAGCAATGTTTTCGTCTGCTTGCTTCGAAAACTCTTTCAGGCGTGGAATGTGCTTTTCACGGACATCGCGAACAAAAGACTTTTGAATGCGATCCATGACATGCACCATCACCACGTACATACCGTAGTAACGCTTTGACACATCCAAAGCCTCTCCGCTCTCCTGTGTTAAACTCTGCAGTTGAGCGGTAACGTTCTTGATATTCTCAAACACGACCGCCATTGAAACGATGTCATCACCGGAAACGGACGACAACAGAGACTCCACTGCCTCCTCATCAACAACCACGCCGATTTTCGACAGTTCCTGAGCGAACTGCTTCTTCAAAGCAACCAATCGCTTCTCTTGCCGATCGATCTCTTTCTGTTCGTTAACAATCTGCTCGTCAATTGATTCTTTGGACAGTTCAAATGGATTGACCCTATCGATCTGACTTTGATCTTTCGCCCATCGTGCGGACACGCGTTGACGGCGATAGTCCGCGATATTTTCATGACTTTGCTTTATCAGATCATTTGCGTCACGTATCTGCTGTCGATAATCCGAAACTTCTGAGTTGCCCAAAATCACGATCGCGGCATCGAGCAATTCGTTGATTGCCGCGGAGTTGGATTGTTTGTCTTCCGTAAAGGGCAGCCTGGACTTGTCAGGCAGATCAGCATGTTGATCAACTAGATCACGAGTCTCCTCCAAAATCGGAATCACTTCTTCGAATAGCTCACCAAATCTTTCATCACCCACAAATGTGCCAAGCGGATCTGCATCACCCTCATCAGAAGCTTGATCGTTGAGGGAAATCAAATCGTTTGGTGCAACCTTACCAATGGGATCGTTCACCGACCCCCCGGCGTCGTTCGCTGAGAAGGCGTCTTGACCGGAAGGATTGACCGCCGCGAGATCCCCCTCGCTTTCACGTGCTTGGGGATCATTTTGACTCAACTCGCTAGTTTGATCCTCACCTGCAACATCGTTACTAGCCTCTCGAGGCGTGCACCCAAGACACAACGAAAAAAGCAGCAACGCAACAGCAGTCGCTTTTCCGGCATTTGGCTTTTCGCAAATAGGTGTTCGCTCGCTCATGAAATCAAAACCTCGGTAATCGTCATTAGGAATCCCGATTAACGGCGATCAATCAGTCCACATACACATGCACAATCTTCAATATGCCGACATCTCGCAACATCACTAGTTTACAAGCAAGCCGACAAGTATGCCCATCGGTTTACTCGCAGCGTCTCAATCATGTGCCTCATCTGAAGTATTCGACAGACCCTGTAAGAAACCTGTACAATGGCGGGTAGATCGGTGTAGTGTGAACCCGAAACGCAACATTCTAAATCTTACAATCTTCCAAGAACTTTGCTTTTCTACAATCGTTCTTATGGAAAAAGCATAGTTTTACTCAAAATCAACGGAGGAAGCCGTGGGGTTACTCTTTTCATTTATCGCGGGAATCGTGGTCTTCGCGATCGTGCGAATCCTCATAGGATGTCTCTACACAGTGCGTCCGGATCAGCGTGCGGTTGTAACCAGCTTTGGTGCCGCGGAAAAACTACCAGCCTCTAAAAATCTAGAAGGCGAAGACCTATCAGATGAAGCAAAACGCTACCAATATCCCCAACTTCGAGTGATTGGTCCCGGCGGACCGTACTTCAAGATGCCATGGCAGGAAGTCCACAAGGTGAGCGTTGCGACCCAGGCTGTCGACTTATCTTGGGACCCTTCCAAGAAGCAAAAAACGATCGAAGCCGTCACCAAAGATAATTTAACCACAGGAGTCAATGGCCAACTCCGCTACCGCGTTAGCGAAGCAAACCTGTATCCCTATCTTTTCGGAGTAGCGAGTCCTCTAGAGCATGTCATGGGGTACTTCATTTCCGTTTTACGGGAACGGATTGCAAACTTCACTGACCCAAAGGGTCAAGGATTGGTCACTCAAGACGAAGTCGATGAAGGCGATGGCGAAAAGGCTTCGGTTGAACTATCCGAAGGTGTGTCCATCAACGACCTCCGCAAGAATCTTCCATTGCTTAATCAATACATGGAAGAGCAGTGTCGCAACACCGTTTCCCGTTACGGTATCGAACTCGACGCAGCGCTTATCACCGAAATCGACCCTCCCAGCGAAGTCGATCGAGCACTCTCGGCGATCAACAGCACACGCAATCAAGTTGCAGCTGACATCAGCACCGCGAGAGCCGACTCAGAACAACAAATCACGATGAGCGCAAGGGCGGTCGAGATTGCTTCTAACAACGCTCAGGCCGAAGTCGCCCCATTAAGAGAATTAGCCAAAACTCTATCAGGAATCAAATCCGAGGGCGGATCCAAGTGTCTCCAAGCTTATATCCGAAACCTGCGTGTTCCACTGTTCAAGCGAGCTAATCGCATCGTGCAGACAACACCATCCAACCAGCAAATCGGAGGTTAGAAATCATGGCAGCCTTTACATTTTTCGCTGGTCTACTCTTCATTCCCTTGCTAATGCAAATTGCCAAACTATTTGGACTGTTTGTCTGCGTGCGGGAATGCGAAGCGCATGTCTACACGCTGTTTGGGAAAGTTATTGGAACCATCGATACCGCCGGACTCTCGTTCCCGGTGTCTCACTTTGGCCCACGTGCAATGCTGGTTCCTTTCTTCGGAAAACGCTATACGGTCAACACCTCAATCCGTCAGCATTACCTGCGAAGTCAGATGATCAACTCGGAAGAGGGCACACCAATGGGTGTTGGCATCTGGTATGAAATGCAGGTTAAAGACCCTGAGTCGTATCTGTTTACCAATGCGAATCCCGATGGATCTTTGCGGGCCAATGTCACGAGTTCCACCATCTCCGTGCTTAGCAATCTCGAAATGGAAACGATGCTTGAGGATCGACACATCCTCAGCCGGACCGTGAGGCAAACCGTCTCACCGCTCTCTGAACAGTGGGGTTATCAGCTTGGATCGGTTTACATTCGAAAGGTTGCATTCACCGACCAACAAATGGTGCACAATATCACCGATAAAGTGGTTAAACGATTGGTGCAAGTCACCAGTGCCATGAAGCAAGACGGCGAAAATCGTGTCGGCCTGATCAAGAGTGAAACGGCCTACAAAGTTTCGCAAAAGATGGCAGAGGCATCGGCGGCACGCCCAGATATCGTCGGCAAAGAACTAAACGACATCGCTAAAAAAGATCCCGAAATCCTTGACGCGGTGCTGCAAGTGATGGAGGTCAATAACCTCCTAGAGTCGTATGCCAGTGTCGATTTATTACCTGACAACGGCCAATATTTGATTCAACTTGCTGACAAGTCCAGAGTTCCAGTCACTGCAGAGTTGGCTTAGAACTTCGACGTTGTGAGGCGATCCATTGTCCCTATGCCACAATTGGCAAAATCACATCCCCGTGAACGTCGGTCAGACGAAAATCTCTTCCCGCGTAACGGTACGTTAACTGCTCGTGATCAAATCCGAGCAGATGCAGGATCGTTGCGTGCAAGTCATGCACGCTGGTTGGATTCTCCATAGCTTTGAAACCAAATTCGTCTGTCGATCCGTGAACGGTCCCCCCCTTCACACCACCACCGGCCATCCACACCGAAAACCCATAGTGATTATGGTCTCTTCCCAACTTCGACTGACCTTGCTGGTTTAATTCGACGGTAGGAGTTCTTCCAAATTCTCCCCCCCAAATCACCAAAGTCTCTTCAAGCATTCCACTTCGCTTGAGATCCTCTAGCAATGCCGCTATCGGCTGATCAATCTCATTGGCCAAACGCTGATGATTCGCTTTGATATTGTCATGGTTGTCCCACGGTTGACCAGCACCATGCCACAACTGAATGTACCTTACACCACGTTCAGCGAGCCGACGCGCGATCAAAGTCTGGCGGCCATGAACATGATCACCATACCGCTCACGGGTCTCTTGCGTTTCTCGACTCAGGTCGAACGCGTCCATCGCTTCACTTTGCATCCTGAACGCTAACTCAAACGACTGTATTCTCGCTTCCAACCTCTGATCCGTTCGATCAAAAGAATGGGTTCGATTCAGGCGCCCGAGCAATTCTAATTGCCGACGCTGCAAAGGATCACTCACGTGTGAATGTTTAATATTCTCAATGAGTCGATCAACTTGCGTTTCCTTGGTATCAATGAACGTTCCCTGATAGGCTCCCGGCAGAAATGCAGATTGCCAATTCTCTGCATCTTTTATGGGATAACCTCCGGGACACATCGCAATGAACCCAGGAAGGTTTTGGTTTTCGGTTCCGAGACCATAGAGCGTCCAAGAACCAAGACTCGGACGTGCGCGTATCGAATCGCCACAATTCATCAGCATTAAAGATGGCTCATGATTGGGTACTTGCGCGTACATGGATCGAATAACGGCAATGTCATCTGCGTGAGCAGCGGTTTTGGAGAACAACTCGCTGATCTCAAGCCCCGACTCGCCGTACCGTTTAAAAGAAAATGGCGATGGAAAAGCGACTCCCGTTTTTCTTTCGGTTGGCAAGAGATTTGGCACCGTCTTGTCAGCGTATTCCGCCAAAGCAGGCTTCGGATCAAACGTATCCACATGTGACGGCCCACCATTGAGAAAAAAATGAATTACTCTCTTGGCTTTTGCCGGATAATGAGGTTCCCTGACAGCCATCGGACCAGCTAACAAATCCTGTGCCGAGGTGCCTGCCTGAAAAAGACTCGACAACCCCAATGCCCCGAGTCCGAGACCCGAGCGATTCAGGAGCGAACGTCTCGAGAAGCCTCGTTGGTAATTTGATTCAAGGAAGGTCATCAATTTGCCTTAATCGATAAAGATAAATTCATTGCTCGAAATCAAAACCTGAGCTAACGCAACCCAAGGATCCAACTCCTTAAAAGGCGTTCCCCTAAAATGCTCAACCGCATCCCAGTAGGAATCCCCATTCGCGTTCGCCTCATCAAACTCAACAATCCTTGGAGCCCAGAGGTATTGATCACTATTCAGGCCCTCTCCAATATCCACAAGAAAATCAATGGTATCGCCTTCGTCGACCTGCAGCTTTTCAACGGCCATGGAAACCGTGTCGTGAAAAACATCAGCCTGCATCAGCACGCCGCTACGACTCGAAATGATGGCAGCATGAACTCCATCACCAACGTTCGGTTCATGGGTCAAATCGGAAACAATCTTAACCGTCATGGACCTCGGTGCAGTCCACCGCCGAATCGATGCGTGCGAGCGAACATTTCCGGGATGACCTCCGCGGGAGGTTAATTGAACCCATCCGAGCGTAGAGTCAGGGTAGGAGGGACCTCCCTGCCAAGCATCACCCGAAAAATAAGGCAACACCTGATAATCCCTCACGCGATTGGCCATTGAATCGAAAGCTCCCATCCCGTAGGTCCAAGCATCCTTTTTCGTGGCCTCCTCCTTCTTGGGGTCCACCTTAGCTTCCTTAGACGCTTCTTCAATAAACTGGCGAGACAACAACCTCTCATCTTCAGTTGGCGTTCTACCAAGTAATCTTCGATAAAGATTCTCAACACCCACATCAACAGGCTCATCCTTGATATCACCGACAAAGGCCCCTACCTGCTCAATAACGAACGGATGATTTAGGAAGAAAAGAGCCTGTTGCGGCACCGTGGTTTCCGCTCGTCTGGAAATGGAAAGGTCCGGACTAGCAACATCAAAGGTACGCTGTGCACTGGAAAAAAATTGTCGGTCGGTCTGACAGTAGATTGTTCTTCGACGACTCGTAAATAATCCACTTGATTTCCCCCCAGGTTGAAAATCATCTCGTCGAGTCACAAACAGAATCGAATCCCGCAGAGACTCAAAATCAAGTCGCCGGCGAGGAAATCGCCAAAGAAGTCGATTCTCAGGATCCACCTGCTCAGCCCGATCCCAATTCTCCGCGAGTGAATCGAGAGAGGCTTGTTGGTAAGCAGTCGACATCATGATCAGACGGTGGATCCGCTTCTGCTTCCAATTACCTTCAATCAGTTGTTGGCTTAACCAATCCAACAACGCTGGATGTGACGGTACATCAGATCGGTTCCCAAAGTCGCTCAACGTCTCCACCAATCCTGTCCCAAAATGATGCGCCCAAATTCGATTAACGGCGACTCGAGGCGTTAACGGATTCTTCGAGGATGTAATGGAATTGGCGAGAGCTAAACGGCCACTTCCTTCGATCGGTTTTAAGTGCAATGAGTCTCGATCGGAATCGAATGAACGAAATGCTTGAGGAAAGCCGCGTTGAACTCGACTCCCCAAAAGCGTTGGATCACCACGTTTCATCACATGTGAATCAATCAGGTTCCCTTTTTTGTCATTCAACGCGATGGTGAAAACCGGAGACGATTTAGCCTGTAATATCCAACGATCGACCTCAGCCTGTAGCTTCCACAATTCTTCGGTTTGACTGGTGGGAAAAAAACGTTCAATGTGGGTGATTGACTCAGCGGGTACCTCGCACGGCCCTTCGTTGCCAAATAGGAAATCCTCAATTTCAGCTAGCGCCGTTCGCAGCTTGTCGGCATCTTGGTCGCTACTAAGTAACGCCATTGAATCAGCAAAGAGGTCCGCATAACGAGTGACGACTTCGTCCATGTCACGCGGCACATCCTCGAATCGCCGAACGATCTCAGGATGAAATTCACCGGCAGTGGATTCTTGCATCTGCCTGCAAATCTGAGTTGCCTGCTCTTGGAAAAGATTGGCAGGTAACCGTACAAACTGCCTCCACGCTTTGAACAGTCGATCGTTTTCATCGTCCTGCAAATCGAGGTAATCTCTGAAACGTCTAACAAACTCGGGTATAAGATCTTCTTCAATATAAATTTGATCAAATCCCGCTTCGGGAAAATCCTCCAGATGCAATTGCGCCTCAAGATAATCAGCAATCCGATCTCGAACTCGATCCGATGCGGCTTTGCGATAACGCCCGAGGGCATCCTCCAACTTTCCCTGCCGCTGCCTCAAGCCCGCAACAAATTCTGCATCCATTTCTGATTCATCCGAAATGGCGACCAATCGTTCCTCACAATTGCGGAAGATGCCATACAACGCGTAATAGTCTTCAATTGATACCGGATCATACTTGTGATCATGACACCGCGCACAAGCCATGGTGATCCCCATCGTTGCTCGCGAAACAACGTCGATACGATCATCAATGATGTCGTGCGGCACTCCGAGAAATCGTCTGCCAAGAGTTAAGAAACCCATCGCGGCCAAATCATCAGGATCTGAATCCAGTAGATCCGCGGCGATTTGCAATTGGAGGAAACGATCATAGGGCATGTCTTGATTGAGTGCATTGATCACCCAGTCTCGATAAACCCAAGCGTGCACCCAAAAGCGTTCTTCTCGGGCATAGACATAGCCTTTGGAATCGGAATACCGAGCCAAGTCCAACCAGTGCTTCGCCCACTTTTCTCCATACCGCGGTGACTCGAGTAACCGGTTGATCACTTTCTCCCAGGCACTCGGAGAATCATCGTTAAGGAACGCATCGATCTCT
>JBMHCO010000145.1:0-14737 GCA_049889895.1 Rubripirellula sp.
CTTGGTGGAGCAAGTTCAGAGGAGTTGGTCGCTGCCCTGGCGCATCCCAATATGCTCTGGCGCCGTCACGCACAACGGCTTTTGATCGAAAGAAAAGATACGTCAGTTGCTAACTCCCTGATGAAGCTTGCCATGGGTAGCGAAGTTGATGAGGTGGGACTGAACGTCGGTGCGATTCATGCACTGAGAACACTGGATTCGCTTGGGCTTTTGGACGGTGATCGAGGTCATCGATTGCTACAGGCATCACTCAAGCATCCTTCAACCGGCGTGGTTCGCACAGCGGTTGAGGTCTTGCCTCGAAGCGAAGCTGGCCGAGACCTTCTGCTCGCATCGGAAACGATTTCATCCAAGGATGCTCAAGTTCGACTTTCGACCCTGCTTGCATTAACCGAGATGCCTGAGTCGGTCGGAAACGCAGAAGTTGCCTTGGGCAGTTTGAGGTCCGCAAAGAATCATTCAGATCGCTGGATGCTAGATGCTGCGACTGCAGCGGCTGCTGCAAATAGTGCGGAATTTTTGGTGCTCGCTTGCCGGATCGATGATGCCAATGAAGCTGTTGCAGCGACCATTGCAACCGTTTCCGAGCACATGGCACGCTCCGCTGATAGTGGGGCGGTGTCAAAGGTTCTCGCCGTGCTTGCCGGTGCCCCCGCCGCGGTGCGTTCAGCCATAATTTCTGGATGGACCAACGGATGGCCTAAGGAGACGCCGGCAAACCTTCCTACCAAAGCAGATGATCAACTGCTCGCTGTCTTTGAAAAACTAGATGCGGGAGGCAAAGGGCAACTGATTCGTCTCGCTGCCGCATTGGGTAGTAAGAAGCTTGCAGAAAATGCGAAGATGATCGCAGAGTCACTGCTAAAGATTGCATCCGATGAGGAAGCAGAAGGTCAGTCACGTGTCGATGCTGCGACGGAATTGATTGGGTTGATGGTTGATGACGGTGATGTGGTTGACGAGATTCTGGAAAGTATCACGGGTCGAACCGATCAAAAAACCGCAGTTGGCTTGATCATGGCATTGCAGCGAAGTCGCGCGGCTTCGGTTGGCGAGTCGATTGTCGAGTTTGTTCCAGTCATGACCCCGACGACTCGTTCCGCTGCAATTCGCGTGATGTTGTCACGTCCGGAAAGCACGCAGTCGCTCTTGGTGGCTCTTGCCGAAGGCGATCTTGACCGTACCGATTTGGCTTTGGATCAGCAGCAGGCATTGTTGGCGCATCCAAGGAAAGAAATCAGCGAGCAAGCGAAGAAGGTTCTCGCCAGTGCTGGTGGTGTACCAAGCCCAGACCGCGTTGCGGTGCTAGAAGGTTTGATGAAGGTCACCAAGCAGACGGGCGATGTCGCTCAGGGGAAATTGGTCTATGCCAAGAATTGTGCGAACTGTCACATGCATCGCGGCGAGGGGAACAAGGTTGGGCCGGACTTGACAGGGATGGCTGTGCACCCCAAAGAAGAATTGCTCACGCACATTCTTGACCCAAGCCGCAGTGTTGAGGGTAACTATAGAAGCTATTCCGTTCTGACTGTCGATGGGTTAGTAATGAATGGTCTTCTGGCATCCGAAACCCAAACAGCGATTGAAATCTATGACGCACAAGGCAAGAAACAAGTCGTGCTACGTGAGGATATTGAAGAGTTGGTCGCTTCGAAGAAGTCCGTCATGCCTGAAGGATTCGAGAAGCAGATTGACGAAAAAGGTTTCGCTGACCTGCTCGAGTTTCTGACGGATAAAGGATCCTATCTTCCTTTGCCGCTCGATAACGCGGTCACCGCTGTCAGCACCAAGGGATTGTTCCATGACGGAGATAACGGGCCGGACCGAATTGTCTTTGATGATTGGTCCCCAAAGATGGTTGGCCAAGTGCCTTTCCAGCTTGTCGACCCGAAGGGCAAGAGCGTTCCAAACATCGTCTTGCTTAACGGCCCACGTGGAACCCTACCTCCCTCGATGCCGAAGTCGGTTGAGATCCCATGTAATGCGGCATTGAAGTCGATACACATGCTTAGCGGTATCAGTGGTTGGGGCTTCCCCGCTCACGGAGATAAATCGACTTCGATGATTGTTCGATTGCACCTCGAGGATGGTTCGACCGAAGATCATCCTTTGCTCAATGCGGTACACTTTGCGGATTACATTCGCCGCGTGGATGTTCCCGGTTCTGAGTTTGCCATGAGCGTTGGAGGACAGCAGCTTCGATATCTGGAAGTCAAGCCAAAGACCGATAAGCTTGTTAAAACGATTGAGCTTGTTAAAGGTGATGATCCAACTGCCCCGATTGTTGTAGCAATCACCGTCGAGCCACTCGCTTCGGCTGCCATACATTAGGCAACAGTGCCTTAGGTTGCAGTGCCCTAGGTTGCAGTGCATTACGCAGCCGGAGATGTGTTGAGCTGACCAATTTGCGTCAGCTTGATCGAAGGCAACGGAGGTATTGCCAACAACTTGTTTAACTTTTTATGAGCAGTCGGTTCTTCCCGACTGCTTTTTTTGTTTCTCGTTGGAAATGTGAGTAGCTCTTTGCAAAAATACTGGCGATAGGTGCAGGTGATCGATTCGCGAGTTGAGTCTTTGAGGTCCATGTCTAATGGATGCGTTGACGCAATTGATTAAATCAGGTCGTTAATAGAGAGGATCAAATAGCATGGAGAAATCAGACTCCGTGGGTTCCGAGCCGCTCAGACAAGAGGGCGATGAGCTTAGCCGTGATCGATGCGTCGATGATGGTAAAGCAGGGGTTCGCTATGACCGATCCAAAAGTTATCGCTGGAATTATGATCATCCACCGGATTTAGCAACCGAACAGAACTTAGCAATCGAACAGGATCTCGTAATTGAAGAGGGGTTGGTCAACGAGCAGGTCTCTTCTCGGCAATCAAAGGATTTACACCGGCAGGAGGACGTTCCGGTCACCGACGAGTCTGGTGCCCGTTGGGACTTTTTAGGGATTCCTGTTGCGTCCCCGTTAGGGATTGCTGCTGGCCCCTTGCTTAACAGTGCGTGGTGTTTGTACTACGCGGCTCGCGGTTTCGATGTTTTGACTTACAAGACCGTGCGGAGTTCGGCTCGTGAATGCTACGCGATGCCCAATCTTGTCCCTGTGAAAGACTCCAGGATGCAAGGCGGAGAGGCAAGCGTCCACCGGAGTGATCGGATGGGTGGCTCATGGGCCGTCTCCTTCGGAATGCCATCGAGTTCGCCTGAGGTATGGCGTCGAGATGTTGAGTTTGCGAGGGCGAATTTGCGATCAGATCAAGTACTGTCCGTGTCGATTGTTGGTACGCAGCAGGATGGTTGGGGATTGAGTGAGTTAGCCGAAGATTATGCTCAATGCGCTTTTTGGGCAGTGCAAAGTGGGGCAGACGTGATCGAGGCTAATTTTTCATGCCCGAACGTCACGACCTGTGACGGTCAGCTTTATCAGGATCCAGATCAATCGAAGTTGGTTGCGTCCGAGATTCGCAGGCGGATCGGTGCTGTACCCTTGGTCATCAAAATTGGTTTTCAACCCGATTGTCAGTCTGCGATTGAGTTGATTCGTTCGCTTGACGACGTGGTTGATGGTTTATCAATGACCAACAGCTTGGCCTCGCGAGTCACCGACATTGATGGCAGTTTTCTTTTTGGGGGGGAGCATCGAGGAATCTGTGGTGATGCTATTTTTCACGCTTCACGTGATCAAGTGTCACGATTTTCCAGAGCGGTTACCGAAGTGGGAAGTGCGATCAAGTTGATCGGAGTAGGCGGGATTCGCACTGCCGAACAGGTTAGAAGTTATCTTGCTGCCGGAGCGTCTGCATGCCACCTGGCCACGTCAGTCATGACGGATCCTGAAATCGGTTTTCGTTTGTCGTCATCGTTGCGGACTTCAGCTTAGTCAATGCTGTTGTTTTGCATGCTACGAAATCTCTTTTGAAACCATGACCGAAGCGGTCTGCTTCGAAAAGTCATTTCCTCTTGTTGGTCCTCGCTGCGCAGACTCCACGGTTGGGAAACCTGTTCAAAGGAAGCCGAGATTTGGCTGAGTTGTTCTTCTTTTAATGATCCATCGTGTAGCACCAATCGGTAGCCTAGTCGAAGCGGTTGGTCTCTCGGAATCAGTATTGGTTCCCGTCCAGGATAGACCGCATTTTGCATGCTATGCTTTCTGCGAAGAATCCACGGCGCAAGATCCCGCTGTACACCCGGGTTCAGCGGATGATTGATGATCGTGAGTCCGGAATCTAGCCGGCTGACATCAAGCCAGTATCCCGCGTTGACGGCTTGTGTTTCCGGTGTGATTTCATGGTCATTCGATCGAAAGACCTCAGTGCCATCTAGTTTTAGTCGTACGGAAAAGCCGCCATAGCCCTTCGCATCTTCACTACCGCCAATGCGAACACCCTCGTGATTCGCCGAAAGTTGGATGAAAAAATCAATCACACGACAGTTGTAATGTGTAGGGTGAACGCGAATCCAGTTTTTCTCGTCGATCAGGTCTACCGGATTCGCTGTCTCCGCGTTGGATTCGACACCGATTGAATTCAATTTTGGATGGTTTGCTCCGTCTCCTTCAAGACTAGGCTTCAGCGAGTACTGCGTCCATGTTGTCTTATCAACCGTTGACCAGGTGAGGTCGTTTTCGATAACGATTGTTTTTCGGTCGTGGTAAGTCCGGGACGAATTTAGATTCCACCGAAAACCGTTGCAGGCCCAGGCGTCACCAAGTTGCCTTTCCTGCAACCAAGCTTGGTGCCAAGCCCAAAAAACGCCGCGGTGGTGAGGGTGGTCATCGGGGAAGTCCTCGGTGATCACCTGTCCAGACGGGTTGGTAAGCGGATGCAGATAGTTCGCGCGGGCCCAGTTGCCGTCTTGGGTGACGTGGGCCGCGTGATAGGTCAGCACATGATGACCATTTTCGAAGATGGACGTTCGCTCGGTGTTGGATTGGTGGCTCAATTCGGCATTGCCGTGACCTGTCAGGCAATGAACCATGACCAGCATCAACCAGTTCACCGTACCGGGACGATGAATCCAAGTTTGCATCGTGACCACCTTCAAAAGGGTCAGAGCATCGGTGTGCCCTGCTCAAATGTTTTCTGCTCTGACGCTTCTTGAAGCGAATCCCCGTCGGAATCGACCGGAGGATTTACTTCTCGTCGATTTTGCTGACAACCTTATCGATCAAGCCATACTCACACGCTTCGTCGGCAGACATGAATCGATCTCGGTCGGTGTCTTGCTCGATCTTTTCGAGCGAGTGACCGGTGTGTTCGATCATCAGTTCGTTCATGCGTTGTTTGATGCGCCGCAATTCTTCAACGTGAATTTCAACTTCCCTAGCGGTGCCCTGCATGCCAGCGAGGGGTTGGTGAATCATGATGCGCGCGTTGGGGAGCGCGAACCGTTTGCCCTTTGCACCTGCCGTCAGCAGTGCTGCACCCATCGATGCAGCTTGACCAATGCAATAGGTGGCCACGTCGCATGATACGAATTGCATGGTGTCGTAGATTGCCATGCCCGCCGTGATGCTGCCTCCGGGGCTGTTGATGTAGAGATGGATGTCCGCTTTGGGGTCATCTGACTGGAGGAATAGCATTTGGGCGACTAAAGCGTTGGCAATATGATCATCCACCTGCTGCCCAAGAAAGATGATTCGATCTTTCAGGAGGCGGCTATAGATATCGTAAACTCGTTCTTCACGACCGCTTTTTTCGACGACGTAGGGAATCGGTGCCATGTCTTAGGTATCTCTGATTGAAAATGAATGATGACGGTTTGGTAATCGCTGCTTGATTAACGCCGGGGTCTCGCGAATCGTTAATCGCTAAGACCGATATCCGGCCGGCGTTTCATTAGGCTTCGTCAGCGTCGTCGGCGGGTGGTTTGGAAAGGATGTCGTCAACAAGTCCGTACTCTTTGGCTTCTTCTGCGTTGAGGAAGAAGTCACGATCGGTATCTTTCGCGATCTGCTCGACGGACTTTCCGGTGTGCTTGCTGATGATGTCGTTGAGGACATCTCGATAGCGGAACATTTCCGCTGCTTGAATTTCAATGTCGCTGACCTGTCCACCGACGCCGCCCATCGGTTGGTGCATCATGACTCGGCTGTGGGGAAGGCAGGTTCGCTTGCCTTTTGAGCCACCGACCAGCAGCACAGCTGCCCCACTGCAAGCCTCACCCACGCAGTAAGTTGCAACGGGGCACGACAAGATTTGCATGGTGTCGTAGATCGCAAGCGTCGCGGTCACGCTGCCACCGGGGGAATTGATGTAAAAATGAATGTCCTTGCGTCGGTTTTCGCTCTGCAGGTAGAGCAGTTTCATGACGACATCATTCGCGTTGGCGTAATGGATCTCGCCCTGCAGGAATACAATTCGATTCTCCAGCAGGAGATCACCAAGCGTGAGTTGCCTCTGACGTTGGTAGGATTGGTAGGCGTGGCTACTGAGAATCTCGTTGGCCGGATGGTTGCCGGAGATTGGAAAATTCATGCGGAGTCTTTCAGTGTCTTAATCGACTAAGGGTTCGATGTCTTGAAGCTGGTTTTCTCTAAACGGGTGCGTCTTTTCTTGGAGGCAATCGTCTCTCTGGCGGGAACGCCGAGAGTCTCAGCCTGTCAAAATGATGTGAACAGGCCGCGAACGACCCCTACACGATCAGTGACGACCACCGCTAGACCTGTAGTGTTCGCAATTCCACAAGCTCTGACAAGGCCGGAAAGTCCTCGATGGGGCGAGTGGCTAACCTATTTTCACTGTTTTTACTTTTTCAGTCGGCGACGCAAAAACTTCCCTACCGTTCCAGGGGTGTTTTCCATCTTTATGGCGGCTTAAACGCCGATTTCCTGCCTGGTGCCCTTCCTCGGTGTTCATGCTATTGCGCGCCTTTGACCGCACACCGCATGATCCTGCTTTGGCAAGCCGTTCGCGTCAAACTGGGGTGATTCAAGCCGACGATCTTGCGGATTCCATTGCCGGCGGGGGAGGTGTGATTGAGTGGAACTGGTTATACTTTTCAACCGGTTTGATGCCTATTTCAACTCGCTGAATATGGCGTCGGTCTTACGGTTTCGTGTGTCCGCGTTGAGCCGTAGATGATTGTTGGTGAAGAAAGAGAGCTGAGATGCAAAACGCCGAGGAAATCTTGGATGGCACCTTTTTGGAGGTGCGAGCAAAGTTGCTGGAAGTTGCTGCGACTTTGGACCGAATAGGACGGGCCCAGGGGGATTCGGGCGACCTCAATCACGAGTCCATGCAGCGGCGTAAGAAACTCGATCAAGCAGTCGAAATCTTGCTGTCCTCTGGCAACGACCGGGCTGAACGCTTGCAGAAACTTTTCTCCCGAGAATACGAAGACGCTTGGCGTCACGACTTCGGGATCTAAGTTGACTAACCGAGTCCACGTAGCCCGAGTTTTCATTCTTGCAGGCAATACCCAGAGCTTTGCAAGTTAAGCAGCAACGAACTTTTCCATCGAAACGATAAACAGAATACATCCATGGACTACATCGATCCTCACATTCACATGGTTTCACGGACCACCGACGATTACGCCACGCTTGCCAGAATGGGTTGTGTGGCGATGAGTGAGCCAGCTTTTTGGGCAGGGTTTGACCGTGGTAGCGTGGATGGCTTTCGTGATTACTTTCACCAACTGACAGATGTTGAACCAAAGCGGGCAGCGCAGTACGGGATTCAACATTTCACTTGGTTGTGCATCAACGCGAAAGAAGCGGAGAACGTCTCTCTTTCCCGTGACGTGATAGCGATGATCCCCGAGTTCATTGATCGACCGAACGTGCTGGGAATCGGCGAGATTGGACTAAATAAAAACACAAAGAACGAAGCGACCGTGTTTCTGGAGCATTTGGATCTCGCGGTGAAATATCAGCAGCAGATCCTGATCCACACACCTCATCTCGAGGATAAGTATCAGGGCACACGGATGATTCTGGATATGCTTTGCGGTGATCAGCGAATCGATCCAACACGTGTGCTTGTAGACCATGTTGAAGAGCACACGATTTCCGAGGTGCTTGATCGAGGCTTCTGGGCCGGGATGACGCTGTACCCCGTTACAAAGTGCACGCCTGAGCGAGCAGCAGACATGATCGAGCAGGTTGGTGGGGAAAGGTTGTTAGTCAATTCGGCTGGTGATTGGGGGCCAAGTAAACCCACCGCAGTTCCTGATTTGATTTTTGAAATGCGCCGGCGTGGTCACAGTGAGTCGCTCATTCGCAAAGTGGTGTATGACAATCCGATCGCTTTTTTCTCGCAGAGCCAGAATTTTTCTTTCAAGCCGCGAACCTAACAGCGTTTGTGGTGGTTCTGCTTCCCATCTGAGAGGTAATTCGTGATGTCACAGAGACGGTTGGTCATCTGCGCTAGTTTGTTATTCGCCTCACTCGAGGTGTTGGTTGGGGCCTCGAGGATCGGTTTCGCTCAGGAGTCGGTCGTGGCGGGGAAGCGTTTGATCCCGGTTAGTCGAGTTGCGTTTACCGAGGGTCCGGCATGGCACCCTGAACTCGGGGTGCTTTTCAGCGACATTCAAAATAATCGCATCATGCGAGTCACGGCCGAGGGTGAACTGGAAGTTTTTCGATCGGACTCGGGAAAGGCCAACGGTCTATTATTCGATCACCAGGGGCGTCTCGTTGCATGTGAGGGTGGTAACCGTCGTATCACGCGAACCGAGAAGGATGGTCGAATCTCTATCTTGGCTGATAGCTATGGTGGCAAAAAGTTTAATTCGCCGAATGACATCACCATCGATTCGAAGGGGAATCTTTTTTTTACGGATCCCCGTTACGGTGATCGATCAGGGTTAGAGCAATTTGATGCTGAAGGTCGGGCCATCGAGGGTGTTTATCGGATTGGCATCGACGGCAAAGTTAGTCGAGTGCTGGGGCAGGAAATAGCACGCCCAAATGGAATTGCTGTATCCCCTGATGGCCGGTTTCTTTTCGTTGCGGTCAATACAAATGATGCGGAAGGAAGCGACCGTGCACTTTATCGCTTTGATTTAAAGTCAGATGGCCACGTCGTGGTTGATTCACGCAAGAAATTATTTGACTGGGGTCAGGACCGAGGCCCGGACGGAATGACCGTTGATCAATCGGGGCGTTTGTATGTGACGGCGGGTCTCAATTACGCCGCGCCGCCGCATGAGACGGCCGGTAAGTATCAGGCTGGTGTTTACGTGATTGCTCCTGAGGGCGGTTTGGTTGAAGTGATCAAGGTTCCGATGGACATGGTGACGAATTGTACTTTCGGCGGACACGATCAGAAGACTCTGTATGTCACCGCTGGGCATACTCTCTGGTCAATCGACACCGATGCCAAAGGGCATACGGTCTGGACGGATCAGAAATGATCAGTTGCTTGACTTTATTGTGATGCGAAGCAATTTGCTGAGAGCAACGATAGACCGGAGGATTGATGTTTAGGAATCCGCAAGAAGTTGATCGTAGTCCGCCTAGAGTCGTGATCTTTGGGCTTGTTGCCCTGAGTGTGGCAGCGCTTGCAGTGACCGTCTGGACGATGTTCGATTTTTTGCGTGAACAAGTCATTGTGCAAGAATTGATCACAAAGCTGCCCAGGGAGTCGTTAGCTTCTGCTGAGGAATTGGCGGGTGAATTGCGTTGGCAATTTCGCTTGACGATCCTTGTTGTCCTCAACTTGGTCGTTACCGGTTTTGCGGTTGTGCTTCTGTGGCGAGCGTACGGGTCAAGCCAGAAGTCTCTGCGAGATATCAAAGCATTGGCGGGTGACATTCTGAGCAGCATTGATCAGGCGGTGATCACATGTGACGTGGATGGAAATGTCACGAGTATCAATCGTCGGGGGATGGAGTTATTCGGGGTTGGTGAGGAGGTTGTGGGGTGGCCACTTGCTAACCTCAGCAGCAAAATCGATCTTGATGACCTCCGGCGCACAATGCTTGCGACTTCTCGCCAGACCGTCAGTCAGGACTACTCGCTCGCTTTCGGCAACATGACTCGTAATTATCGAACGGTGGTTCAGCCACTCTCTGATTGGGAGGATGATCCGATTGGCCACGTATTCGAGGTGCGAGATGTGACGGAGTCGGTGTTGATCGAGCAGCGGATGCGTCGTATGGAACGTTATATGGGATTGGGGTCTCTTGCCGCAGGGCTGCATCATGAGATCAAGAATCCATTGGCCGCACTTTCGCTGCATGTTCAACTTTTGGAAGAGGAGTTGAATGCGTCGGCTGTGAGTCAGGGCGTGGCCGAGACGGTCCAAGTGATTCAAGCTGAAATGTCTCGCGTGGGTGGCGTGCTTGAAGGTTTTAGGGACTACGCATCGCTCGGGAATTTGCAGAAGTCCGCAGTGGATATCGAGGGTATGGTGCAGCAGCAGTTTAGACTGCTTGATCCGCGAGCCAAGTTGCAGAATGTAAAGTTGCTGTACTCTAGATCGGATGTTGCATTGCCAAAATTAGTTGCTGATGCGATTAGGATCGAGCAGGTGCTGGTGAACCTGTTGGTCAATGCAATGGATGCAATGCCCAGTGGCGGTGAGCTTCGTGTCGCTCTGAGTAGCGATGAAGAGGTTTCACCGCCGACCATCAAGATCGTTGTATCAGATACAGGTGCTGGCATTCCTGAAACGCTTCGGCCAAGAATCTTCGATCCCTACTTCACGACCAAGCGTGAGGGGACAGGGATGGGGCTGGCTCTATGCGATAAAATCATCAGTCAGCACAATGGCGCGATTAAATACCATCGCATCGATGATCAAACCATTTTTGAAATTACCCTGCCGACCGAATCACTTTTGCCGACCGAATCACTTTTGCCGACCGAGTCAGAATGAGTACTGGAGTAAGCCTGTTAATCGTCGATGACGAACCCAACATTCGCTCGGGACTCGAGAAGGGACTTGAACGTCTCGTGGATCGCGTGGATACCGCTGCTGATGCGGAAGAGGCGTTGGATCGATTTTGTCACCATGACTACCCGATCGTGATTGCCGATGTGAGACTACCCGGTGAGTGTGATGGATTGCAGTTGGTCACCAAGATGTTGGAGCAGCGTCCGACGACCACTGCCATCATGATTACCGCTCATGGAACGGTGGAAACAGCGGTTGATGCAATGCGACTCGGAGCTTACGACTTTATAACCAAGCCAGTAGATTTGAACTTGATTAGGCAGCAAGTTCAAAAGGCGATCGCGCATCATCAGTTGTGTCAGGAGAACCGTGAATTAAAGGATCGCTTAGCCAATGCCGGAGAAATTTCTGGGATCATTGGTAACTGTGCGGCGATGCGAGATGTCTTTCGTGAAATACGGCAGGTGGCGGAGACGGACGCCACGGTCTGGATCCAAGGTGAGAGTGGGACCGGTAAGGAGTTAATCGCTCGGGCGCTTCATGATCTTAGTGATCGCCAAGATGGTCCATTTGTGGCGGTGAACGTTGGTGCATTACCTGAGAGTTTGCTTGAAAGTGAGTTGTTCGGTCACGAGAAAGGGTCTTTTACGGGCGCTACGCGTCAAAAGCCTGGTTGCTTCGAGCGAGCGAGGGGCGGAACGCTTTTCTTGGATGAGATCACTGAGATTCCAGCTAAGAGCCAGGTTGATTTACTTCGTGTTTTGGAATCAGGGCAATACTGCCGAGTTGGTGGCGAGGAAGTGCTGTCGTCAGATGCACGGATCATTTCAGCGACCAACAAAGAAGTGAAATCACTTGTAGCTGATGGGACGTTTCGTGAAGATCTTTTCTATCGTCTGAATATCATTCCTCTCAGTGTGCCAGCCCTGCGGCAGCGACGTGATGACTTGCCGCTGCTGGTCGAGCATTTTTTGAATCATTTTTGTGAGCGACATCGACGTGAAGGAAAGAGGTTTTCCGCGGAAGCCATGAAATTACTCGGAAACGCTAGTTGGCCCGGGAATGTTCGGCAGTTACGTAATGTTGTGGAGCGTTTGGTTGTGACTAGTCGGGAAGAATTAATAGATGTGGATGATCTCCCCGCTGACTTAATTCCGATTTCTGGTCAAAGTGTCACCGAAGTGAAACGGTTAGCTGATGCGGTTGAGGAGACTGAGCGATTGACAATTCAGTCGGCATTGCATGAGGCGAATTTCCATCGAGAGCAAACAGCAAAGTTGTTGGGTGTCAGCTTGCGAACCTTGCACTATAAAATGAGCCGCTACGGTTTGCATTGAGTTTTTCCGTGTTAGATTGCATCTGGTTTTGATGTCTATTAGCCCAGTGGGTCCATTTTGAAGTCGCTTCGCCAATTCTTTGATGCGCCGGAATTCTTTTCCTCAGGGAAATGGATTGCGCTTTCATCGGTGGTTGGCATTGTTGCGGGCATCGTCGCCATTGGTTTCGAGTGGATTGGGCAGTCAGTGAGTCGGTGGACTCTCGGAGAGATTGGTGGTTATGCCCCTTCGATGGCCGACGGCGAGCACTCGATTTTCACTCCGGTCGCGACTTCTTTCTCGCCCGGGATGATTCTGCTGGTAATGGTTGGTGGCGGGATGATTTCGGGCTGGTTGGTGGATCGTTTCGCGCCCGAGGCATCTGGTGCTGGAACCGACGCGGCGATCGAAGCGTTTCACAAGAATCGCGGAGAGATTCGGGGGCGTGTTGTCTTCGTCAAGACAATTGCTTCGGCTTTGACATTGGGCACTGGAGGATCGGGTGGTCGTGAGGGTCCGATCGGTCAGATTGGAGCCGCCGTCGGATCCTGGCTTGGTCGTGTGTTTCGACTTTCGCCTCGTGACCGCCGTTTGATGATGGCTGCTGGAATGGGGGCGGGAATTGGCGCCATTTTTCGGGCGCCGCTGGCGGGAGCGGTTTTTGCTGCTGAAATTTTATACAGCGATGCCGATCTCGAGGCTGACGTGATTGTGCCCGCTGCGACGTCATCGATTGTTGCTTACAGTCTTTTTTCTCAGGTGCTACCCACTTCCACTCGGTTCATGCCATTGTTTGGCGGCGAGTTGGATCATCTGTCCACTTCACTTTGGGAGCTTTTTCCGTACACGATTCTCGCGATCATTTTGGTGTTTGCTGGCTGGGGATACGTCAGAATCTTTCATGCGTCTCAGGCTTGGTTTGGGCAACTAGGAATCCCGAGTTGGTCTAAGCCTGCATTGGGAGCTTTTTTGGCGGGGAGCATCGGTTTGACTCTGTACTTCCTCAATCACCGTGAGTTGCATGTTCTAGCTGTTTTGGGAACCGGATATGGCACGTTGCAGCTGGCGCTGACCGATGCGACCGCTTTGGGGATTCCTGTTTTGTTGACGATCGGATTTTTCAAGATTTTGACCACTGCAGCATCCATTGGTTCTGGTGGAGCCGGTGGTGTTTTCGGTCCGTCGATGGTGATCGGTGGGACATTGGGGGCAGCCGTGGGGCTGACGGCACACGATTTATGGCCTTCGGTGTGTACACAACCTGAGGCGTACGCGGTAGTTGGTATTGCTGGGTTCTTCTCTGGAGTTGCACGAGCACCGATCTCAACCATCATGATGGTGCGTGCGTTGACGGGCGATTTTGGTTTATTGGTACCCACGATGTTGGTCACCACGTTGACCTTTGTTGGAAGTCAACGCTGGCGACTTTATCGCCAGCAAGTTCCGACTCGAATGGACTCCAAAGCGCACCGAGGGGACTTCATTGTTGATGTGCTTGAGGGGTTAAGGGTCGGTGACGTGTATCGTCACGATCCCGATCTCGTGATGATCCCCGAAGGAATGAACTTAGATCAGATTGTGCATCGTCTGACTCAGAACCATCAGCACTATTTTCCCGTCGTCGACCGCGAGGAGAACATCGTTGGAATCTTTACCGATGATGACGTTCGAACCTATCTCTATGATGACGTCCTTTGGGAGCTGGTTGTCGCTCGAGACATTATGGTGACGGACTTTGTCAGCGTGTCGCCCCAAGACGACCTCAATACTGCGATGAAGGCGTTCACTTCATTGAATCTGGATGAGTTGCCCGTGATCGCACCCGAGGCACCGGGGAAGTTATTGGGGATGCTCCGACGCCGCGAAGCGATTGCCTCATACAATCAACGTGTCATGGAGCACAAGGCCGCTCGGGAAGAGGAGGTTTCCTGAGCGATCGTCCTTCTCGGTTGAATCTTCTATTCGTACTACTTTCGCGCGTCGTAATTCTTTCATACGTCGTGCAGTTTTCATGCGTCGTGCAGTTTTCATGCGTCGTACTGGGAGACGTAGACGGCTTTCACCTGCGTGTAGTCCGTAAACGTCTCTTCGCAGTTGACTCCGGCTCCCGGACCGCCTGAGATTCCTTGCCCGCCATATGGCAAACCGTAGGCGATCTGGTTGTGGCAGTTGATTTGGCAGGTACCGTCACGGAATTGCTTAGCGAGAGCCACGCCATGTTCAATGTCCCGAGTCCAAACGCTCGCGCCGAGACCGTACGGTGATTGGTTAGCTAGTTGGAGGGCTTGTTCGGCGTCAGTGACCGGGCAGATGGTTGCAAAAGCGTGAAACACTTCAGCTGGATTACAATCCACCTCGGGTGTGGTTTGGAACAAAGCAGGTTTCAGGTAGTAGCCATTTCTCCCCGCAACTTCCGCAACTCCACCTCTCAGCAGTGCTCGGCCACCTCGCGTCACGGTTTGCTGCTGTGCCGAGAGGATTCGTTCTTTTTGCGTTGAGTTAATGACTGCGCCAAGTTCAGTTCCCGCATCAGCTTGATAGCCAATTTTTAACGAAGCAAAGAATTCACGCTGAGCGTCA
>JBMHCO010000146.1:0-17735 GCA_049889895.1 Rubripirellula sp.
CTATGACTTTGTGATCAAACAAACCACTCGCAGTCGAAACGATGAGTCGCTTATCGCTTATGAGGTCAGTGCGGTACAAAGGGAAGCCGGCGTCACCGCGTCATTGATTGAAGAGATCTTCACTTTGCGTGAGGGGCTATAGCTGCCAACAGCTGGCTAAGTCATGACTCACTCTTCCGCTGTCGAAAGCCAGCCGCCAGGTTGCTTGGTGGCAGTGGCTTGTGTGGCGGCGTACCACGATCGGAGCTGTTTTAGCATGCTGGAAACACGTTCTGGATGTTTCGCGGCTATGTCGATGGTTTCCCCGGGGTCTTCAGAGAGGTGATAGAGTTCGGTGCGAGGATTCTCAAACGTCCCCGGAGAAGCTTTGGGGTGAAGCACCACGAGTTTCCAAGAACCCTGACGCACCGCTTCACTGCGGTTGCCTCCGTTGGAAAGGGAGGCCCAATAAAGAGGTCGTTCCGGCATCGATTGCCCGCTCAGCACAACGTTGCGGAAACTGACACCGTCGAGGTCAACATCGCTTTTTAACCGGGCAAGGTCGAGTAGGGTTGGCATGACATCAAGGCTAATCAGTGTTTCGTTGGAGCTTGTGCGCGGTGTGATTTTGCCGGGCCACCACGCGATTGCGGGAACTTTGTGTCCACCTTCATAGATCGAGCCCTTGCGCCCGCGGAATTCATCTGAATCCGGCCAGTCGCCAGCGGGTCCGTTGTCCGAGAAGAAGAGGACAAGGGTGTTACCGTCCACTCCCAACTCGATTAATGTTTTTCGAATTTGGCCGACGCCTTCATCCAGCGGCATCGTCATCCCTTTCATTTTGGCAATCCGCTCTTCGGGCGAGTATTCTTGCCATCGCCAGCGATCCCATCCTTCAAGTGTTCGACGTACCGGATCACCCGGGACTTGGACTGGATTGTGGATTGCTTCATGCGCAATATACAGACAAAACGGTTGCTCTTTACCAGCATGCTGCCGAATGAATTGTTCGGCATAGCGATTTACCAAATGAGTCGTGTAGCCATCTTCCTCAGTCTCTCGCCGGCCATGCCACCAATCGTGTCGCATGTGATCGCCAACGTGACTAACAAAATCAATATTGCCACTGTGGTAGCCAATGAACTGATCAAAGCCATGATTTTGAGGATGGTAGTCTTGGGAATTCTGCGGGTAGCCCTGATGCCACTTTCCGATGATCCCCGTTGCGTAACCGGCTCGCTGTAAAACCTCGGCGAACGTCGTTTCCGATCGTTGAAGTCCTTTCCGATGCTCGGGATGATCGGCGACTGGGTGGATCACTGCTTCGATTCCCGCACGCTGTTGATAACGGCCTGTGAGTAAACCCGCTCGAGTTGGTGAGCAAACCGTGCCGGATGAGTGGAAGTCGGTTAGTCGCATACCTTCCGCGGCGAAGCGGTCAATTTCGGGCGTCTCGAAGTAGGGATTCCCAAAGCAACTCACACCTTCGTATCCCATGTCATCGACCATGATGATGACAAAGTTGGGCCGAGTCTCTTCCGTTGCTCCAACCGCCGCAAAAAAGGGTGTTAGCCAAACTACTAGAGCGAAGGAGGCGAACCTGATCAGCGGCGTGGGATAAGTTCTCTGTAGCATCGGCGGAGATTGCGTTTTGGTGGCGTGAAGTGTCAGGTACGGTCAGGCGGCGGGCATCGGCTGCAGTAATCAAGGCCTAGGCAGTGTGAGCCAAGGCTATGATGGCAGGGGGGTGATAGAATAGGGAGGGTGGTAATAGAATAGGGAGGTCAGCGGGGCGAATGTCACCACGAAAGGACGGTAGTCAAGTTCGCAACGCACACTCTGGCTCTATCCCGACTCGAGATCTAGAACGAAGCGATTTCTAGATGTTCGCCTCTTGACCAAGAATCTGGCAATGCGTCGGTCTCGATGAAGACGCGGACCGATTTTCTGTCGGCCATGAGGCCCACTTCGAAGATGAAAGCGAAAGTACCTAGGGCGGGACTCGAACCCGCACAGCCGCATTTGGCCGGGGGATTTTAAGTCCCCTGTGTCTGCCAATTCCACCACCTAGGCATTTCGCATGTTCTGATTGGTGCTTCTCCATTCGGGAAAGCTTTTCCGGTGCGGTGGCTACCGAAGTTCGAACGAAAAGTTTATCAGAACTTCTGCCGTTTACCAGTGATAGAGAGATCGGACCTAACAGACGTAAATCTGATGGTTTTTTGCAAATTGAAAGCTCAATTCCTTTTTGTAATCACTGCAGAGGCGGTTTGCTTGCTTGTGTTCAATGCCTCTGGGGAGAACCGACTGGAGTGGACTTGGCTACGGGCGCAGAGTTGCGAGAGGGGGCCGTCTAAGTGGTTCTTTTTGTTAAAAAACGCCAATCATTCGAATGGCTGCGATCGCAGTAAACGCAAGAAGGATTGCGTTAAACCAACTTTGTGAAATCCTTTCAACCAGCCATCGCCCAAAATAGAGTCCTAGCGGTACAGCCGCGGCTAGCGTAATGCCGATCGTTAGCGAGTCTCGATGAATCAGTCCTAGCTCATAACTCAGCGGCAGCTTCGAGATGTTGAGGACGAGAAAGAGCCACGCCGAGGTACCGATGAGTTCCCACTTGGGGAGCCGAACGGACAGCATGTAAAGGGCGACCACAGGGCCCGCCGCATTCGCCAGCATCGTCGTGATTCCTGCAAGCAAGCCCAAGAGAATGGCAAACCAGGTTTTGTCCGGAATATGGTCAAACCACTCCGGTTTCCGAGATCTCGTGATTTGTAGCACGATCAGACAGAGAATGATTGCACCGACGAGAGTCTTGAAGGTTTCCTCGTCAAATCGATCCATCATCAGCCATCCAATGACGACGCCAAAGAGAGTCGGTGGTAGAAGCTTTCTGACTTGCTTCCAGACCGCTTTGCGTCCGAAGACAAAGATGGCAACACAGTCGCCAAAGACTAGCATCGGGAGGAGGATGCCGGTGGATTCCTTGGTGCCAAAAATCGTCGCGTAGACGACGACGTGGAACATGCTGATTCCAGGGAATCCCGACTTCGAGAGGCCAATTCCCATCGCCCCCAAGAAAAGCATGAACCATTCAATCGCAGTCACGGATGAAGTCATGGTTTAGGTCGATCAGAAGTTCGGGTCGATCAGTAATTGCCTGATTGCAGTCTAGGGAAACCCTCCAGCGTTGGCAAACCCTGCGTTTTGTATGGTGTTTTCGTGGTAAATTAGCCGTGCCTGAAACTTAGCGGTGTCTCGGGAGGCGTTTATGTCAATGATCGCTAGTGACCTGGCAACGGCTGACCGGTGTCATGCTGGATCGGTGTAACCTGATCTGCGAGAAATGCGAACGAACGTTTTTTTGGCACTCACCCGTCGGTAGTCGATGCGGTAGACTAGTTTGATTCAAGAACCGGACAGTTACATAACTAATTAGTCAGCAGTTCTATCGATTTGAACGAGTGCAGCAAGTGTGTGTGGTGATGGATGCAGCTAAACCAGTTGTGTTCGGTTGAGGGCAAGAAATCAAAGATCTAAACGAGTCATTTACATGCACGGATCGATTTGCGTCATCCTGAAAAAGTTTATCGAGCAAAACTACGGTAAAGAGACGTGGACCGAGATTCTGCGTTTGGCTGGTCATGATGGATTGGTACTCTCGCCGATTCAGACTTATCCTGACGAAGCCGTGTTTGCGATCGTCGGTGCGACCTGCGAGCACTTAGAGATCGATCTGAAAACTGGTTTGGAGGCGGTGGGCAAATTTGCGGCTCCCGAGTTGGTGCGTTTTGCCAAGGGGATGCTGCATCCGGACTGGAAAACCTTCGAATTGCTTGCGAACATCGAGTCGTTGATTCATCGCACAATTCGCGTCAGCAACCCTGAGGCTGATCCTGCAAATATTCAAGCCTTCGAGCTTTCCGACGATCAAGTGCAGGTGGTTTATTCATCACAGCGTGGTCTTTGCTCTTTAGCGAACGGGATCTTGCAGGGTCTCGGTGACGTCTTCGATGAGCAATTAACTGTCGTTGAAAATACCTGTTCGCAAAAGGGGGATCCGTTTTGCACATTCACGGTCACTAAAGTGACGCAAGGCGTAGAGATACCGTCCGAGGCTCCTTTGGTTTCGACTGCAATTAGCAGTTCGTCGAGTATTTCGTCCGGTAGCGTCTCACATCATGATCCTAGTTCCGATCCATACGGCATGACCTCGGAAATAGATGAATCCGAGATGGACAGTGGGACGGGTGATGTTCCGGTGCATGTTTCGAGTGGTAACACCGCAGGGAAATTTGTCTATACCGGTAAAACCGAGCAGTCTAGCGACAGTGATACGCTTCCATCGTCTTCAACCATCGTTCCACTCCCAAAACGAATTGGGAGATATTCAGTCCATGAGGTTCTCGGACTTGGCGGTATGGGGATTGTTTACCGCGGGATCGATGAAACCTTGATGAGAACGGTGGCGATTAAAACGCTTAAGAATGTGAAGATCGAGGACTCAAAGAAAGAACAGTTCTTGGCTGAGGCGAGGCGTCTGGCGAAATTGAGCCACCCTAATGTGGTTCAAATCTACGACGTGGGAAAGGTCGCTCAACGGCCCTACTTTGTGATGGAGTTTCTCGAAGGGTTATCGCTCGCTACGCGACTGGCACGGGGGCCAATGAGTTTCCACGGAGCCCTGCGGATCTTCAAGCAACTACTCGACGGTCTTCATGCCATTCATCGACTCGGTATCGTGCATCGTGATATCAAGCCGGGTAACGTGATGCTCAGCAGTGACATGCAGCAATGTCAGTTACTCGACTTCGGACTTGCGGGAGATCATGCCAACGCCTCGTCTTCTGGTGGGACAAGCGTCAGCGGGACGCGAGGCTACCTGCCGCCGGAAAGGTTGAAAGGGTTTCCAGGTGATTACCGTAGTGACTTCTTTAGTCTTGGTTGCGTCGCTTACGAAATGCTATCTGGCAAAATGTTGCATGAGCTCCGTCATTCGCAGAGCGATAATCGTCTGTACCTGAAGGTGATTGACGAGACTGAGCAATGGAACGCGGTACCTGACCCGCTTAAGCAGATCGTCACTGGTATGCTGAATCCCAATCCGGAAGATAGGATTTGTGACTACGAGGAGATTTGTGGCGTGATCACACCACTTCAGAGCAATTCTTTCTCTTCCGAGGATTCTGGTGACTTCACCATATGAATGTGCTGAAGCGTTGGATGGTGAAACATTTGTAACGCTAACCGCGTGCTGATACTCTGGGAGGCGTAGGAGTGCTGAGGTCTTCTTGACGACCTGCAGCTCGGTTGGGGCAGTCGGCATACTTCGGGAAGGATGCTCGAGGAGCGAGAGAAATGAGTGACAACCAACGCGACGATGATCTCTTGGGTCATCATCAAATTGATGGCAAGAGCGCAGAGTCATTACAAGAAGACTTTGAGTCCATACCGGCTGGTTCTGAATTGTCGCCGGCAAATTCTGGTTCTTCATTGAATCTCGATGAACGCATTGAACTTGAAGCGATCATTGAAGGTAACGAATCCGAATTGGAGAGACAGCAACCGAACGATGCGAAGGTTGCGAAGCGTTGGAAGTTGCCATTGCTGTTGTTTTTGGCGACGTGTGGAAGTACCTACCTCACCGGCGGCGTTGAGTTCGCTTTTGCACTGCTTGTGACGCTGTTAGCTCACGAGTTTGGGCATTATCTGCAAGCGGTGCGTTACGGTGTACCGGCGAGTTACCCTTTTTTTATACCTATGCCATTGAGTCCGATCGGGACGATGGGGGCAGTGATTGGTATGCAGCCCGGAAGAGGTGATCGTCGCAGTCTTTTTGATATTGCAATCACGGGACCGATTGCTGGTCTTTTGCCTGCATTGGTGTTTAGTTTCTATGGTTTGTCAAAATCAACAATCATTTCCGTTGCGGAAACGAGTAGCAATCTTTCTCTCGGTGAACCGCTAATTTTTAAGGCAATGGTGTACCTCCATTTCGGCTCGCTTGCTGAGGGAACGGACGTTCTGTTGCATCCGATTGCCTTCGCAGGTTGGGTGGGAATTTTTATCACCGCTTTGAATTTGTTCCCTATCGGACAACTAGATGGCGGTCATATCCTCTATTCGCTGCTTCGCGAACGCGCGCATGTGGCTTCAAAGCTGATTCTCATCGGTTGCATTGCCGGCGTGGTCGCTTTTGAATACTGGGGTTGGACACTGATGTTGAGTCTGCTGATTTGGATGGGAGCGAAGCACCCACCAACGGCGAACGATGAAGCAGAGCTGGGGCGGGGGAGGATCGTTCTTGGGTGGCTCGCACTTTTATTCATGCCATTCGGGTTCACACCGATGCCGTTCATTCTGGAGTGATTTCCAACCGGTTTCGCTTATGCAGTGTGATGTTGTTAAACTTGATGCGGTCAAAAATTGGCCGCTTTCGGGCAAATACGTTGCGTTCTCGGGTAAAGACGCAGAGGTTCAGTTAAGTTCGTTGCAGTGTCTGGTGTTAGTCTGTCGTAATCGGTTACCCGTTGGTGTCGATAAGCCTAAGTTGTGCCGTTGATCAGTTGTTGAAAGATTTGAGCAGAGACGTGGAAATGTTGGATGATGTGATCGGTCGTTTGGTTCGCTTCTGCGTCGTTCTCTGTGTTTCGAATCTGCTGAGTGAAATAGGCAATGGAGCAGATAACCCGTCCTTCAATGAGGACATCCGACCAATTCTCTCCGATCGATGCTACCCTTGTCATGGACCCGATGCGGGGGCTCGAGAGGCAGGGCTTCGCTTGGATCGGCAGCAGTCTGCGCTGAGTAGCGGCGTCTTCGTCGAGGGGAATAATTCGGTTAGTCCATTTCTTGACCGGATCACATCGTCGGATCCGGATGTGCGGATGCCGCCCCCGGAGTACGGCGATGCGTTGTCCGACGACGAGGTTCGTCTGCTTGGGGCTTGGGTCGAGGCAGGCGGACAGTATGAATCGCATTGGGCTTTTGAGAGGATTCCGTCCACAGCTGAGTTGTTGGGACAACTGGCGAGCCCGTTGGTTAGTGATACCGGCAAGAACGCTTCAGTTGGGGGCAAAGGATCTGGGTGGGTGAAAACTGCCGTTGATCAATTTGTCGCGAATGTTTCCGAGAAGCGAGGCCTGACGCACGCAGTTCCAGCTGCGCGTGGAACCTGGCTGAGGCGAGTGACTGAGGATTTGACCGGTTTGCCACCGACTGTCGACGAGCTAAATCAATTTCTCGCTGATTCAAGTCCCGATGCACACCTTCATGTGGTTGAGCGTTTGTTAGATTCGCAAGCCTATGGCGAGCGGATGGCAGCACACTGGATGGACGTTGCTCGTTACGCAGATACGTTCGGTTACCAGAACGATATGGAGATGGAGGTTTGGCCCTGGCGGGATTGGGTGATCGAGGCGTTCAACCAAAACATGCCTTATGATCAATTTTTAATTGAGCAGCTTGCCGGTGATCGATTACCCAATGCGACGCAGAAACAAAAGTTAGCAACGACCTTCAATCGCCTCCATCGACAGACAAATGAGGGTGGTAGTGTTGCGGAGGAGTTTAGAATTGCGGGAGTCGCCGATCGGACAACGACCGCTGCGACGGCGTTTTTAGGGCTCACGATGGAGTGTTGTCGATGCCATGACCACAAGTTCGATCCGATCTCGCAGAAAGACTTTTATCAGCTCAGTGCGTATTTTGCCGACATTGATGAATTTGGTCTCTATGCACACTTTACCCGAGCGGTACCCAGCCCATCGCTTCCACTCTATACCCCCGAGGAAGCCGAACAGCGAAAAATATTCGATAGGGATTTGTCTGCCGCTGAATCCAGCTTAAAGCGAGCGAGGCAAGATGCATTGGATCAATTGAAGGCTCTGGATTCGATAACAAGTGCTGATAGCTCTTCCCCAGCCTTGGAAGCGATCGTGTTGAAGCCGGTTTTCGAGGACGGACTTGAAGGGGCGGTGGCCGGTGTCGTTGGGAGCGCCAGTCGGTTCAACGGTGACGACGAGATCAAGTTGAATAATGCACCCGAATTGGGGCGTGAATCTCGATTTAGTCTTTCCTTTTGGATACGTCCCTCCGGTGATGCCAAGCGAATGACTGTTTTGCACCAATCGAGAGCAGCAGATGATTCTGGCTTTCGCGGAATCCAAGTGGTGGTGGAGGATAATCGACTGGAATACTCCATGATCCATTTTTGGCCGGGCAATGCGGTGCGACTGGTTACAAATGAGAAGCTGCCGGAACAAAAGTGGTCGCATGTTGTGATCACTCATGATGGCAGTGGTCGTGCGGCTGGGATTGGCATCCATGTCAACGGAATGAGAAGAGAGTGTGAGTTAATACGAGATGGTCTCACTCTTGATGTTAGGCATCGAAAGGAGTGGGGCGATTCGGATGTTGGTAGCTTGCGTTTAACTCTTGGGGCGAGATTCAGGGATGTTGGGTTCGTCGACGGTGAATTGGATGAGCTGAAGGTTTTCGCACTCGACTTGACGGAACTTGAGATCAAAAAGCTTTACGGTAAGACCACGGGGCAAACGATTGACATTACAGAGGAGGATTTATTAGGTCACGCAGTCGAACAGGACGAGCGTGTTAAGGAGCAGAAGCTAGTGCTCGATGATCTTCGTCGCAGAGAGAATGATTTTTCCGCCGGAGTTCGCAGGATCATGGCGATGAGTCATGATGAGGCGGCCTCTGCAACGTTCGTTCTTGAGCGGGGTGAATACACTGAAAAACGCGAAGAAGTTGCACCTGCTGTGCCGGAACAGTTTTCCGCTGGTGACTTTGCGGGATCTGATCGACTTGACTTAGCAACTTGGATGGTACATCGCGACAATCCATTGACGGCACGCGTGATCGCAAATCGTATTTGGTACCTGATGTTTGGGCGAGGTATCGTGCCCAGTGTCGAGGATTTTGGTGCTCAGGGGACTCCGCCCTCACACCCGTTGCTGCTCGACTATCTCGCGGCCGGTCTGATGGAAAATGACTGGGATCTGCATTGGTTGATTCGAGAAATCGTGCTTTCAGCTACCTATCAACAAAGCAGTGAAGCGGATCCAGAATCATTTAGTCGTGACCCTTCCAATACTTGGTTGACGCGTGGCCCGAAGCATCGCTTGTCGGCTGAGCAGCTACGGGATCTAATTCTTTTCACCAGCGGGCTTTTGGTGCCAGATATTGGCGGGCCAAGCGTCAAGCCCTATCAGCCTGCCGGTTTGTGGAAGGAGGCTGGGACGGGAAAGACGTACCAGCAGGCCAAGGGTTCTGGATTGTATCGCCGTAGCTTGTATACGTTTTGGAAGCGAACCTCCCCTCCACCGAGCATGTTGACTTTGGATGCTACCAGTCGCGAGAGTTGTACGCCGAGACGAGAGTCAACCACAACACCGCTCCAAGCGTTGGTCTTCTTGAATGACCCTCAGTATGTTGAAGCTGCGAGGGAGCTTGCTACAAACCTCTTGGTCGACTCGCCGCAACCCAGTGTCACGCGTTGGACTGACTTAAGCCTGCGATTGTTATCGAGAGAACCGACCACCGGTGAGTTGGAAGTCTTTGCGGAAGCATACGAGGATCAGCGGCAACTCTTCAGTTCTGGTGGTGAGGATGCAACTGAATTCTTGAGCGTTGGTGAGCGACCGGTTCGAGATGATCTTGATACCGTTGATCTTGCCGCGACCACGGTGGTGGTGCAGATGCTGTTTGCGTATGACGAAACGATCATGAAGCGGTGATCAGCTTGAGTTTGTTTTGAGTTTAAGTTCTCGAGATCTACGGGTCGACTTGAGGTTAATCAAATGTTGAATGAGCGTCAGACACGTCGTCATTGGTTGCACTCCGGGGCGTTTGGTCTCGGTGCGATCGCGGCCACTGAATTGCTGTCCAATCAGCAGCGTTCTGCTTCAGTTGGTGCTGCTGAACTTGCTTCGAGTTTATCGGGTGAGAAGCGATTTCTAACCGGTGTCCCGAAAGCAAAGCGTGTGATTTGCCTTTTTCAGGCGGGAGGCCCTTCGCAACTCGAGACCTGGGATCACAAGCCGCTACTTACGGAGCGGCAGGGTGAGCAACTTCCTGACTCGGTGCGACAGGGACAGCGGTTGACCGGAATGTCAGGTAATCAGGCATCCCTGCCGCTTGCGGGGTCAGCTTTCTCTTTTCAGCAGCATGGTGAATCCGGAACTTGGGTCAGTGAGCTATTGCCGCACCTGAGTCGACAGGTCGATAAGCTGGCTGTGATTCGATCAATGAGAACCGAAGCCATCAACCACGATCCAGCAATCACGTTTTTGCAGACAGGCAACCAGGTGGCTGGTCGACCAAGTATGGGAGCCTGGTTGCATTATGGTCTGGGTAGTGAATCGGAAGATCTGCCCGCTTTTGTTGTCCTAATCACGAAGGGAAAAGGAGGGCAGCCCCTCTACTCGCGTCTTTGGGGATCAGGGTTTCTTCCATCAGAGTATCAAGGCGTACAGTTTCGTGCAGGGAAAGACCCAGTACTGTATCTAGCCAATCCTTCGGGGATTAGCACGCGGTCGAGACGGTTGATGCTCGATCGATTAGGTGAATTGCACGGGATTGAACGACAACGCACGGGCGATGATGAACTCACCGCCAGGATCAGTCAGTACGAGATGGCTTATCGGATGCAGAGCAGTGTACCGGAGGTAGCGGATCTGTCTGACGAACCTGACTCGACCTTTGAATTGTATGGCGGTGACGCGCGGAAGCCGGGAACATTCGCAGCCAACTGCGTTCTCGCAAGGCGGCTTGCTGAACGCGGCGTGAGGTTTGTTCAGCTTTATCATCAGGGGTGGGACCATCACGGGAATCTACCCGGTGGTATGCGAACGCAATGTCGCGAGACGGACCAACCCTCTGCCGCTCTACTGATGGATTTGGAGCAGCGAGGAATGCTTGAGGATACCCTTGTCATATGGGGCGGCGAGTTTGGCCGTACGAATTATTCTCAGGGGAAGATTACAGAGAAGAGCTACGGGCGTGACCATCATCCTCGTTGCTTCAGCATGTGGCTCGCTGGTGGCGGCGTGAAGGGCGGCATCACTCATGGTGCCACCTGCGACTATGGCTACAACATCGTTTCTGACCCGGTTGATGTTCGCGACCTGCATGCAACGATCATGCATCTTATGGGAATTGACCACGAGCGGTTCAGTGTGAAGTTCCAAGGGCTCGATGCGCGACTCACCGGCGTGGAGCCAGCAAAGATCGTCACAGAGATTTTGTCTTAGTCAATCTAGCGACCAAGGTCTTCTTGAGTCTGCTGCGTTGCACTTGATGCATCCGAACGTAAGTGTGAAGGCAGCGCGTTAGCAACCTGTGCTATTTAGTTTTCTGGGATATGATGCGTTATTCTTGGATGGTGGATGCGATAATAAGTATTTAGACGGAGAGATTTTGTGGAACGAGTGAAGCGAGTGGTTTGGGTTGTTAGCGTTATGCTCATTTCGTTCATGGCGAATGCGGTATTCAGCACGTCTGTCAGAGCACAATCCGACTCCCTTCCTGACAATGAGTCAGCCAAACTGATGGTGGTGGGAAGCGATCTACAGATCACTCCCACAAAGAAGGGTTTTGGGGAAAAGCGTTGCACCATTCCTAGACTATTCAACAGCGTTACCAACTTGTGTTGGGACGACGGTGGTTCCGGCGACCTGAAATTGACGCCTGAGATTGATTACTGGGTGATCACATGGAAGGAGAAGCAAGGTGAATCGATCCGAGTGACACTTGATTCGCAACTGAGTCTAGAACCGTTTCCAGCGATCGCTAAGCAGAGAGCGGACGGTACGATCCGTCTTCTTGCCAAAAACGGAATCACAACTGGTGAAAAGCTTCGTTTTGAGCCGCAGTGGTACAAGAATACGATTGGTTATTGGACCGTCCCCCAAGACTCGGTGCGTTGGTCCATTGAGATTGATCAGCCCGGTGATTTTTCAGTGGGGTTGCTGCAGGGTTGCGGTGAGGGGCAGGGAGGCAGTGTCGCGATTTTGGAAGTCATGCGTGGCGAGACCGTTATAGCGACGATGGAGTTCGAGACACTGGAGACAGGGCATTTTCAGAATTTTGTCTGGAAAAATGCTGGGAAAATTAGCCTGGCGGATAGCGGCCAATATCAGGTTCGGGTGAGACCGCGTGAGATCAAGGCAGTTGCGTTGTTCGATGTTCGTGAGCTGCATCTGGTGCGTCAGGCCAAGTAGAAATGCGTCACTCGGTGGGTGTGAATCACCTTTTGAGCTTTGAGTGGGTTTTCACCATGTTTTCAAACCTTTGGTCGAGCTTTAGAACGCAATTCTCGACGGTGAGGTGTTCTATCTGTGAGCGACATTGGGAAGCTAATCGACATCGCGTCTCCGGGTCGGTTAGCCGCGAAATAAGGTCGGCCGCTTCGTTCAGTGTTGCGTAGAGAAATTCAGGCTCCGCGAGTTCTGGGTAAGAGAGCTTGGCAGGTAACACGGGTACCGCGCCCGCGGAAATGGCTTCACACATTGCGATACCAAAGTATTCATGATCTGCGGTGGATACGACAATATCCAATGAGTTTAGAAAGTGGTTGTATTCTCCGCTGCTTTCCGCATGGCCGCTGTAACGGATTCGTTCTTGAAACTCCTGCTCGATTTCTGAGAGCGTTTCGCACGATTTACCGCGAGCCCCAAGCAGGACGAGTTCGAAGTCGATTTTTTGCTTCGTAATGATTCGCAATAATTCGAGAAATCGATCTGGGCGTTTGTCGTACTCCCACCGTGCCACCCAGCCGATACAGATGGGTTGTTTACTCGATCGATTTACGCGTAGAGCGTGCTGACTTTGGTCCTTCATCGAAGCGATCGGACTCTGTGGGCGGAAACCGGGGTAGATGACATGAGACTTTTGGTCAAGGCACTCAAGAGGGTGTGCTTTACGCTGGTCAGGCATGCGGCGAATAAACTCATTTGCCGCTGTTAGAAAATCTGTTCGGTGGAATTCAGAGTTGAACCAGATTTCATCCGCGACGATCGCGCTGAGGATGTTGGTGTACCCGTAGTGTGAGTCTTCTCTCGCGTTTGGAGAGATCGGATAGGTGATTTGATTCTCGTGGAAGTAAATGGCGGTTGGCACATGTAAAAGATGGTGGCAATGATCTCGTTCTTGCGCTGTGAGATGAATGTCAGCTGCTTTACTAGCCAGCAGCCCGCGATAGGAGGGGAGATCAAGCATCGACGTAACCATCATCCCATCAGGTATCCGTAATTGAACCTCGTTTGTATCACAAGATGCGTCACGGAATGCTGTCAGTTGTTCTTCGACTAATGAGAGCGGGTAGGATCGCATTCGCCATTTCCAGAACCTCGCGTCACCGCGAAAGAAATGCCAATGGTGGCGGCTAAGCGAGCCAATATTGTCTAAAAAGGCTTGGTGACTTCCTCCACAATATGGGTCAATCGCTAACGCATTAAGTGGAGTGTCAAACATTTGCAGAGGAAATGTGGAAGGGGATGATACGCGTGATGCAAGAGTTGACGAGTGACGAACGAGTTCCTAGCGGTGGTTGCGGTGGCATTCGACGCAGCGCTGATTCAGGGCGGCTGAGCGGTTAAGTAGAACCTTCTCGGCTTCTTCGGTACCCACTTCCCGTTGCAGAAGCGTATCGATCTCCTTCGCGAGGGATAACGCGCTATTGAGTTGCTCTTGGTAACCGATGTCTCTTTGTCGATGTGCTCGGTTGAGTTCCGAGAGTGCTTGGAGGATCAGGCGGGAATCTTGGTTGAGTGCCTCGCGATTCGTATTTGCGAAGGTTTGTGCGTTTCGTGTCGCGGAAAAAAATCTGTCTGCTGGTTTTGCAAGCTCGCTCATCCAGATTGCCGTTGGCGATTCGGGCTCCTGTTTTTCCATCTGAAATTGATGAAAACGTAATCGCTCCTTCGAGATGGGGCGGACGGTAACGGTGGACTGGAACAAGTCTTCATATTTTTCTCGGCAATCAGTGTTAGCTAAAATTTCACCAGCGTCCTCTCTAAGTAAGCTTCCGTTTGCAATACATGCCACAACTGCTGCGATAGGAGCACGATACTTTCCGTGATGGCAATGAATGTAGACCTTCTCGCTGCTGCTTTGAGTCGCTTTGGCTAGATCAAGGACACGATTGGTCGGTATTCGAGCATACCCCAGCGGCAGGTGAATACGATGCATTGAAAGTGCTTCGGAAGTCTTTCTGTTCGGTGCAACTGCGTCCACACTGATGATGGTTTTGTAGCCCAGTTGGTGTAGGTGATTCCAATCTGCCGGGGTTTCCGGTTTTGCACCGTATGCCACCTTGTCGGTTACTTTTTGAACCATGAGTGTCGACTGAGTGGCGTTTTCAGACTTCTCATCGGCGATGGTGAGAAGGGCGGGGGCTAGCATTGTGACAAGAAAGGCTACCACCACAACGAATGAATATTTTCGGTTGCCCGGTGCTGCGTTGACGGTTGCTAGATGGAGGCGGTGAAACAAGGTGGCACTGTTATTTGCAAATGGCTGAAGATGGGTGAGGCACTCGTGCTTTTTAAGTGAGAGGGTCTTAGAGATCGAGGGTGTTTAGCGAGATCTTTGACCAGCCGTGCTTGGAGGCCGTTGCGATTTCCATTTCGGGATGCAGGATATTTAACAGAATTTCAGCCGCATCAATCAATCGAGGGCCAGGGCGATTTAAATACGCCGAGCCGTCAATCAAGTAGCATTGATCACGTTGGACACAGGTTAGCGGGCGAAGTTTTTTTTGGATCGCCTCGTCGTTCATTTCAGACACCATTCTGGGTAGATCATAACCGCAGCAAGCGATGATCAATTTGTCGGGTTGTGCTTGGTAGATCGCTTCCCAAGAGACTCGACTGCTTTTCCGATTTGGATGCCCTAGGAGGTCGCATCCACCGGCGATTTGGATCAGACTTGGGGTCCAGTGGCCAGCAGAGTAGGGTGGATCCAACCATTCCAACAAGACGACGCTTGGCTGTGGTCGTTGATAGTCGATGCTATCTTTGATGGATTGCAATCGGTCAGCGAGGCTCTGCTGTAAACGCTCGGCGGCCTGAGCTTTGTTTGTTGCCCGTCCAATTAAGAGGATTTCGCTGAGGACTTGATCGAGTGTTTCAGCAGTCAAGTTTAGGATTTCTGGGGGACGTGCCAATTGTGTGGTGATGCCTTTTAAGTCAGTGGGCGAAACTGCGCAGACCTCGCATAGACCTTGGGTGATGATCAGATCGGGAGCGAGGTTTTGGATGGCCTTTGCGTCGAGTGAGTACAAAGGGCTTCCGGCTTTGGACGCTTCGGAGACCTGGCTGTCGATTTCTGAAGACTTTCCGAGTTGAAGATTGGGGCTCGTGATACGAGGTAGATGCTGGATCGACGTTGGGAAATCACAAGCGTGACTAATCCCAACGAGTTGATCGGACAATCCTAAGAGGCACAGGGTCTCTGTGGCTCCGGGAAGTAGTGAGATGATCTTCATGTTTAAATATCGACTTCCGCGAGCCAAGAGGGCTGGGGAACGTTGATTTCGAGAAAGTACTGTTCTAGAAAACAACGCATGAATTTGACGCGAGCAGTAGCAATGCTTTTTGCGGTCGCGGTGTTCATCATCTTCTGGAGCTTAAACAGTTTTTCGTGGAAGTGCAGAACGCCAGATGGCTGATCGGGGTGAGCTGGATCGAAGAACGCTTGTGATTTGAATTGTCCATATTCAACCGTGCGGATGATTCCGATAGCTCCTATGGCATCGAGTCGATCTGCGTCCTGAACAATCTTTCCCTCCTTACTCAAGGATTCAGCAGTGCTGCGTTTTCGGAACGAGAGATTTTCCACAATGTGAACAACCTGTTCGATGAACTGCGACGGCAGTTGGTGTTGGGTGAGGATATCTCGAGATAGCATCCCCGATTTTTCAACGCCGTCGTTGAACTTAGCGTCTCCGATATCATGCAGCAGGGCAGCGACTTGAATCATCATGCGATCTCCCCCTTCATGCTCTTGCAGATGCAATGCGTGCTGTTCGACGCGTTGAATGTGATCCCATCCATGTCCCGCACCCTGACTGACCATCGTTTGTTTTGTGATTTGAGAGATAGAATCGACGACTTTCTGGTCAATCATGGAGCGATGTCTATTGATGGAAGTCCAAGGGAGGTGAAGCGAGGCGTGGTTCGCCTTCTACTGAAGGATTGATTTAAACGCCAATGAAGCGTTTATAGATGGATCGAGCAATGCGACACATCGAGTAGACGATCAGACAGAAGATCCCTGCGGGTAACCATCCAAACATCGCGATTCCAGCCGGGGATGAATCACTAAACGCATCGGCTGGGGGATTCGGAGATGCCTGCAGGGCTCGGTAGGCAAGATCGGAAGCGACTGCCATTCCGACCCAGAAGATCAGGACAGCAGCGGAGAGGCAGAGAACTTGTTTGTTGATTCGATCGGTCGCGGCGGCAAGGTAGGTAAGCACAATGCTTGCCGAGCAGGGGATAAAGAAAACAAGGAGAAAGACGTCGTGGAACACCATGTTATTCTTACCCGGAGAGTACCGTCAGGTACGATGTGATCGTTGATTAAAGAGAAATATATCACGTGTTAGCTACCTTCGCACCGCCGACCCGTGGAGCGTCTGCCTCTGTTCTAGTCGTGTTCTTGTACCCAATAAAAAACGCGGCTCAGATGTCTGGCCGCGTTTCTGTCGATGTGTTGCTCTCTGAGGAATCACTGAGCGATGGTTTAGGCTCAATCAAAAGCTTTTGGACCAGCTCGCAATGACCGACCAATCAGTTTCGAGTTGGATTCCGTCGAGGTGTTGATAGAGAGTCGGTACGAATTCAACGTTCAAAAGGTGACCGTTGTAAAGTGTTGCCACGCCCGCACCAAAATTAAGAGAATAACCTCCTCGGAATGATTCGACGTTGGTGCTGATCACCATATCGTTGGTTTCTGGGTCCGCGCCACCATAGTTGTTCCGCCACAGATTTTCCACACGCAGACTTGCAGCAACGTTTTCATTGACGACGTGACTGTACCAAGTGTTGAGACGGAATTCATCGCTCACTGAATAGTTCCGATAGTTACGACCAATTGGCAGATCGGTCTGGAATTGGATTCCGACAGATCCGTTCTCGGTAAAGTGTTTCCAGGTGATCCCCGGTTTTGCATTGAACGTTCCGCTTCCCAGTCGCATCGGGTAGGGCATGGGTTGTGACGTGGCACCACCGGTAGGAATTGACGTTGTGCGGTAAATGTCGCCGGTAGGAAGGGAAGCTCCCAGATTAAGAACGATGTCGTTTACATCGTCGGAATACATTCCCAAGAGAAGTCCAAGAGATAGGTCACCAAACCCGCTGTTGTGCGTCCTGAATTCACTTCCGGGGCTAGCAGGGTTCATCGGTCCGCGAAGATGATCCATGGTGATTGATGGAAGCATGATCATCGCGTATGCGGTCACATTCTCCGTCATGCCTCTCATGAGGTGAACCATGTGCATCTCGTGAGTCATTGCACTCGGGGTCGCGCCGCGGTTAGTGATCGGGTCGGTCGTCATTCCGAATGCGATGGAGTCGGCATCCGTTAAGCGGGTTGAACCAGCACGGTTCCCGTCCATGTACATATTCATGTACTTGTATTCAACCATCCACTCGCCGGGCTTGTGAAGATGGTCACCCATTAAGCCGGCTGGGGCGTGCTTATCAGCTCGGCCTCGATAAGAGTCGTGAGCGGTT
>JBMHCO010000147.1:0-17115 GCA_049889895.1 Rubripirellula sp.
AGGTTGGTTACCTGCAGGGAATCTGATTAATATCACTGCAGAAAATGATGAATCATTAAACCCTGCCCCAAACACGCCCTCACAGGGTTCAACCTCGAAGACAGACGACAAATCACTTCAACGCAGTTCTGATCCAAAAGAACTCGATCTTCCTGTTTTGCTTCCAACGAAAAACGAAAATTCGAGCGTTAGCATCGAATCATCTGAATCAGAAAGATCTTGGTCGATCGAGCCACTAAGTGAGAATGATTACGAAAAGTTCGCTAAGAACCTCGAGCAAGCAGTAGCCAGCGGAGACCTCGAAAAAGTCAGTAACTTTATTGATTGGGATACACTCATCGATACCGCCTGCGAAGGTATCGCGGTTAGCAAAGCCCTCAAGCAATCTTTTATCTTAGGTATCAAGTATTCACCCTCAAGTTTGGAACAACGCTGGGTCAATACGGTACTAGAAGGTGGAACGTATCAATATCTAAGAACACATGTAGTCGACGATGACAAGCGTGTTCTATTTCGACTTCAACCATACGATGGAGGTTTGAACTACCACGACCTCATTCTGAGAAAGCGCGAAGATGGTCAGGTCGCAATCGTAGATATTCATGTATTCACATCAGGTGAATTACTTTCAACGACCATGCGACGCGGTATCATACCTGTTGCTGTCAATGAGAATCGTAATCTGCTCCAAAAGCTGATCGGTTGGGAAAGTGATTTTGTTAAAAACATCACTACGATTGAACAAATGACGATGGCTAACCTAACCGGGGATTTCCCTGCATCTCTGTCGGCCTATAAAAAGCTCCCTCAATCTCTTCAGGATGTTAAGAACTTCCAGATTCTTCGCATACATGCAGCAGCACAAGTGAGCGATAGCGAGTATCAGGATGCGTTAGAAGCTTTCCGGACAGCTCACCCCAACGATAGTGGCATTGATCTATTATCGGTGGATGCCTTTGTCATGAAAGAACAATTCGAAGAAGCCATTAACTGTATTGATCGAGTTAACCGCACTGTTGGCGGTGATGCAGAGCTGCTTGTCATGAAAGCTGATATCGAGGCTTTAGCCGGCAATAACGATCGAGTAAAAACAATTATCACATCGGTCCTTAAAGACGACCCAAGCAATGAAAACGCAATTTGGACACTTGTTCAACTTTCACTAGCAGAAAAAGACTTCAGTGAAACCAGTCGATTGTTAACCAAATTGGAGTCGGAACTCGGCATTGAAATTGATGATCTGACGGCGATACCTGTTTACGAGGAGTACACTGCGTCTCCGGAATTTGCATTATGGCTTCAAGAAAAAAGTAATGGTGGTTCGACTCCCACCAGCCCCACTCAATAGCGACATCGCTAACTTACGAGGCCCAAACTAGGCAAGAGTCTGAGAGTAAAGTCGATCGAGTTCGAACATCGGCTTCAAACATGCTTTGCTAATCGAATGTGGCGACAGACGAAGAGAGTCTCGCTCAATCATTCATTGACGTAAGTCTTTACCACGAAGCACGTTATAATGCGGCTTAAGAGAAGGCTTTTTGACCACCGTTGAGAGTCAACTTGTGGTGGTTGGTCAAGCGATGACCCGAGGAAGCACGCCCAAAGCAACCCTCCTCGAACCAACTCTATTTCGCAGGTTTTTCACAAGCTCTTGATTGACTGAGAGTTAGGGCGAGAGTGTTGCTTCCGGTGTCCGAGTGAACCATTAGGATTCGAACCACGGTCAGATGGTTGAGAATGTCGAATATTGGTGTTATTCGCCATTGCCTCTGCTATACTTCCTCGAAGAACATCCGGAGAACACCTCATGAGCTCATCTATTAATCTTTCACTCACCGACGAGTTACGTGCGTTTGTCGACGCGAACACTGGTGACGGAACTCTTTACGCAACCCCCAGCGAGTTCGTACGCGATCTACTGCGGCAACAAAAAGTTCGCCAAGAAGCTGCTGCGGCACGCGATGCAATCCTTGAAGGCTACGACGATGCTGTTGCTGGACGAACCGTACCGTTCAGAGGTGATCTTAGGGGTCTGCTGAAGAAGGTTAAGTAAGTGGCAAAAAAGGGACGCTCTGCAGTTTCGGTGCACATGACCCAAAGATCGCTTCGCGACATCAAGGGCATCGAGGCTTATTCGCTAGAGCAATTTGGTAAACGAGTCGCTAATAAGTATCTGGATAAGCTGGAAGCAGGGCTTAGCAGGCTCGCGGAAAATCCAGAATTACTCCGTGAAGAACCACCTTTTCATGCCTCGCTGAGGTTTTACCGCATTGAGAAACATGTTCTTGTTTGTGAAACCGGCGTTAGAGGAAAGTTGATCATCCTCACACTGCTTCATGCCTCAATGGATATCCCCACGCGTCTTGCCGAACTCGAGCCGATGCTAAAAATGGAAGTTCAGATGCTCGCGGCACAGCTACGAAAATAGGCGATTCTATTCCTGCCGCGCGTCGAGTCAGGGCCGGACACGGTCAAGGAGATCGATGTGCGGCGGATCGCTCGGGTGATGGATTGGGGTGTGCAGCGGGGGATGTGGCATGATTTGTTCGCCACTGCGAAGAGCCCGGAATGCGGAAACTAACTCCATGGTTGGACTCGGATAAGGGGGCAAGATCAAAACGCTATCGCACTCTCAAAACCGTGCCTGTCCCCAAATCTGTTCCGTGACGGGTGTACCTGTCTCGGCTTGCTTCAGCGCGAAGGCAATCTGTTCATTGGTAAATCGTGACTTCCTCATGGCCGCTTTCTCCTCTGTATCTCAGCCAGATTTTATCCGATTTTTCTCATTTCAAATGAATCAACTTTTGGGGTGCAGGTCACATCGATTCGCCGGACAAGTAGAAGTGGCAGACGATTTCCATTACTCTTGGGCCTTAACGGGGGATTCAAACCACTATCAGTAGTTGTCTTACACACGGGATCCTTCTAGCTGCATGGGCACGGCATGCCAGTCACGCAAAGCGTTGTCGCGTCAATGATTTCGGGTGAGCGAGAATGTTGATCCCAGCCACGCTGATATTGTTAGAACAACTCGCGAATCGGGCTGCCGTCTCTGAGTAAAGTGATGGGACGGCCCACATTCGTGATGAACTCGGTTTTGGATTCGATACCGATATTTTTGAAGAATGAGGCTGCCACATCATCTGGTTTGTACCCTATGGAATCGGGTTCCGAGGCGGTTGCATCGGTAGCACCCACGACTTGACCACCTTTCATTTCACCACCTGCCATGACAGCGCACATGGCACGAGCCCAGTGGTCCCGGCCGCCGCTGGCATTGATTTTCGGCGTGCGTCCAAATTCGCCCGCGGCCATAATTGCGGTTGATGACAACAGATTGCGTTCCTGCAGACGGTCAATCAAACCTGCCAAAGCGCGGTCAAAAGCGGGAAGAAGCGTACGCAAGCGTGGGAAATTTTCGCTATGTGTGTCGAAGTCAAATTCCGCCGGGCGGAGTCTGACCGTGACAAAGTGTACCCCTGCCTCAATCAAGCGTGCTGACAGTAGTAACGACTGGCCAAATTCATGCTTCCCAAATCGATCACTTTCCGCAGGATCTTCCTGAGACAGATCAAATGCCGCACGCGTTCTGGGTGCACTGATGATGTCGTAGGCCTGTTCAGTGAAACCGTCCATTCCGGCGACTTGATCATCAAGGTCTTCAAACCCTTTGAATGCGATGTCCAAATCATCAAGAAGTCGCTTCTGTGATTTGTAGCGATCGACGGTCAGGCCTTCCTCCAACGAAATGCCGCGTACGGAATAGGGTATCCCGTGGCGTGGTTTGGCCGCTGTCAAAGCGCTGTACTGTGTTCCCAAATAGCCGGGCCCAACAAAAGATTCGTCGATGGAAACATAGGTCGGCAGGTTCGGGTCCGAGGGATGCTCGTGACTGACAACGCTGCCATATTCGGGGTAACTGACCGTCTGTGATGGCTTGTTTCCGGTCAGCAGATACTTTTTGCCAAGTCCATGGTCAGGCACGTTGTGCGTGATTCCGCGAATGATCGCATACTTGTCAGCCCGACTTGCCAGTTGTGGCAAATGCTCGCAGATCTGGATTCCCTCGACATTGGTCGCGATCGGTTTGAATTCACCACGCACGTCGACGGGCGCATCAGGCTTGAGATCAAAGCAGTCCTGATGGGATGGGCCGCCTTCAAGGAAAATGAAGATGCCGGAACGTTTGGGCGCATTGGGTGTTTCCGCCGCATGCAGACGCAGGTACTGAGACAACGACAATCCTGTTCCCAGCATCCCGATTTGCAACATTTCGCGGCGTTTAAAAGTCATCATGGTCGCAGCAGTAAAAAATGGTGACGGTTTGGCGTTTTGCTGAAATAAACCAGGAATCGCATGTTTTTGCTGATTTGGCTCAGTGGTGCGATCAGTGATTCAACAGGAACTCTTTCGTGTTCATCATTGCCCAAAGCAGGTCAGAGATGCCGGCAGCGATGGTATCGGATGTGTTGAGGTGTTGATTGGCACGCTGCTTTTCCTGATTGTTGGGCAATCTCGCAACGGTTCTCAACCAGACCTGCTCGACAAGTGAATCTTGATCCAGCTGCTGTTTGGCAGCTTCTGCGTCTTCGATGTCGATGATCCAATCGCTGTCGGCCACACGCATTCGAACCAGCGGGTCGTTTTGCGTGAAAATGGATTGCAACAGTGTTGGCTCATTGACTCGTTCGCAGTCACAGTTGATGGATCGATCGGGTTTTCCAAAGACTTTCATGGCATGGGTGCCTGCCATCCGCATGGAAAGATGACCCGAGGCCCGTCGTCTGAGATTATTCCGTACTTCCTGCATTTTCTCGGCCGATGCGGTTGCCTGTTTCATTCCGTCATACATCACCTCGGCGGGGATGCGTCGTGGGATGGCTCGACTGTAGTTGCGGCGATCGTTCCGGTTGGAATTGTTTGGGACCCAGCTTCTCTGGTAGGCAGCACTGTTGGTGATCTGGCGATGCAACCATTTCATATCAAAGTTCTGATTGATGAATCCTGTGGTCAGCCATTCCAGCAATGCCGGATTGCTTGGTGGGTTGGCCGGGGTAAATTGGTCCGGTGGATTGACGATGCCGATGTGGAAGTAACCGGCCCAGACCCGATTGACAAAGGCACGAGCGAACCACGGATTTTCCTTCTCACGCATCCAATTCATGACTGGTTCGCGGGGGTCGTCACCTGGTTCCAGTGATATGGTTTGACTGCGCAATAAACCCAGTGTTGCTTTCTCGCGGGTTCTTGATTGTCGCTTGGTCGTGGTGATAGACGTGAAGAAGCGACCAAAGTCATTGAAATCTGCCTGCGTCCACTGGTCGAACGGGTGTTTGTGACATTCTGCACATTGCAACTGAATACCAAGAAAAGCATGGGCGACCGACATCGCAGTGTCTTTGGGCTCTTTCAGACTTTGCCGCGTCCAGAAGGTTGGCATACCGTCACCTCGACCCGAAAGATCAGCCAGCATGATCCCTTCGACGATTTTGTCATAAGGCTCATTTCGCATGACACGTTCGTTGATCCAGTCGTACCACTGTGATGCCTGGATATAGCCTTCTTCTCTGGCCACTTCGATCAGGCTGCTGATCGATTTGGGATTGCATCCGGTGAAATCGCAGAGCTTGTTTGCCCACCATGCTGCATAGGAAGGACGTTCCAGTAATTCATCTATTTTGCGAGTTCGTTTGTCAGGTGATGAGTCTGCCAGAAATTTCCTGATTTCAACGGGTTCCGGCAGCGTACCGGTCATGTCAATGCTGACCCGACGCAGAAACTCGGCATCGGTGCAGAGCTGTGATGGTGTCAGGGCAAGTTTTGCGAGCTTCGCATTTACCATCTGGTCGATGGGATGCAGCCCGGCATCCGCGTTCGAAGAGCTGATCTGAGCCGAAGCCGAATGAGCGTACGGTCGGAGTACCGGAATGGCAGTCACGCCGTTGTCGTAAAAGACGACCACATGAGTATCACCAGTGCCGGATGAGGTGGTCAGTCCATCATCGTCGACGGTGGCAATCGAATCGTCGTTGGTTTGAAATCGCGACAGACAGGTGACGTCTTCACGGGTGCCGTCGTCCCAAAGGGCGATCACACGGATTTGTTGTTGTCCAGATTCCGCAAAAACGATTTCGGCTGGCTCACAATGCAACGCAGCCAATTTTCTTCCATTTCTTCCCGCATCCGGGCCAAATTGGCTCGGCCATGGTGCTCCAAGTTTGATCCACTCACGTACATCGGCAAGTTGCTTCGCTTTGAGCTTCCCACTTGGTGGCATCTTCAGGTTGTCGTTCGCATGTAGCAACGCCTGCATGAGAAGACTTTCATCGGGTCGCTCTGCGATGAGAACCGGGCCACTTTCTCCGCCGCGGAGGGCAGCGTCCTGTGTGGTCAAATTCAGGCCCCCCTTACGACTGTCAAAGCCATGACACTCGTAGCAGTGGTCCTGAAACATCGGCTTGATCGATCTTTCGTATAAAGCGATGCCCGCTTCCCGGTCCTGGTCCGCTACGGTGGATTGAGGTTCGACATTGTTATCAACGCTGTTGATCCCTTTCGCACCTGTTGCAATCCAGCGGTGCAGCAGGTTGTATTCCCAGGAATCGACACTCAATCGCAAACCACCTTCGTGGTCAATCTGTTGGGTTGGCTTCGCGAGAGCCAAACTGTCTGCTGGCCAGTCGGTATCGATTCTGTGTGCATCGTTCAGGCTGGCATGGTCAGCCTGAAAATTGAATCCGAACAATGACAGCCGAAAGTCGCCCTGTCCCTGAAACGACCCATGACATTTCGCCGAATTACAACCCAAACGTCCCAGCAGTGGGACGACATGTTTCTGAAAATCGGGAACTGCCTTGGTGTCAATCCTGTCAAACCGTTTGGATGCAGGTGCAACGATATCATCCGCCTTGGCCGCCTGGAAAAAGCCTTGGGCGAGAACGAGGATCATCAAGATCAGTGAACAGCGTCTCATGGAGATTCATGATTTCAGGTTTGTGGTGACTGTCGACTTGGCCGTGAAGGCCTTTCCCTTTGCAGTAACTATTTCGCAGTGATTCCTTCACGGTAATCACTTCTCAAGCTTTTCAAGCTGAGCAGTCACCTGAAGCGAATCGCTAGCCGGGTTTCTGTGGGAAACGCTGAGACGAATGGTGTCGCCTTCATGCAGATCGGCAAAGAGATCGCTGTATTGGTTGTAAAAGCCGGCGACACGGATCCGCTTGCCCTTGATGCTTTCAGGTTGGCCGGCTTTGTTGTCACTGGACGGCTTGATTTCTGTCGGTTCCATCACGACTTCGTATCCTGCGGCTTCGATGATTTTTCCCGTCAATTGCCCATCAAATCCCCGGAAGTCTGCGGGAGGCACACCAAAGTCTTCGGGTTGGAATGGTGGGGTTCGTTCGAGAACCTGAAACTTGTATCCAAAACCAAGCACCTTTTTGCCTGGGTCATAATCACCGGTCCTGATTTTGATTGTTTCTCCGCGTTTGATCTGCAGCAGGTTGTCAAGAAATGCGCCGGAGATACCGACCAGTTTGATTCGATTTCCAATCAGTTCCTGATTGACGTTGGCACGGTCGCTGATGACGTAATCGATATCGAGTTCAATTTCACCCAGTTCAATGTCTTTGGATCGCAGGCGACCAATCACAATTGCATAAAAGTTGAAGGAGCCAGGACGAACTCCGGTTTTCGAGCCCATCTTACCCTTTGCGGGTTTGGCCGCCGCTTTCCCATTCTTGGTTCCCGCCATCGCCTGGTTCCAAGCTTTGATGGCCTGTTCTTTGGTCATCTTTCCCGCTTGAACTGCTGCTTTGAGCTCTTCGCCGTAGGCGGCCATGTCTTTGGGTTGATCTTTTTCGTTCTTGCTACCTTGCATGGTTGCCAGAAGCTTGGCTGCCTGTTCTTCGGACAAGGTGCCAGCTTTCACCATGGTGTCAAGTTTCTCTTTCAGCCTCCCCAGTTCTTCATCACTGGGTCCGGCAGCTTCTTTTTCTTTTCCAGAGCCTTTTTGATTTTTCATCCATGCAATGACGTCTTCTTTGGTTGCCTGACCGTTCTCGATCTTCTCGCGGACTCCTGGATCTTTTTCCAGCAATTGCTGATATACCTTTTCGAAATCCACATCAGATGTTCCAGCGGTTTTTTTGTCGCCGGCAACGGATGGTTTTTCTTGCGCAAGAAGCATGACCGAGGAGGTCATCATGCACAGGGTGGCAAACAGAATGATGGATTTCATGGATGTTCTCTAGTTGTCGTGATGGTTAGATGGATCGCGAGTCATGTGAGGTGACGCCAACCGTGGGTGAATGATTAAGTTCTACTCTTTGTTCTGAGCTGCTTGAAAAATTTCCATGGCTTCTTGGCGTGTCAGTGTTCCTGCTTTTACAAGGCCCCCCAATTGTTTTCTGAGTTCCCCAAGCCGCTCTTGCTTGGTGGATTGATTTGACTTTGACCATGCAGGTTTGCCACCTGTTGCGGATGTTGCGGGATAAATATCCGCAGCAACCTGTTCGGCAGTGCGTTGATGACCTTCTTGTAGGCAATAGAGGTGAGTTGCTGATCGCAGAATCAAAGATGAACCCGCAACTGCAGGAGACGCAAAGAAGCGTGCATTGAGTTCATTTTCAATGACGGACTCGGGCGCCGATTCAGTGGCCACCAGTACCCGCACGTCGCCCGTTTTGCTGAGAAAATAGAGCTTACCATCGGCGAGCAAAGGCGATGCCCAGTGGTCCCCACCCAGCCGTTTTTTCCATAGCTCTTCGCCGGTTTTGGCATTCAGGCAGCGGGCGATACCGCCTTTATCTGTGACCAGGAACATCAGGTCGCCAAGGATCACGGGCGAGGGAATATGGGGTGTACTTCGTGTGGTCGACCATGCGACGTGACTATCAGTGACATCACCTGTTCCGTCGACTCGAATCGCCATCAGGTATCCGGTCAAGCCGCTGGTGAATACATAGACCAGGTCGTGGGCATAAAGTGGACGGGCGGCAACGTTGAAGCCACCAGGATGTCGGACTCGCCAAAGTTCATTTCCGGTCTCAGGATCGTATGCAATGGTTGCTTCACCTGCAGGCGCGATCAACTGTCGTTTACCATTCACCTCAATCAGTTTCGCTGTTGCGAATGCTTTTTGGCTGTCACCGGGTTTACCTCCTTTGGATCGCATTCCTTTTTTCTGCAGCAGGGATTCAAAGTCGGAATCAATATCACGGCTGACTTTCCAGCGTGTTGCGCCTGACTTCTTGTCGAGGGCAACAAAGAACTGTTCATCGGTGCCATCGTAAGCGACATAAAGATTTTCATTGTCGACGATTGGAGATGATCCCTGCCTCACTGGTTGATAAACCCGCAGATCGCGGCGTTCCCAGATTTTCTCGCCGCTCTGGCGGTTCAGACATGCAATGCCCTGGGACCCAAAGCTGACATAGACGTGTTCCTGTTCAACGACAGGCGTGGGGGTCGCCGGGCTGTTCAAGTGAGGTGAATCGTAAACGTAGGCCGGGTCCAATCGTCGCTCGATCATGTCAAAAACTTTGATGTCTTTCACGATTTCGCCGCTGTTGAGGTCAACGCACAGTGCACGGAGTTCCTGTTTCTCATCGCTGCCTGACGTGACCCAGATTTCATTGTCCCAAACCACGGGCGATGACCACCCCTGATTCGCGATGGCAGTTTTCCACCGGACATTGGATGCCTCATCAAAATTCTCTGGTAGACCACTCGCAGATGAAGTACCGTCTCCGTCAGGTCCGCGAAACTGGTTCCAATGTTTTTCACTGGCGGCCAGCCCCAACGGTGCAACAACGATGAAGATGATTGATTTCAAAAGATTTCGAAATTGCATATTAAGGTCGATTCTCAGGTGGTAATGAATGATTAATTGAGAGACTTGCTCGCTGGTGTTATCTGTAGAACACGTGGAAGCTCCATTCACTCTTCAGTCTTGACGATCTCAATGTCGGTCAATTCGATTTTTGTCACCTGGTTGGTTGGGTGCGAGCACCAGCAACTGACAAATTCTTTTCCGATCGGCGAAGCAGGAAAGTCGCTGTTGATTCGAGACATCGCATTGATTGGGATATCAAGGGTGAATTCGTGTGTTGCCGGGTCGAGCAAGTCGGTCAGATCAACATGCTGCTGGTACTTTCCGGAAAAACCACCATCGAGTTGATTGGTGGTGATCCCCACCACAAGGTCGGTTGCGGCGTATGCACGACCAGTGATTCGCATGCTTGAATTCTGCTCAAGCACCACAGGGATGGTAGCTTCCTGATTGACTGACACGACCACCGACAGACCAAAGCGTGAAGGTAGAGCGAATGTGCTTCCCTGCGGGTCGTTTAATGACGCTGCCTTCTTGTAAATTCTGGTTGCTTCGGCCTGAGTGAGCTTGCCATTTGCAACTGCCAATTTCAATTCCCTGACGAGTTCCATTTTTGAAGGAATCCATTTTCCATGGGAGGTTTCAGACTGCAGATCACTTTTCCAAACGTGTGCCTGTCTAGCACGTTTGACGGATCTCAACTGCTTGGCGTCGCGAAGAGATGCAACCACTTGGTGTTGTGGAACCACATTGACCGATTCCCCATCAGTGGTTCGTTTAAGAAACACTTCACCCTCGTTGACAATTAATTTTGTTGACTCGCCTCGGGCACTCACATTGAACTGCGTGCCAACGACCCGCAGTTCAGCTGCTTCAGTAAAGACCATCATTGGTTTTGAATTTGGCTGCGGTGCTACATCAGCTGACAAATTGCCCCGTTTCAATCTAAGGATTTTCTGCTGCTGTTCAGAAATCGTTAGCAAGGAAAGGCCATCCAAAGTGACGGTCGTTCCATCCGTGAATTGCATTGTGATCGTCGATTCGCTCGTCATTGTTTCAAGCGTGCCGCCGGTTAAAGAAACATTGGTCTCATCCAATGTCTCTACTACTCCGTTCTCATGAGTCCATTCAATCGTGCCGTGGACATTGGTTGCCTTTGCAATGATTGCATTGCGGTTTGCGGAGGATCCAGAGAAGTAACTCAACGCAATCAGGACTGAAGCAGCCAGGACTGACGTAGTCGCCACAAGTCGCCACGTCAGTGAGTTTTGTAATCGACCTGTGTGTGGGATCATCGGAGAAGTCGAAGGTTCAGATGACTTTCGTATCACCTGCTGTGAAGACAGTACTTGTGCCATCGTTGACTTGACGAATGCATCACGTTGCTCATCGGATTTCGCATCGTAGCCAAGCAATCGATGAATTTGAAAACTGTCTACGGAGTGCTTTAGCAATTGCTCATCACTGGCAAAGTAATTCTGCAATTCGTTTATCCCGTCGCTGGTGATTTCACCTTCGAGATAATCATTCCAAAGCTCTTGAAAGTCATTTTGGTCATTCATAATGATTCTGCCGCGGTCGACATGTGTCTCTCAACGCATTCCTGCAGGCGCCGTCGAATTTTCCACAATTGCTTTTTTACTGCGGCTACCGATCTGCCGCTGTGCGCTGCAATCTGTTCCAGCGGTAAGCTTTCGTCGTATCTCCACACAACAAATCGACTCTCCTGTTCGCTGAGAGAGGCGACACACCGCTGTAACTGGGTGAGTCGTCGTTCCTGCAGTTCAGGCATTGAATCGTTGCGTCGGTCAAGTTCTCGCTGCAATAGTTCAGGTGCAAACCGAGTGTGGTAGTCGGCGATGCGATGCAGGTGGGTCAGTTCGGACTTGAGTTGATACCGGGCAATGGTGAACAGCCAGGCTGCGAAATTGGTACCCGGTTGATACTTGCCCAGTTGCGAAAACGCGGCAATCAGAGTTCGCTGAGCGATGTCGTCGACATCAATTGTCGGAGGAGCCTGAGTTGCCACCCAAACTCGTAATGGTCGCTCGAAATGCCGCACAATGGCCTCGAATGCCATGGTTTCGCCAGAGAGTGTGCGGCGGACAGCGCTTTCAATCTCTGAGTCGGTAGGGAGCGGTGAATCATTCATTTAATTGGAAAAGCAGAAAGGTTTGTCAGGTTACCCCCTTCAGCACAATTTATTCTGCAAAAAGTCATTTTTGATCCCTGACAGGGGGTCAGCGACAGGGTGAGCAATTTTCCCACCCATCAGGGTTTTGGTGGTCCCGGAATCAGCGGCGGTGTCGGTTCGCGAGTAGCCTCATCCACGTGGCGTCGAGCAGGTTTTGACAAATTGGTTTCCGCGCCGCCAACTCACTTGTGATTCTTGCATGTGCAACCCTCTACCACAGCTGTTCCCGTCGCTCCATCTGTTTGGAGTGGGCTTCGTCGTGGTCGCCATATTGCTGTTTCAGTTCCAACAAGCGATTTTTCAGCAGACGAATGGTCGCTGCATATTCTGGTTTATCGTAAACCTTGTTGGTTTCCTTGGGATCAAGTTTTAGGTCATACAGTTCCCTTCCAGCCGTCGAAGGTTGGAAGTTGCCTTTCCCAAGACTTGCATCCAGCGGTAGCCCATAGAAGAAAGCCAACTTGCAACGGTCAGTACGCACACCGTAGTGGCCCGGGATATTGTGACGCGCGAGATGCATCCAATAACCGTTGTCTTCGAACAACACCTCAAATTACCGATCCAGTTGTGGCGACTCTTAATCCGAATCCTGCCGGACCCTCTACTCGAGTGCATGCCAACATTTAATAATTTCTGAGCGATCAGGATAAGGAGTCCATTGGAGTGATGCCGTTGCTGTGGCAATGCGGCTGAGCACCATCTCGAACTAGGAAGGGTCTCTCGAAGTCGCGAGCACCTGAAATGACTGGCTCTTCAAAAGTGATCGACCATTTCTCTTGTAGAAGACGAGGCTCGCATGACGCACATCATGTGGCTGACCAATCTCGCCCCTAACATTCAAGAGGCGATTCTGTTTCTGCCTCGCGTCGAGTCAGGGCCGGACACGGTTAAGGAAATCGATGTGCGGCGGATCGCTCGGGTGATGGACTGGGGCGTGCAGCGGAGAGTCGGTTGGCAAAGGAATTTTTATCGTCTGTAATCAAGCACTGTTAGCCTAATCTTTACTAACCTATAGGGAAGTCGGCTCCGTGTCTTGATAACGTGCTAGGCGGCAATTCATATGCGTACGAAAAAGCTAATTATCGGTGCAGTGGTAATCGTCACTGTGCTGCCAATCGCCATGTTCTTTAGCGTGCAACGTTATCGAGAGTCTGTTACCTACTTCTACGAAGCACACGTCATTCTGGGTGAGCGTGATTTGAGGGAAGAGATTGAAACCTCAATTGAGCAGGATACAGATTTCACTACAGAATTCGGTGAGTCGAAGGTAGGACATGTCCACTGGGTATCTGAGGGTGTTCGCTTTGAAATCGGGTCCACAAGAAAAAATGATGTTCACGATCCAAAAGATACTCGCTTAACAGGGATTTTTAGCGTCAATGGAAATCTACTGAACCATGAAGAAAAGCTTGGCATCATGCTCAAAAAAATGAACAAGTTTGCGGAGCTGTTTCCAGAGCTTCAAGGCAAGCGTTATTACTACCGACAAGTCGGGGGCAAACGTTATCAAGATCCACCCCGTCTTTTTGATAATGGTCGGTTGGAAAGATTCGAAATCGATGGAACAGCGTTAGATTGACGTTTCTAGTTCAAATAAGAATCGTTGTCCTCGCAGCAGGGGAATTATCAAAGCATTGATTCGAATCTCACCTGCCCCACCCAATAGCGACATCGCCAATTTACAAGGGTCAAACGGTATACTAGCTACGAGTCTTGCATTGCATTTAAGCCAATCGCAAAACAAACATTTGATGGCCTAAGTCACTCAGAAATCATCAGGTTTTCAATTATCTTTTGTATTCCGTATCGGCAGATGCGGGACATCCACGGCGTAATAACACGCAAAAGAAAGCCGACTCCATACCACCAATTTTTATATGGATTTTGCTGACTAAATCCAGGCGCGAAAACGATCAAAATTATCCCCAGTAGTAGCGATGATACAGCAACGATGAAAGGAATTTTTTTTGATAATGACGATCTTAAAAGGCGGAGACTTACCTTTGTTAACCCAGCCTTGATTAACTGTAAAAGCAAAATCTGATAATTAGGCGTTTATAACGCCATTGGACTGAGAATCGATCATGGTCCCCCTGTACAGCCACATGGCATAAACAAGGAAAGCGGTAAAGAGCCATATCATGTACGGGAGTAATTGGAGATTAAAAATCGGAAATTGATCACCACCGTCTATGGACCGAAAATCGAAGAACGAAACGATCGAGGTGAAACCCCAAGGAACTAAGAAAGCTAAGCCCACCAGCGGGAGATATCTTTTCCACCACGAAGCCTTCGATAGACTCAACCAACCAACTAACGCCGCTACAAACGCCAAGAGAATACTGGAGACCAATGCCCAAATGATGGAAGTTAAATTCTGGTCGAATCCATCAAATTTAGAGAGCAAACCAAATACCACTGCTAGTGCGCCAATAAGCAACAGTAAATCAATCAAACGAAACGAGCCAATCTGTGAACCCACCCATACCGATCGGTCGATCTGAGCGGTCTTCTGCCTACGAGCCATAAAGTACTCAATAAAAATTGAGACTCCGATTAGCCAAATCGAAACGAGCAAAAGGGTCAAGGGGAAGAACCAACTTCCAGTCGGGAAGAGGTGATGCAGCCTATCGGCAGACAAAGCCAACAACAGAATCAGTATCGGCAACCGTCGAAGAAGCTTGTCGGGGGCGTGACATATCGCGAGACACAGACGCACGGGAATCACAAGCCAGATAGTTGTCAGGACAAGCCAAGATGGATTGGCAGTCTCCCATTCAAGATAGAGTTCTTCGAATCGAGGCTGATAAAAAGCCCAGACACAACCAAGCCCAGAAACTGCCGCAAGTACGATGGTAGGAGTGATCTTCCTATGGCTACTTCGAGCCAAGCCTGTTGCAATAACGCACCACACCAGTAAAGAAACGTCGAGCCATTTCAATCGCCTAAAGAATATTTCATCGTTTGTACCCCCAACGCTCTTTGTGGTCGTTGTATCTTCACGGCAATTCCACCGAACGATGCGTCCGCTAACAGATCCGCTTGGCCCATTAAATGATTCCGTGAAAAGCAGACTTGTAGCATCGCGAAATCGCACGTTATTCAAACCGAAGATAGACCAATCACCCCATGTGAATTCGCGACGCCCTAGTACTTTTCCGGCTTGAGCGTCCAAGATGATGACCGACTGTTGCTCTGATGAAACATAATGGAGTAGAAGGCATGAATTTGTCGGATCAATTTGTAAGACCTTGCCACGTTCCGCAGGCCAGTCAATCTTTCGCTCGCTACCATCAGCATCAAGAAATTGGATATGGTCTGGATGTTGCACCACGATCATTCCGTTAGCACCAATCGCAACACCCTGCCCTGCCCAATCTTCTATTGGCCGCTGTTCCCGATAGATGAGTCGAAGACGCGTTGTTCTTGCATCATAGAACCGATACTCGAAAACATCGGAAGCAGGGCTTGCCAAACGTACTCGATTACTCATGGCAAAATATTGCGATCCAAACGCCGAGTAAAGCTCATATCCACTGTCGAGACGCTGATTCACATTGCCATCTTGGCCAAAAATAAAGACGTTATTTTCACTGTCGAACCGTGCCAAGACGGATTCGTTGTTACCACAAAAATCAAGACTCGATACCCAACCTTCTGGAGCATCGATCGCGACCTTGAGCGTACCCTCTGCAACACCGACTAATTCGATCGTCTGAGAGCGCCCATCAGTTGTAATCGCTGCTACCTTGCAACCATCAGGCGAAAGAGCGTGAGCCCCTTCGCTGAGAAATCCGGACAAGTTGATTCTCTTTTGATGATTTAGGCCTGGATCCCAATAATCAATGCGCCCCCTAAAACCTCCGTAAGACTCAGAATAGGTAGTAAAGGAACCGTCCTCGGCGACACTAATGTCGAAGATTTTTCGAGGTCCACTGCCTGGTACCCAAAAGAGAGCAAACAGTAATCCCGGAAAAGTGATCAGAAGAATCGCAATTAGGAGAGATCTCATTCTGTTTTGCCTACTTCTACTGATACGGTGGAAATATGATTAACACGTTCTCCGAATATTGATGAATCAGCATACAAGCTACCAGAATCTATCTTTCTTCTTTATGACTCTTCGCCACAACAAAGCACGTCGAGACCTGTATTCACTTCTTTTTTTAGGATCATCAATCCATCGGATATCTGCCAGCCAGTCGCACACACTTTTTGCATGCACATCGCTACATTCAGTGGCAAGCTAACGCCGAATGTTGATATGTCTCTGAGGATACACGATGAATTACACCGACTGGAATGGTTCGACTCTTACCTGCCCCACTCAATAGCGACATCGCTAACTTACGACGGCCAAAACGGGCGAGAGTCTGAGAGTGAAAGCGATCGAGTTCGAACATCGGCTTCGATCATGCGTTGATGATCGAACAGGGCGACCTGAGAAGAGAGCCTCACTCAATCATTCATCGACGTAAGTCTTTACCACGAAGCACGTTATAATGCGGCTTAAGAGAAGGCTTTTTGACCACCGTTGAGAGTCAACTTGTGGTGCTTGGTCAAGCGGTGACCGGAGGAAGCACGCCCAAAGCAACCCTCCTCGAACCAACTCTATTTCGCAGGTTTTTCACAAGCTCTTGATTGACTGAGAGTTATGGCGAGAGTGTTGCTTCCGGTGTTTGGCAGAACGATTAGGATTCGAACTGCTACGACATTCTAAACCACACAGAGATTTGGCTTACGATAAGTCTACACCTCATATGGATTCGTTGGCTATCAGCAACAAGCATTGGGAAGCAACTAGAATGAAGTGACAAAAAATCAATCGTTTTTAACAGACTCGAGAAATGCAAGATCCGCAATATCTTTCGGTCTGCCGGTCGCACGCTTGTTCGCGATCAGATCCGAACGGCCAATGATTGACAACTTCACACCATCAATTTCCACGGTCATTCGGTTCGCCCAAGCTGCGTCAAAATTGACACCGGACACATCGGTCAAAATATCGATCCGTCCCGGCGGAACACCAATCTGGAACACAATCGATGGAGATGAAAAATCCTCAGCCGAGACTTCATGCATAGGTGCA
>JBMHCO010000148.1:0-80951 GCA_049889895.1 Rubripirellula sp.
AAATGACTATCGAAAAGCGGACTTCATTGCAACGCTCTTCGAGGAAGGACGAAGTCTCGATGGGGAGACCGAATTTATCCTGCCGGAAAATCAGCCATTCTTTATCGCATGCGGAATCTTTCGACCACACCTACCGTTTTATGCGACCCAAGATCTATTGGATCTCTTCCCAACTGACGAAATGTCGATCACGCAGGAATTGTTGGAAGAATTCACGGAGGATGCAAATGACCTGCCTCAGGCGGCTTTTAAGTGGTGCGGTTTAAGTCTTAATGAGAAAGGGCATCCTGTTATCGGCAAAGATCGATTTGTCGACATTTTGAACCACGGCCGACGTATCACCGCGTCAGACGGTCACCTACTCGGTTGGAAGCGAATGTTACAGCACTACTTCGCCAGTTGTGCAATCGCCGACCGATGCGTCGGACGACTTTTAGACGGACTCCAATCCAGCCAATGGTATTCAAGTACCACCGTTATTCTGTGGAGTGATCACGGTTACCACCTAGGAGAGAAGCTCCACGAAACGAAATTTACGCTGTGGGATGATTCGACCAACGTCAACCTACTAATCGCTGATCCGCAACAACCGTCAACTCGTGGCGAGGTCTGCGACTCTCCGGTCTCTCTACTGGATCTATTTCCAACAGTGTGCAACCGACTTCAGGTGGGCTTACCAAATCAACAGATTCTCGGTAACGATCTATCCCCGCTCCTGGCAGATCCCAAAGGGCATTGGCCACACCCCGTTATCACCACTTATGAATCGGTCAAGAGCAACATGATCATGCACGGTGACTATAAGTTGATTCGCTACGACGAAGCGGAGCCAAGTTACGAGTTATACAATCTAAAAAAAGACCCGCAAGAATTCGAAAATCTTGCGGGCCTCGCCGGGTACAAAGATCAGGTCATTCATCTTCTAGAAATGCTAGAAGACGAACTCGCCCGTTAGTCAGGGTTGACATTAATCCTTAGATGCTTCTGAAGCGTTAGCCTTTGCAAAATCGCCGGCAACGCCGATGACGAGGTTCTCAGGAACAATATGCTTTCGCACCGCAGCATTGACGCTTTCCACGGTCGCGTTCGCAATGTTCGCTTCGTGATCGGCAACATGCTGCAGAGTGCGGTCATTAAACAGTGACCCGAGCAACTCTTGGTTGAGGGCACCATCATCGGAACGCCTGACTCGCGCGGCTTGCAAATAAGCCGCCTTGGCCTCGTTCAATTCCGTCTCTGTGATCCCTTCCTCGCGAATCTTCACCAACTCTTCGTTGATGACCTTCACAAGTCGATCTTTTTGCCCCGGATTGGTGATGGCGGCAACAATGAAATCAACTCGGTTGTCTTTGGAACGCGGCAGGGTGTAACTCGCAATTCCATAGGATAGTCCTTCTTGCTGACGAACTCGGTTCCCGAGTCGACTGCTAAGCGACCCACCACCGAGGATGAAGTTACCAAGCTCGAGCGAAGCGAACTCGGGGTCGGAATCAGCGAGGTTCACCTGAAGACTCGCACGATAAACGGCATTTTCCTTGTCCGGCGTTTCAATCGCTTCAATGGATCCAGGAACTTCTGGATGGGCAGGACGTCCAACACGCACATAAGGCTCGTCAGAATCGAGATCCTTTAACTCCGCCACCAAAAGCTGTTTTAGACTTTCAACATCAAACTCACCGACAGCGGTGACTTCCCCGGCCTCGTTCCCGATGAAATCTCGGTGCAGTGACGCAATCTGATCAATGGTGACCGCGCGATACATCGCGATTTCATCTTCGATGGATTGCACCTCAAGAACGTGCCCTGCGGGGTACGGCGAGAGTCTTCTATCGACGCTACGACGTCCGAGTGATGAGGGATCGGTAGACGACTGCTCCAAGCTGGTAACAATCTGACGTCGGATTACCTCAAGCTCACTCGCTTCAAATCTTGGTTCACGAATGATCTCGCCGATCAATTTGACAACCTCCGGAAGGAATTCTTGCTTGGTCTTGGCTGAAATCTGCAGAAGCCCGATCGTGGAGCTAACAGATAGTTGCAGTCTTAACCTCACCTTCTCGTCTTCAATCGCTGAATAATCCAGTGACTTTGTACCCCGAGCCATCATGATCCCGAGCAACTCAGCAGATCCAACGCGTCCTTTAAGCGATTCCTCAGTTCCAAACCTCAGCGTCACCGACAACGTCACCGTCTCGCCTCTGGTTTTCTTCGGAAGCATTGCGTAGCGAATCCCCCCGGTCAGATCACCCCTGAGAGTTCTCTCCTCAATCTTCAGAGGATCCGGGTCAATCTGCTCACCCGCAGAAACTGCTTCACGCCCCTTATAGCCGTCAAGCATCTGTGCCAAATCCGGCGTTTCCGGGATCGACACTCGCTCTGACTTCTCGCTCGGAATGAAAAGCCCGACGGTTCGATTGTTCCGCACAAAGTATTTCTCAGCGACCGCCTGTACCTGCTCGGTAGTGAGCGACTCGATGTTGTCGCGGAAAAGGAAATAGAGGCGCCAATCGCCTTGAGCAGCCCAATCACTCAGTGACACAGCGATACGATCGGTATTCGCAGCTTGTAATTCTCGGGCTTTCAGAATCTGCTGTACGGCTCTCTGTACTTCTTTTTCAGTGACAGGCTGATCAATAAACGATTTCTCCATCGCATCAATCAGGGCGGTACGTGCAGATTCCAATGATTCATTGCCTGGCACTTCAGCAAGTGAGAACAGCAGCCCAGGCTCAGTGAAGGCATACGAATTTGCGTACACACTCGACGCAATACCTGGTTCAACCAATTGCTGATACAAGCGTCCATTTGGCTCATCGCCAAGAATGTACACAAGGGCCTTGGCGGCAGCATAATCGGGATGGCTGCCCGCGGGAATGTGATACGCAGAGCCAACCAACTGAACTTCACCAACCCGTCGCACGACAACAGTTCGTTCACCATCCTGTGCAGGTTCGGTTGTGTAGGTGGGATCAATTGGTGTTTCAGGAACCGCTAAGGTTCCAAAATAGTTCTGCAAGTGTCCCAACGCTTCATCCGTCTCAAACTTACCGGCAACGATCACCATCACATTGTCTGGACGGTAATACTTCCGATAGAATTCCCGCAGCTTCACAACTGGAACACGTTCGATATCGCTGCGGTTTCCGATGGTAGTTTTGCCATAATTGTGCCACTCGTACGCGGCTCCCTGCATCCGCTGCAGCATCACTTGAAACGGAGAATTCTCAGAGCGTTCGAACTCATTTCTAACCACTGTCATCTCGCTTTCGAGATCTTCACCGCGAATGTTGCTATTCAAAAGCCGATCGGCTTCCAATCGGATCGCGAACTCCAGATTGTCACCCGTTGCAGGCAGAGTTTCGTAGTAATTGGTACGATCCATCCACGTCGTCCCGTTCATCGATCGTCCTGCACCGCGATCTTTCAACGCTTTGGGAATATCCGGGTGCGTTGGCGTCCCCTTGAACAACATGTGCTCAAGCAGGTGTGCCATTCCCGCTTCACCATAGCCTTCGTGCCGCGAACCGACGAAGACGGTCATATTGACGGTAACCACCTCCTTACTGGGGTCGGGGAAAAGCAGGACACGCACACCATTTTCTAGGCGATATTCTGAGATTCCCTCGACCTCAGTGACCTTCGTTACCATCGCAGTCGTTTCCTTATCCTGTTGTTTCGTTTCCTGTGCCAGAAGTGTGGCGGCATCTGCGGAGGCGGCAAAACCAACCAGCAACGCTAATAAAACACGCACACCCTGAACTAGTGAAGTCGAATGGACTCGCCTCATGTTCGTTCCTTCTCGGTCAAATGATCTCAAACTTTGGATTCAGTTGATGAATCAGCTGTGAAATGTCTACAATCAAAACGTCACTCATTCTCTTGGGTCATTGTATCGCGATGACCAAGACTCGATAACTACCGGTCTAATTCGGCCCGTGATTCCGACACTCGTGTAGATCTCAGCGACGACGCCATGCAGCGGATTGTTGTTTCGGTATCGATTCGCATGGTCATCCGGAAACCCATCTATCCAACATGCACCATTCTCCACATCCTAACAACGAATCACGCTCCCGAGAGGGTTACTCATGGAAGCGTGTGTGCGAGTTGGAGCAGGTTCCGGAGAATACAGCTATTGAGAGAATCGTGGGCCGAACCGTCGTGGCTTTGTTTCGCCAGCCTGATCGAATTTACGCAATGGACGGAATGTGCTCGCACCAAGGTGGACCAATCGCACAAGGTCGCGTTGAGCATGGCTGTGTGACCTGCCCATGGCACGGATGGCAATACGAACTTGAGACAGGCATTCAGACGATCAACCGGCAACCACTGCAAGAGTGCTTTGACACTCGCGAGGTTGACGGCTGGATCGAAATATTTATCGGTGAATAGTCAACTCCCGACTCATTCAACTGGGAAACCACGTTTTCTTAGCAGAGCGCGCGTGTCGACATCACGCCCGCGGAATCGCCGAAATCCCTCAGCGGGGTCAATCGTGTCGCCGATGCTCATTACATGATCGTGAAGACTTTTGGCGACCTCAGGATCATAAAAGCTTCCAGCCTCAGTGAACTTTTCAGCTGCATCGGCAGTGAGAGCATCTGACCACAGATAACTGTAGTAGCCGGCTGAATAACTGTCGCTGCTAAAGATGTGCATGAATTGCGGCGTACGATGACGCATTGGCAATTCAGACGGCATTCCTATTTCCTCGAGTGTCTCACGTTCGAAACGATCGGGATCGATTGAATTTTGATCAGTCAGATGGATCTTCATGTCAATCAAAGCGCTCGCAAGATATTCAACCGTTGCAAACCCCTGATTAAAGGTGGAAGCCTTCTTGATCTTATCAAGGAGTTCCTGAGGAATTGGCTCGCCCGTTTCATAATGTACCGCAAAACGGCTGAGTACCTCGGGAGTGTCTAACCAATGCTCATTCACCTGTGATGGAAATTCGACATAGTCCCGTGCGACGTTTGTCCCAGATTGCGAAGGATAGCGAACCTTCGAGAGCAACCCATGCAGAGCGTGACCAAATTCGTGAAACAAGGTTACCGCGTCGTCCCATGAAATCAGAACAGGCTCACCATCAGAGCCACCAATGAAATTCGAGTTGTTCGAGACAATCGGAGTGATTTTTCCTCGATAGTTCTCCTGTGCTCGATAATCGGTCATCCATGCCCCGCTTCGTTTTCCCTCGCGGGCATAGGGATCGAGGTACCATAAACCGACGTGCTCACCATTGGCATCAGTAACTTCCCAAACGGTAACATCAGGGTGGAAGACAGGAAGCCCACTGATCTGTTTGTATTGCAGACCGTAAAGTTCGGTCGATGCCCACATCATCCCTTCACGCAGTTTATCCAACTGCAAATAAGGTTTGACTTCATTGAAGTCGAGATCGTATTTCGCCTTCCGTACCTTCTCAGCGTAGTACCGGTAATCCCAAGGCTCGATTTTGATGCCCGCGTTTTCGGCGTCCGCGATCGCCTGCATATCAGCAACCTCTTCCCTTACTCGTGCAACCGCTTTGGGCCACACTTTGAGCATAAGATCCATTGCCGCCTGCGGATCTTTGGCCATCGTGGGCTCCATCCGCCAGTGGGCGTGGGTCGGGTAACCAAGCAGTTTGGCTCGTGCGGAACGTAGTGCCAAAATCTCAGTGATGATCTTGTTGTTGTCGAACTTATCACCGTTATCACCGCGACTGTAATAGTTTCGCCAAACCTTTTCTCGCAACGAACGGACATCGGAGTAGGTCAAGAATGGGTCCATCGATGAGCGAGTGTTGGTAACGGCCCATTTACCGTCCACCGAATCACGCTCGGTCGCTGCGTTGGCCATCGCCTTGACAACGCTTTCAGGTAATCCCGCGAGATCAGCCTCGTCCTTGATCCAAGTGACGTAGCCTTTTTCATCCTCCATGACGTTCTGACTAAAGTCGGTAAACAGCCTCGCCAAACGGGTGTTGAACTGTGAGAGCTGTGCCTTCTGCTGCGAGGTTAATCGGGCGCCTTTCCGAAGAAAGGTTTTGTACCGCTTTTCCACCAGTCGCTGTTCCTCGCTGTTCAGATCGCCATTTCTCATCGACTCGCTGTCATAAACAGCGGAAATACGGTCGAACAATTTTTTATTTTGGTAGATACGATCCTCGTGTTCAGTCAATTGCGGCACGACTGTCTTTTCGATGTCACCGATCGGTCCCAAGTTAAGATTCGACGTGTAGACAAAGAACATTGAGGAGAGGCGATTGAGCGATGCGCCGGCACTTTCCATCGCGAGCAGGGTGTTCTGGAAAGTTGGAGTCTCAGGTGAGTCGGCTATCTCAGCAATCTCTGAATCCGCCTCAGCGATCGCCTGCTCGAATGCTTGCAGGAACTCGTCTTCCCGCACCAAATTCCATGGGGGAACACCACCGTAGGGGCCTTTCCACTCTTCCAGCAGCACTGATCGACTCGACTCCACTTCCTTCTCCTTAACTCCACTCGGCTGCTGTGCTCTAGCGGAGTGACCGATGCACACCGACACGCAAAACAAGCTAGTGAACGCAAAAATTCGATTTGACAACCTATCCATTGCAATCCCTTCAGGAAATCAACGCACCTGTACTGATCTCAAGATTTTAGCGACTGAGCGTGCCGCAGGGTGACGCTGAATTGACTTTTTGTGGAGTCTGAGAAAAGCCTAGACCGCGAGGTGCATCATGTAACATAAGAGATCAAGAAACCGCCACTTTGCTCCAAACCGCACCGGTTCGCGTCTGAACGAATTGAAGTGAACGGAGCTGATCGATCACCAACCCTTCACCATCAGACTGAATCGTCAAATCAACGAATTGCAATTGATGGCTCGCCGCGTCCCTTACCAAGCAAGCGAGTAGGTACAACGCGTCCGAACTCATACCTTCACGTTGCATTTCCTGATCAAGCAGCACCAAGCAGCGATGAGGTTGCATGACCTCGGCATGTTGATCGCTGAGAAAGAAATTCAAATGACATCTTTCAACTCCACCGCCTTCGAGCAACGCAATCCGTTTGGGATCAAGATGTGAGTAAGCCTGCGAACGTCGCACCTCTCTCACGTGCCCCACGGTGTACCGTGTCTGAGTGACGCGACGTAACTGCATGAAATCTCGATTCATGGGGAACCGGAAATCACGCACAGCGCCCTCCATCCAAACGAAACGCGAGGATGGAGTGAATCCAAATTGCTCAGCGACGGCCGCAAGTTCACGGTCCGTGTCCAACACTCCAACCCCCGGTCCTAGAGGATCAACTCCCCCATAACCATGGATCCAATCATCACCTACACCAAGTTGAACGCCGCACGAGTTCGCTTCCTGATCCGCCATCGCAGACCGCAGCAAGCCGCTGAAAATCTCCGACCTTGTCACACTACCGATCATCTCGCCCACCACGAGAGTCGGGATCACAAGTTCTTGGGGACTATCGGGCAACCTAGATCGATGGCACCACCCCGCTAATTGGCCGTCGACCACGGCGACCAGTAGATCTTTGGGGTCAAAGTAAAGTCTTGAAAGAATTGCCTGCTCGAACTGCCGCAAACTGATTTGGCACGGGATCCCCGAGATACTCCAATGTTCAGCCCATAAACGGTGAATTGTCAGCAGATCGTCGTTGCGAAAGTTTCTTATCAACATTGCGTTGATTCTGGTCTCGGTGAGTCAATCAAGAGGTGCCGCAGGTCGCTTCGCAGTCAATACAACAAAGGTTACCACGTGTCGTGATCGGCGGCGCAGTGGTTGCAAAAAATCAATGGAACAAATCAGCTCAAAAAAAAACGGCGGAACGACAACCGTGGTCACCGTTCCGCCGTCTCTTTATTGAAAACCCGCGAGAGAAGCCGTTTCGCCTCAAGACGCAATCCCACACCACGTCTGATCCGAAACAGTCCGCTCAGTCGAACGTGGATCGACAACTTTGCCGATCCTCGCCGGTACACCAAGCATCGACCGATTAGTCCGTTGACACGGATCGTAACTGAGGAATGTTTGGTAAAGGTTGTTTCGCCAGTCAAATGATGCCGATCCTGCCGGATGTTCCGTCTGTGCCGATTATTCCGCCTGCCTCAACGAGCGGTCCAGCCGCCATCAACCACCAACATACTCCCGGTTGTGAAGCTCGCTGCATCGCTCGCAAGATAGATTGCAGCCCCTTGAATTTCCTCCATCCTTCCCCAGCGATTCATCGCCACCGCACCGACGATAAACTTTTTCGCCTCTTCGGTCTCCGCGATCGGCTCGTTCATTGGTGTAAGAAATGGCCCCGGGCAAATCGCATTGACCGTGATGCCTAACCCAGCGAGTTCCAACGCAAGTGCGCGGGTCATCTGCACGACTGCCCCCTTGCTGGTCGCGTAAGGCGTCCTATTGGCGAGGCCCACTAGACCGAGAGTACTAGCGAGGTTGATGATCCGGCCCGCCCCCTGTTTTTTCATTTGTTTCAAAGCCGCTCGCGATGTAAGCCACATCCCGTCCACATTCACCTGCTGAACACGTCGAAATTCATCGTACGTCAACTCATCAATCGGTCCTCGAATATTGATGCCAGCATTGTTCACCAAGATATCAAGGCGACCAAACTCGCTTACTGCATCGGAAACAATCGACTCGACACGATCCTGATCGGTCACATCACCTTCGCGACAAATGATTTCAACACCGTAGTCGGATCGCAACTCAGACGCAGTCGCCTGAAGCTCATCCTCGTGGCGACTCACAAGCACAAGATTCGCACCCGCCGAGGCGAGGCCAGACGCAATCGCAGCACCCAAACCCTTGGAGCCACCGGTGATCATGGCGACACGACCACTAAGATCAAATAGCTTGATTCCGGGTAACATAAAACATCCTTATTCATCCAAGGTGTGAAAGAAAAAACGCGCCAAATAACGATTGATTCGATGTCACTTAATCGCTTCGCTGCTAGCTAGGCAATTCATCCTGCTTAAGAACGATGTAAACCTAGCCGCCTCAACTCGCATGACTGCCAATCGCTTGGATACATCGCAACCAACATCAGTCTGCTATTGGCCTGGTCCAATCGGTGGTGATTTTGGACCAGCGGCGTTCGATGGGTTCACTTCAAGAGTCAACTTCTGATCCTGTTCACCGCGTGACGAACTAGGAGCGGCACCAACTGCCTTGCCTTGGCTAGCAGCGGTGTGCCGAACCGCACGAGTAGGGCGTCTCTTAATTGGAGCCAATGCGACTTGGCACTGATAAGCGATCTCAGCAATCATACTGTCCACCCGATTACGACAGACGGCATAGATCGCCAGCGAGGGAATGGCGACGATCAATCCACCGACCGTGGTGACAAGCGCTTGGTAGATGCCCTCGGCTAAATCTCCGGCGCCGGCAGCACCCCTCGTTGTCGCCACTTGTTGAAATGCGAAAATCATGCCCGTCACAGTACCGAGCAATCCAACCATCGGTGCGATGTTTCCAATCACCGACAGGTACTCAACTTTTCGCATCAATCGACTCGACTGCTGGAATAGCGAATCCTCTACCGCTTTCTCAACTTGATTCCAGCCGAACTCAATTTCTGAAAGCCCCGAGAGCAACACCACGCTCAAGACGCTCGGCGATCGACGGCACGCGGTATCTGCTTCAGCCACTCGCCCTGTCAATAACGCCTGCCTGACCGTCTCACTCACGCCATCAGGAATCAATTCGCCCCGCCGCAGCGTCATCAACTGGTCAAACAGGAGATAGGCGGCTCCCACACTGAGTGCCACGAGAACCAACAGGATTAAAACTCCAGGTATGCCGCCACTGAGAATAATGTCGGTAAAACCGCCACCATCAGCCCCAACTGCCGCACCGTCTGAACTGACTGAATCTGCCTGCGCGAGAACGAGGAAATCCATCCACGACGTGACCGTTCCTGGCGTCACCAAATTATCGGTCAGGTTTCTCAATAATGATGGCATTGCTTCATCTTCCCCCAAAACACCGATCGATTCTGGCACCAAAACACGTTGTACAGCGATCGCCAACTCGTTTCTCAGCTTCCTGCAGCGCAACCCTTCTACGTTTCTTGTATCGAGACGCCCAAAGCAGAAGCAGATTGCTGTGTCTCATTAGACACAGATCCAATTGTTAATAGAAACTCTGCGTCGGAAAGCAAAGGATCATCCCAACGAAGCCTAAGCACGCCCGATCTCTGCAACGACTCGATCGCTTCATGATGCCTTGAGCGGATCGATTGTTCAACCTGCTTGACGCGTCGATAACTTTGTATCGATGAAAGCACAAACATCGCGTAGACCGCGGTGGGTAGCAATGACAGCAGCACGCTCGTCATCAACATCGTTGCGCTGGGCGACGGAAACTGATCCAGCTTACTCTCAACAGCACCCCACTGGGGCACGCTCAACCCACGAAAGACATTCAAACTAGCACCAACGTACTCGCTATAGATCGCAATGATTGGTGCAGCCATTAGCCCCCAAAAAATCGCGGTTCCAACGAGACCCAAAACCGAGCCTCTCCATCGCGACGGACTTCCTTGCTGAATTGCCTCCTCAAAAATCCGTTGGGATTCCTCCTGCAAAGCCCCCAAACCACTCAGTTTCGCAACCGTCTCGCCTTCACTATATCGAGATGCTTCGCCGCGAGAATGATCCTCGGAGCGTAGTTCAAAAAGTTCGCGTCGAAACTGACCCGCCAGTGGCTCGAGCCGTTCGACCACTGCTAACTCACCTCGCCGCTCAATCCCGCGTCTGACTTCCTCAACTGCGTTTTGATCAAGCTTCCGATCTTTCGCCGACGTCCACATAGCGCCAATCAACGACGGGAGCGATCCAGAGAGCGAAATCAGAATTCGGTCCCACGCGCCGTGAGTCCAGTTCATCACCGCAACAATCGAACGGTAAGGAAACCAAAATGCGGCAGTATCCGTCAAAAGCGTCAGTCGAAGTCGAGAGCGTATCGCGGCTTGCAAAGGTCCACCTTGCCCCACGAGCGACTCAGCAATCTCCATCGGAACTCGACGCGACTCCTCCCTCAAACGCCCAACCGCTGAAGTCAGGCCGGGGAGCTGGTCACATAGAATCTGATGAAGAGAGCGTCGGAAACGTAGATCGAGCGTGTTCAACCTTGCTGCCCGACGTCTCTCGTCCTCCCACTTACCGCCCAACGTTTGGCGAATTTGTGACGCGACATCGGCAGCCGCACGCGTGCCAACCGTATCCTCAGTGCGACCACCAATCTCAAAGTCCTCGACCAAAACCGCGTCGGTAACCGTGCTCGAAGGCGCTATTTCCCTCAACCTTGTTACCAAGGATTGAACATCTCCCAGAAGAGGCTCGTCGGTCTCTCGTATCGCATTAATTACCGGAACCACCAGCGTTCCCTCGCTGAGTTGCGTCAGGTAAGTGACCACTTCGCTACGAATCTGATCCGCACGAACTACCAAAACGACGACCGATGACAAACCCAACGCTCGGTGTGAAAGTTCACGATGACTGGCCCGAGTGTCGTTAAAACTGGTGCTGTCGAGTAAAAGGTATGGGAGCCCTATCGATTCCATCTCAACAGTCGAACAGTGCCGATAATTTTCGTTCATCGGGTCAAGGAACGCGGGCGGGTTGGGCCCGTACCAAGTAAGTGGAACTCCCTTGGAACCGTCATCACACTCCGTGTTCTGTTCCCGCTCCCCAGAAGCTTCAGACCCAAATGCTAACCATTTCGCTAGTGTCGATTTCCCTTGGGCAGTAGGTCCAGCAACCGTGATCACCGGCAGTCCGTTACCACGATCCTCAAGCAGAAGTTTCCGCGCCGCCTCGTGGCGATCGCACAGGCTTGTAATCTCTCGGCCGATTGTCGAATCCCCGAGAACATTGGCAGCAGATTGACGCACTCGCACCGAAAATCCGGTTACTGTCGTCAGGCGTTCGTCGTTGGGGGAGGTAAGCATAAAGGAAACCGAGGTGTCAGAAAGGTTAACGACTTGAGCGATCAATTTTAGCGACGTGATCTTTCAGTTGCTCTCGGAAAGTATCGCGTATCGCATAGTAAGGAAGCGTCCCTTGAATCGGTTCACGTTGGACGATCTTTGGTTCGACCAACGGTTCGTCCAAACCAGACACCCTCATCGGCTTTCCCGCCGCGGGTCGCCTCAGTCCAAACGTATCACAAAGTACGGCATGAAAGTCGGAAAGCTGCTGCCGTGCCGCCTGCTGGCCAACATTTCGGGTGCTCTGTTTACCAGCCCAGAGAGCCGAAAGAGTTGTGAGCCCGGCTGCCGCGAGCAGCTCTGAGATCGACGCAGACGCAATCAAGTGAGTAGCACCAAAATCGATGGGAATCATCATCACGCCGCCAAAAGTTGCAAGCAAAGCAGCCAAGGGAGTCAAACCGGCGGTCAACTTTTGATGTGTTGGTATCTCTTTCCACATCTGTCTGACCGCCTCATCAAGCCGGCTCGGGTCCAAAGAAGTGAAATCATCACGTTCAAAACGGAGGATCGCCGCCTCGCAGGCTTCCAATAGACTGTCCACTTCTCTGACGTCTTGGCCCGAGGGATTACTCGAATGAAACCAATACTGCAGATGGACCGTAGCGCCGTGTCGCTCGAGTGACTGAGCTAGCTTTTCAGAGGTCAGCAGGCCGCCGAATTCACCCCGACGAAATTTGTCCTTCACCTCACCCGCCGCTCGTCTCGCCAACGCAGAGGGAGTCAATTGTTTCAAAAGATCACCAGCGCCTCCAAATACCCTTCTGAACGTCGCATTTAGTCGGACACCCCAACGTGCGTACCAAGGCGCGGTTGCCGCAAAGGATTCCGACAACTGTCGAATGATTCGCTCGCTTTGATGCAGCCGTAACTCCTGAACCTCTCCACCTAGTCCTCGCTGAGCAAAAAAGTCGGTCGCAGCTTCCAACAGACACTCCTGGGCGCGTGAACTTCGCTTCTGCGACTGGTGAGCATCACGATCAAGCTCATAAAAAGCTTCATTCCAGAGAAGCGTTTGCAGGCCAACTTGGAGAGCATCGCGAAACTTTTCGAATAGCTGACCACGATCAAGACGTGAAGGTAGCGTCGCGAGTAAGCGTTCCTCTGAAATCATCGCGGGAGGATTGTCTTCGGGACTTGCCGACAGTGAATAGAACAACGGCAACGGATCATCGCCACCCGAGTTCAACTCGGCACTACGTTCAACTCTAGGAATAAACGGGGCACTGGATGGCACATCAAAATCGTAAGCAGCATAAACCGCCTCGATTCCATGCGACTTAGCGAGTTGAGCAAAAGTTTCTAAAACCTGATCAGGAGATTGTTGTGCGCGAACTTTATTCACCGCCAACATCCGAGGAACCCCTGGCATCAGATCCGAGGCGATTCGCAGCAGATCACCCAAGGTTCCATCCCGAGTGGAATCGGCCGAGGTCACCACGAGAAACGCCGAGCAGAGCGTTGCCGCACGCCCTAGAACTTCCCTTCGAAGCTGGGGAGATCCCAAACCAAATGCTTCGTCAGATACGATATCAGGACAATCCAATAACCCAATACCGAGCTCGTTAAGTTTAGGATCCGTTGCCACTAGTGGAACCGCGAGCGTGTTCGAATTCCCCTCATGATTGTTGTACTGTAGGTGTGCATCGGCAGCACTTTCGGCAAGCGGCTCGGGTGGAGCGCCAACGGCATCCCCGATACGTTGCATCAACAGTTCCCATAGTTCAGTATCATCCTTCCACTGACTCGGCAACCAAATCACGAAGCGATGCGTTCCATGAGCGTTGCTTGTCCCACGTAACGATCGAGCTCGCCCTTTTTCACTCAGAAAGGATGCAACCAAACTGGTTTTCCCGCTGTTCAGCATCCCAGCAACGGCAACCGTGGGCCAATCTATTAAACGCGAGACGCTGTTGAATTGCCTGCCTGCCGCGAGCAAACGCTCGTGGAGTTCGCGATCAAGCCTCGCCAACGCTCCCAGAAAACTTTCCCTCTGCTCATGCGGGTACTGCATCTCGACCGCAGCACGCTGATCGTCATCCTCCAAGAGGGTCAACAGGTTCCCCCAGTGAATGGATTCAGGATCTTTACCGCGGAATCGGAACATGGTTTGAAAGGTAAGAAGGTTTTCAAGCGAAACGAATTTGGGATGCCAGCACCAAAACGCTAGGCAAAACAGCGAGAGGCAAAACAGCGAGAGGTAAAACAACCGAGGTGAAAACCCCTCTGGAAATATCACCCCCAGCGCACGAGTATTTGACACGATAACCGAGCAATGGGTGCAGGCATACTGCAGATCGCGTTGACTTGCGCTGCTTTCAGCTATCCAGTCCGCACAATTCTCTGTTCAAACCAATCAGTCTTCTCCCTGGTTATCAAAACGAAGGGTCTACTTGGCGACGGTAATCAGGTAATGGAGCTAAGTCGCCCGAGAATCGGCCTCAAATAACGCGAGGTAGGGCTATCTTCGTTTTCAGCGATCGCCGATGGCGGTCCCATCGCAAGAATATTTCCTCCGCCCACTCCACCAACCGGCCCCAAATCAATCATCCAATCACAACTGGCGAGAACATCAAATTGATGCTCAATCACGATAACCGTGTTTCCTGCATCAACCAGCCCATGGAGCACCTGAATCAATCGACGGACATCCGCAAAATGCAGCCCCGTTGTTGGTTCATCAAGAAGATAGAGAGTTTTGCCCGTTGCACGTTTTGCCAGCTCGGTTCCCAACTTAATTCGTTGAGCCTCACCGCCGCTGAGTGTTGTGCTTGATTGTCCAAGCTTGATGTACCCGAGCCCAACCTTTTGCAGTGCCAAAAGCAAGCGGTGCACCTTCGGTATGTTGTTAAATACGTCGGCGGCATCATCAATCGAAAGATTAAGGACATCTGCCATGCTCAGCCCCTTGAAGCGAACGAGCAGAGTTTGCCGGTTGAACCGCTTGCCGCCACATCTGGTGCAAGTGACAAACAGATCCGATAAGAAATTCATTTGAATCTTTTCGGCACCATGCCCCTTGCAAAGCTCACACTGCCCCGATTTTGAATTGAAGCTGAATCTAGCAGCAGTGAACCCCATCGCCTTCGCCTCGCGTGTGGCAGCAAAAACCTTGCGTATCTCGTCGAGGACTCCGGAATAGGTCGCCGGACAACTGCGTGGGCTTCGACCGATTGGGGATTGATCAATCGGAACAAGTTTATCGATCAAATCTGCACCCAAGAGATTTTGATAGACCCCCGGAGTCTTTGCCTTGAGTCCCAATGATTCAGCAAGGGCGGGGTAGAGTGTATCGTTAATTAAGGTGCTTTTTCCGGAACCGGAAACTCCACTCACCCCAATCATGCAACCCAGCGGAAACTCTGCCGTGACGTTCTTCAGGTTATGCTGAGAAGCACCACTAAGAATGATCCTCGGCGCGGAAGCAGCAGCCGAATTGTCTCGAAGCTTGGCAACCGTTTCCTCTCCACGTAGAAACAGTCCGGTCAAACTTTCTGGATCATTTTCCACCTCTTGTGGCGAACCTTGACTGATTAAACGTCCGCCATGCTCACCAGCCCCGGGACCGATGTCCACGACAAAATCAGCTTCCCGAATCGTCGCTTCATCGTGCTCCACCACCACCACCGTATTGCCGCCCTCCTGCAAGGAACGGATCGTGCGGATCAGCCGGTCATGATCACTCGGATGCAATCCAATGGACGGCTCATCAAGGACATAGCACACACCAACCAATCCACTACCAAGACTGGTTGCAAGACGCACTCTTTGTAGCTCACCACCGCTGAGGGTGTCCGCAGATCTTGCCAACGTGAGGTAGGGAACACCCACTTCAATCAAGTAATCGACTCGACGCAGCACCTCTCGGCTTATCGGTTCAGCAACCGCTCTGTCAGTGTGTCCGAGTCGTTCCTCAAGCCTCGAAAACCACTCCCTCGCATCGCCGAGAGAATGTGCGGCAAGCTTGTCGATGGAGAGTCCATCCACGGTGACCGATAACGCTGTTGGCCCCAGTCGACCTCCACCGCATGCGGTACACTCCGCACCTGTTTCCGAGTCACGCCCGAGACCATCACAGGACGGGCAAGCCCCATATGGGCTGTTAAAACTGAATGTTCGCGGCTCGATTTCATCAAAGCTCTGCCCGCAATGCACGCAAGCCATCAGAGTACTGAAGAGATGTTCCTCGGCTGCACCACCAGCGGTCTGATTTCCGTCAGCTGGAGATCCAGCACCGCTGTCGAGTAAAGCCGCCATCACGCCTTTACCCAGCCTGAGAGCAAGATGTACCGATTCAATCAGTCGTGATTCGATGCCTCCACGGATAACCAAGCGGTCCACCACCGCCTCGATGGTATGCAACTTTCTCGGAGCCAGTTCGGGAACCTCCTCTAGAAGGTGTATTTCCCCATCCACCCTAACGCGGATCAGTCCGGCTTTTTGAATCTCCTCAAACACTTCACGATGAGAACCACGGCGACCGCGTATCATTGGAGCGAGAAGCACCACTCGAGTCGCGTCTGGCAACGCCGTGAACCGCTCGACAATCTTTTCGCTCGACTGCTTGGCGATCGTTGAACCACAATTCGCACAGTGCGGCACGCCAATCCGCGCATAAAGCACTCGAAGGTAGTCATAAATTTCTGTAACCGTAGCCACCGTGCTCCGCGCATGGTTACTCCCAGGTTTCTGATCGATCGCCAAGGTGGGGGCTAACCCATCAATCGAGACAACATCCGGCCTCGGCATCTGATCAAGAAACTGCCTCGCGTAGGCTGAGAGGCTATCGATGTATTGCCGTTGCCCTTCCGCGTAAAGCGTGTCAAACGCGAGTGAACTCTTACCGCTACCGGAGACACCTGAAATGACCGTTAATGCATCCCGAGGAATATCGAGGTCGATCGATTTCAAATTGTGGACGCAGGCACCTCGGATGCGTATTTTTTCCCCATGCAATTCACTGATCGCCTGCTGAGAGCCGTTGGTACCCCCGTCCGAATCGGCCGAATGCCGATTGCTGGTCTTTGGCTTCTGATGCTGTTTCTTCGAGGCATTCAAGTTGTTTTCGGCTTTGTCGATTGGGGACTCTGATGCTTTCAGGAACCGGTGGATCGCTGCGTCCGTCTCACAAAGACGCAACTCCAAAAGCTTTACCATGATCCGTGTGGGCGGGCAGGATCGTGCCTGCTAAACTCCACACACGGTAAAGGAATGACAACCTCTTGAAAATCAGCCTCTACCATTCACTGCAATTTGGGAACCAATGTGGACGCATTCAACGACGAGCCCATCATTGATTTGAGACGTTACGACGACCGAGAACACCTTCTCCTAGCAAGTTTCGCAACGCACAGTCGTGATTCTCTTGGCCGCATCCACGCAGAACAAGGCCACTCCTATCGCGGCCCATACGCGAGAGACCGTGACCGGATTCTACACAGCAGCGCATTTCGTCGACTGAGTGGAAAGATGCAGGTTTTTACGGGCGAAATGGGCATCTATCACCGCACGCGATTAACCCACACATTCGAAGTCTCGTCAGTTGCACGCACTATTTCTCGCGTGCTCCGTCTTAACGAAGACTTGACCGAGGCATTGGCGTTGATGCACGACATCGGACACCCGCCCTATGGGCACTGCGGTGAAGATGTACTCGATGAATGCCTTTCGGCTATCGGGGGATTCTCACACAACCAATTCGCGCTGGTGATTGTGCAGCAACTTGAAAAAAGATACCAAGCGTTCGACGGCCTCAACCTTTGCCGAGAAACCCTCGGAGGACAGGACATCCGCGCGAACAAAAAAGCAGCGTCAGTCGGTCGCTCACCCAGGCTAGAAGTACAGGTCGTCGATGCGGCAGACTCCATCGCCTATGACGCGCATGATGTAGACGATGCTCTACAACTAGGACTTCTCTCCGTCGAGCAATTGGCGGATCTATCGATCATTCGACGTGCACTCGATGCGATTAACCATGCGAGCGGTTCAGTCGCCAAGCAGCAGGTCAGGCAACTGCTCGTTCACGAACTGATTGATCTGCAAGTTAGCGATCTGATCAATCAGAGTGGCCAGTTATTGCTACCGCTCCAGGGCCGCTCAAGCGACGATCTCTCCGAAGCTGGTCTACGTCTTCATCACAGTCCCGTCATCGAAACGGAAAGAAAAGAGCTAGAGCGGTTTCTTTTCGATGCCGTTTATCGGCACGAGCGTCTGATTCCGGTACGAGAGGCCGCGGGCAACCGACTCTTGGTGCTCTTTAATAAGTTAGTGGCAAATCCTGAGCGATTACCTATGCGTTTTCGGCAACGCGCCGATCAGTTTTCACCGGCGATCGCAACTGGAGAATACCTAGCGGGAATGACCGACAATTTCTGCGACCGACAATTCCAACAGATCACAAGTCTAGCGAGTGGCCCACTAGCCGATTGGTGAGAAACCCTATCCCAACCTCCGTATCCACAACTGTGGCCGAGATGTTTTCGGCAGAAACCACTATCGATACTGTTCGTGGCAGGAGTCACATCGCTGCCTGATCTTAGCGACGCCCTGACGAACCGCATCGTAGTCATCGCGTCCCAATGCTTTGACAACCGAAGTGGACTCTTCTGTCATCGCGTCACTCAGACCGGTGTAATCTTCATCATCAGCCTCATCCATGCCTTCCTGAACGAGCACTTCACCGACCACCGACAATAGCTCCGCATTCCTTTTGATGCTATCGACTTCGTCCTTGTATGTTTTCTCATCACGCACACTATCTTCGAGCTTCTCAACGAGAAGCTCTAAGTACTCCATTAAGGGAGAGCGATCGACGATCGAGGACCAATCGTTGGCCGCCTCAGCATCCCGGCCGCTAATTCCCCCACCCGAGACGAGATCTTCGAGATCGACTTTTCGCAGCTTTGCTTCGTTATAAACCTGCGTCGAACCGGCCTTACAGTTGTAGGCAGTCCTCGCAATAAGATCGCGAGCGGCTGGAGCGTCTTTCTTCCAGCGAATCTCTCCGCTGTAATCTGCAATCACCGCAAAGAGGGTTGCGAGGACGGATAGGTCCAATCGCGCCTCGAGATAGCCACCGCCGTTAAAGGAGGCGGGAGTGCTGACAACCGTGTCGTAGTGAAGACGAATTCTCTTCACCTCGTCCTCGATCGATGCCGGTGTGATCAATTTGTCCCAACTGCCGCCTCCACCAGAATCACCGCTACCGCTATCCGACGATGCGGCCATCTGCTGCGACGCTGCCTGTTTTTCCGCGGCTCGCATCTTCGCGAGATCAGGGGGCCCACTGCGGAACGCATCCTCAAGCTTATCAAAGAAGACCCCGGAACCCTCGCCAGCCTTAAACTGCGGCCGGGGCGCCCGCCGCTCATCCGCCACCACCCAACCAGCCACCAAAATCGCAACCACCAAGAACGGCAGCCTTTTCTTTACAAAGTGACCAATTGGCATCGATAAAATCCTTGGGAAAACTCGTTTAACGCGTGTTTCAGTTAGCCATTTTCAAACTGCCACGCCTATAGATCAATATAGCACGCTAGTGAACATATCGCACCGCGTTCGGGTTAGAAGTCCATCGATCAACCGTTCAAGCCTATTTTGTTTCCGTCTCCGAGGATGTTTGGCTTGTCGCGTCAAGCGTTTGGTTCACATCGCTATCAGACGAAACTGGGACAGGCTGAATCATTCGCTGTTCCCTCTCACCTAACTCATGATTGAGGATCTCGAGAAGCGTTTGCAGGAAGACCACAACCATCGGGCCTACCAAGATCCCAATTGGGCCAAAAACCTTAACTCCCCCCAAGACACTAAGAAGCGCAAAGAGTGGATGCATGGTCGAACGACCATGAAGCACGTACATCTTGATCACATTATCAATCGACGAAACGATCGTGGCTCCATAGACCGAGAGAAAAATTGCAGCTCCCCACTTCTGGTCAATTGCACCAAGATAGGCAGCGCATGGCACCCAAACTGCAGCCGCGCCAAGAAACGGAACCAACGCCATCAAGCTCGTGATTAAAAACAGAAAAATCACCGAGTTGAAGCCAAGGAAATAAAATGCGACCGACGCCAATACGCCCTGCCCCAATGCACTCGCGATACTCGCCAGCACAACCGCTCGACTCGTCTTTTCAAATTCCAACAACAATCGCTCTTCGTACCGATCATCGAGCGGACTGAGACGCATTAAGGTGCGAATCATCGACGCACCATCATGCAAAAAAAAGTAGATCGCAATCACTAACACCATCAACCCAAGTACCGCTTCCACTAGAAAACTACCGGTCGCGCTGGTGAACGTCACAAAGCGAGGTTGCAACGATTGCCTTGCTCGAGTCAATACGCTCTTAAAATCTTCGGCACTGGGATTGGCAAACAGCCTAACCTGGCTCAAGAACGTCCCACCAAGGAATTCCCGCATCCAAGCTCGGATCGCCGCGGACGCAATCACGCTCTTACGATGAAATGCTTCCTTACCACGAATGCGTTCAACCAATCGCGTGTGTTCTGCTAACGCCGTCACCTCTTCTTCGCTTAGTGTCTCATCGGTGGCTCTTACCGCTGCACTGGCAGCATTGTTGGCTTCTATCGCAATTTTCTCATCATCGTCTGAGGATACCACTCCTAGACCTCCGGATAGTTCTTCGTCCTCTGCTGCATCGGCATGGACTGACTCCTGACGCTCACTCGAAGAGTCAGTGTCGTCTTGCGCCTTCGCGATCACATGCGACTTCACCGCTGCGAGAAGGTCGTTCAGCCGATTTTCCGCGTTAACCGCAGCCTGCTCAGCAGTCACCTCACCGTTTTCTTCCAGACGCAGGAATTGCATCAACATCAGCGCCTCACGAACCTGCCCCTCAGCAGCATTCTGCTCGAGACCCAGAGTACGATCATCGAGTTCACCGAGCTGATCTGCTAACTGATCCAGTCTGCGAAATTGCTCCGGATGAAGTAGTGATACCCCGAGCTGTTCTCGTCCTCGCTGCAATGCTCCCGTTAAATCCTCGAAATTTACATGGCTGACCATCGAGGTGAACTGGCCTGCAGCAACCGAAAGCACCGCTATGATCGGCATCAGCACGACCGAGAGAATCAAGGTGGTCGTCGCGAGACAGGCCAGACGACTTCGATTGCCGAGTCGATGGAGAATCCACTGATGGACGGGTCGAAACAGAACAACCAGCAGAACCGCCAAAAAAAGCGGCACAAAAAAACCAGCCATCACGCGGTAAAAAAGGACCCCGACCGCGACAATTCCGAGGATCAACATTGCGATTGATAGCAATCGAGCCATTGTTGGTATGGATTGCATCAAACCGGGCTTCTGGCCTGCCACCGCCCCGCTCGGATCGCCGGCGGATTGATTCTCGGAGGAGTCGGCTGTCGGCGCCGACATTTTTGTTTCCGCTGCACCCGAATCGCCACTTGTGGGCTCGGGTGACTGAGAGTTTTCCGCTTCCCCTGATTGCTCGCTCACAACAGATCCGTTTCCCGATAGTAGAAGAATCGACGTCCATACCGCACCGTATGGTGTAAAGACTAAGGCATGAAAGACAGCGTCAAACACTGCGGTCTTTAACCGCGATGGCAAATCGCATCACCAAGACATCATTCAAACGGGCCACGACTCCATAACAGGTGAATACGATAACTATCACTTTAGCCGTGCAACATGGCGCGTTTTCCAGTATGGTTCGCTTCGCAGTATAACCCTTCGAATGAATCACCCAAACTCCGATTGAAGACCTTCACCGTACTCTCGCCTGTTTGGTGCGTCTTGTAACACGCTCGAGCCACTAACCGAATGAAATCCACTCTAAAACGTATCATCAAGACGACGATTTTTGTTGCGGTGGTCGTTGGACTTCTCTATTCGCTGCAAAAAGCCTCGGTGCAGTGGGAAACGCAGACGCGGCTTATCCAGACATCGCTCGACGAAATTGACCAAGCAATCAGCAACGCCACAGAAAATCGTGAACGTGAGCAATTGAAGAGCAAGCGGCGAGAGTTGCAGCAGAACCTCCCCACCTTAGCGAATTTAAACTGGAAAAATCTGGCTCTGGCTGCAGTGACTTATGCTTTTGGACTTTTACCCGCTGGTGTTCTTCTTCACCTTGCAGTGACTAGCTTCGGGCATCGCCCGAACCTCTCCACTTCGATCGCAGCGCATTTGTTGGGTCATGTTGGTAAGTATGTTCCCGGTAAGGCACTCGTGGTGATTTTACGAGCGGGCACGCTCGCACGTTCCGGTGTCCCCCTTCGAGACGCCACAGTGAGTATTTTCATGGAGACTTTAATGATGATGGCGGTCGGCGGAGCAATCTCCACGTTCGTTGTCATCTGGCTTCCTCTACCGAGCTGGATCATCGGCTTGTCCCTGCTCGCTGCACTCGCTTCGAGCCTACCCACGTTTCCACCTATCATGCATTGGTTAAGCAAAAAGGTAGTGAAAGGGAAACAAGCGGATCACCAAAAGAAGCTGAGTGATGAGCGAGAAGGGTCCGGTTGGCGTTTATTCCTCACGGGGTGGATTCTTCAGCTTTCCACATGGGTGCTGATCGGTCTGTCATTCACACTGGTCATCGTTGCCATTCCCACTAGCGATCCACTCCCCACTCCGATCCAGCTCTATGCAATCTCAACTGCCGCTATCAGTTTGGCGGTTGTAACCGGTTTTGCTTCGCTTTTGCCCGGTGGTGCGGGTGTCCGCGAGCTCGTCCTAGCCACGGTTCTGGGTATCATGCTCAGCCCTGCACACGGACTGATCGCCGCGATCCTTGTTCGACTCGTTCATCTTTCAGTCGAGGCGTCTTGCGCGGGCCTATCTTGGATATGGCTCCGAAGCCGTTCGCATTGATGTAAACTGACAACCCTCACCCACTCAGAAATTACTGATTGATGAACCCCGTGAGGTTCCACTGGCTTCAAGTAAGAATCAGCAACACTCAACAAGTGAACCGAAAACACTTGACTGCTGTACGACTCACGCTATCGATAGGAAGTACATCACGACAAGCGATTTCTTCCAAGTGAGATCACGGGTATCAAAAAACAACCACAGTTATCGAAACAACAAGATACGAAACGTAGCTGGTGGCTTAGCATGGTGTGCCACCTGCTTCTCTTATCAATCTTCGCGTGTGTGACGTTCACTGAGCCTAGCGACACCGCATCTCCGACGGTGGTCGTTTCAACTCAAGCAACAACGCCATCCGCATTAACCACTGAGAGGTTTCGAGTTGAACCTCCAAAGGTGGAACAACCGCTGGAAACTCCAGTACCAAAATCGGTCCTTCTCACGTCAACGCTTCCACTGACCGCGGCGGTGTCACCTTCAGGTCTTCAAAACGCCCTTCGGCAGGTTGACCACAAGGCGTTGGATCGGGATGACTTTCTCCACCGGCTGGTCCCTTCTTATCGTGCTGGATTAGAGGACATCACACCAGACGCTGTTCATACAACGACACATGACTTTCATGGCATCAAATCCACTGGCAATCGCGTGATTTTCATTATCGATAGTTCGAAAAGTATGCGCCGTAAATTTAATGAAGCAAAATCCGAGTTACATCGCTCACTACGCTCATTAAATTCGAGCCAGTCCGTAGCGGTCTATTTCTACGATCAACAGTTGCATCTTCCCAATAATTATTCGGGGATTCAGAGCCGTTTCCCAACACAAGTCACCCCTGAATGGATTGAGACCTTGATTCACTGGAGTGCAGCGCGCCCGATGAACGCTGGCGGATCTCCTCAGCTAGCGCTAACGGAGGCACTGAAGGCGGGCCCAGACATCATCTACCTACTTTCTGACGGCGAATTCTCTCGCGAAGTGATCGATCGTACCACTCAGATGAACACCACAGTCGATGGATTTGGCGACCGCCGACGCCGCTGCGTGATTCACTGCATCAGCTACTCAACCACAAGCGATGGAGGGACACTGAAGCAGCTAGCGGCACGAAATGGCGGAGCATTCCGGCATCAAGCCTTTACTTTCGAGTGACCGAAAGCAGCCCTGCGGAGCGCCAGCAAACCTTACCTAAGTGCATCAGGTCATACTTCCCTCCGCGAGTGATAGCATTTAGTTGCCAGAACCCCATGTCTTACCTAGACTGTCAGCCATATTTGAGAGTTCTGCGGGAGCAATCCGCCGTAAAGTCCGCAAAGGTGCGTTGCATGGCATTTTTGCGGCTACTCGCCCCAAGTTTCGCATCGCTCCACCTGATGACCTTTTGCATCGCTCAATGATGAATGATGGGCGCGCGGATGTATCAATCAGCGAGCAATCGCCAAAAGTATTCCTGCTTATCCATCACGGCTATCATCCATGAAGTGTCAATCCTTCGGATTCATCAACATGCCTTCTTCAAAACTGCATTTGATGATTCTCCTCGGCACCACAATCCTAGGCGTAGCCTCCCTCCACGCTCAGACGACCGTACAAGCAGACGGCGAGAGCACAGCGTTGAACGAACCGCTTGATGCGGACGTCTCATCGCCCGCTCAAGCGGACCCAACGAGTGTGTCGCTAAAGCCGACCGATCAAAGATCGGACAACGCGAGCGTCAACGAACCTCATCGAGTTCCACTGGGTGTGACCCCGTCAGGTGTCCAACGGCATATCAGCGGCATGTGGGCAACGATCGCCGTTAACGGTGTGAATTCGACAGAGACCGATGCAGAGGAAACGGTTCTTTTAACTCTTGATGGTAACGAAAGTGATCAGGTTGCGAGAAAACTCTGGATCCCTGCTGGAGCTAGGCGGCAAGCTTGGTTCCCAGTGCTGATCCCGGAAACCGAACCTGACCAGGTCCAGGTCGTTGCGCAGACAATCCAAGTTGCCGAGTCGGATTCAGGTGAGACCTTTCAATCCAACCGCGTCGGAAGCCCTACCTCGCAACGCTCGTTACTTCTCTCCCCACCGGAAGATCAGCAAGCAGCCATGATGCTTGACTCGGTCTTCACCATTGATGGAGGGAAAATCAACACCGACTCCATTATGAAAATGCTTTACGACGGTTTCGATTCAGCGACGAACGTTCGCCAAGACCTTGGGATGACGCGTTTCTCCGGTCACTTTCTTCCCACCACCGCCAATCCACTGGACAGCCTCGACAACCTAATCATCGCTGACGAACGATTGATACACGATACAACTGGAATCAATCGACTTCGACAATGGCTAAACGATGGGGGCCGTGTTTGGCTGATGGCTGATCGTGTTTCCGTTGATTCAGTACGCGCGTTACTTGGTGATGCGGTCCAGTACAGTGAATTGGATCGCGTCGAGTTGAATGAATTTACGATGGAAAAATTGGATCCATTTTTCTCAACCGTGAGTCTTCAGGAACAGTGGGCTTCGGAATCCCCCGTAACGTTGGTTCGTGTGATCATCGATGCCGGGGAAATTGATTCTCGCGTTGATGGTTGGCCGGCCGCTTTTTGGGTTCCGGCTGGAAAAGGTGAAATCCTCGTAACGACACTTGGTCACGAAGGCTGGATGTTCAACCAAAAACCAACCGAGATTTATCGCGCTCTCGCGGCTCGGTTCTTTGTCGAACGCGAACCTGCACCCAACAATACGGAGGCGATGCTGACCGAGCTAAATAGGGAGATTGGATACCAGATACCCGGACGTGGCCTAATCATGATCCTTCTGCTTGGGCACCTCTCACTTTTAGGCGTTGCCGGTAGCGTTCTGTCAAGGAAACGTGCACTGCATCACCTAGGGTGGATTCTACCTTCGTCAGTGTTGGTATCGGTTGCGATTCTCCTGATCGTTGGCAAAACAAATACCTCGGCCATACCTTCGACCATCGCCATTGGTCAAATTGCCAGAGCAATACCCGAAACGTCTCAATTGCAAATCGATAGCACATTGGCTGTGTATAGCCAGTCACCTACAGAACTACCGATTAAGTCCAATTCCAACATGGTGACGCAGTTGGCCGAGAACTGGAGTTCCAGTGAGACCCGCAGGCAGCAGTTCACCGACGATGGGGTCGCTGAGTGGAAATTCCTCAACCAACCGCCCGGAAAAATACAGCACCTTCACATCGCGACACGACAGAGCATGAAGTCGCCGTGGCAGGTTTTAGGAACGTTCAATCAATCGGGCTTCAGCGGGCAGTTGATGGGTTTGGATACCGCACAAGCTAGCGATGCCATTGTCCTGTCCGCGGCATCTCCAGCGATGAGTCTCTCCTTGGATGCAGGACAAGGCAGCCTAAATGGCGGTGCGGAGCAAACGTTGCTCCCCGGCCAGTTCTACGACGGATCACTCCTCTCTGATACGCAGCGGCAACGGCAAGCCTTCATTCGCCGCTTGTTGGAAAATAACAATGATTTTCAAACGGAAGATCCTTCCTTGCTGATCTGGACTGCACCAGTATCGGACGGGTTGGAAATCCCAGAACAATACGAGCAGCGTGGTTGGGCACTTGCATCACTACCGATCCGCGTTGAATCCCCTGAATCAGGTGTTGAGTTCACCGTGCCACCAGCTTTTATCAAGCTGGACTCCTACCGTGGAGACCGTGGTATCTCAACGCTCTACAACGCCGAAACCGGACAATGGCTCGAATCGGTCGACAAACCGGCCGAGATCGACCTACGAGTTCAACTACCGCGAGCCGTTGCGTCAAGCAAAATCACAGCATGCCATGTTGACCTGCAAGCTAACGCACAGGGTAGAAGCATTCGCATCTTCGGATTCGCCAATGGTGAGAAACAACTGTTACATGAGATTCAAGACTCCCAAGGGCTCAACGAATTCACGATCGAGAATGACGATGTGCTGGACCTTGATCCACGCGGCGGTTTCCGCCTGTCGGTAGAAGTAACCCCAACTGAGCAGGAACTTCTCGCGGCGGAGGCAGAAAGCAATTCACCGACGGAAAGCCCAACCTCTGAATCGGTCGCGGCCGCATCGGCACCAATGGAAGAAATCACCACAGTAGTAACAAAAGAAAACTCCGTGACCTGGGCAATCAAGTACATCCAAGTAAGTGTCAACGCCCAAGCAGAATAACTTGTAGGGCCACAAGCAAGATTTAATCAACCAGTTCAATCACAATACACAGGATGTAAGCAAGTGAATACCGAACGCTTCGCATTACATCAAACAATTGTCTCAAGGTATCCAAGGCATGACTTCACAATCACCAGCCATTGAAATTTCCAACCTCACGAAACGCTATGGCGAATTCGTTGCACTTGACTCACTTTCACTTGAGGTGCAGCGGGGTCAAATCCTTGGATTCATCGGACCCAACGGTGCTGGCAAAACCACCACGATTCGCATTTTGGTTGGACTACTCAAGGCGACCAGTGGATCGGCCCGCATTGCGGGAGCGGACTGCCTGACGGAAACCAAAAAAATCAAGCGACTGGTTGGTTACATGCCGGATGACTTCGGTAAATACGACAACATGCGTGTCAGCGAGTACCTCGATTTCTTTGGCGCGGCGTACGGGATTGCACGCCGCGATCGCATCTTACGAATTGACGAGGTGCTGGAAATCGCAGGGGCGACCCACATGAAAGACCTATTTGTTGATGCCCTCAGTCGCGGGATGCAGCAACGTGTGGCGTTGGCACGAACCATGATGCACGACCCAGAGGTACTGATTCTTGACGAGCCCGCCAATGGCCTCGATCCCCAAGCGCGCATCGACATGCGTACGATGCTACTGAGACTTTCGGATCTGGGTAAAACGCTTATTGTGACCAGCCATATTCTTCCCGAGCTCGCAAGAATTTGTGACATCGTTGCCATGATTACGAAAGGTAAACTGCGAGCGGCAGGAACCGTTGACAAGATCATGCGAGAGATCCAACAGCGGCGAACCTTTGAGATCATGTTGCTTTCCGAAGATCAGGTTCCAGCCATTTCCACTAAGGTCGAAAACTGGCTTTCCGCTCAACCGACCGCGGACGGGCAATCGGCTACCAGCGGCGAAGATGTGATCCCCGCCGTCACCGAAAGGATGGTTCGTTTTTCCACGGATTTAACCGATGAACAGCTCGCGCCGCTCTTGGGCGAACTGGTTCAATCAGGTGAAACAATCTTACAATTCCGAGAGGTCGCCACGGATCTCGAGGACGCCTTTCTCTACGTTGCCAATGAGGGTAGCCAACCACTCGGCAACATGCCGCGTGCGTCGTCAGCTGTCACCGAGGAGGCGAAGTGATGAACCCAGTCATCAGACGCGAATTCATTGGCATCCTAAGGTCGCCTAAAACTTTTGGAATGCTGCTCGTGCTCACCGCTTTGTTCTCGGCAACGGTGATTCTGCAGTGGCCCGCTGACACTTCATCAGTGAGTGGCTCCAAGTCGCTCGAGGTGTTCCGTATTTTTGGTTACGGTCTGCTAGCTGGCGTGATCTTTCTCGTCCCCGCGTTTCCAGCAACTTCCATCGTCAATGAAAAGAACAGTAAAACCCTCGCTTTGCTGCTGAACTCACCCCTCAGCGGACCGGCGATTTACCTCGGGAAAATATCCGGAGTGCTACTGTTTAGCCTGCTCGTACTTTTGTGCAGCCTGCCTGCATCTGCAGCCTGTTTTGCGATGGGCGGCATCTCGCTGTACGAAGAATTAGGTCTTCTGTACCTGATTTTGTTTTTCATGATCTTGCAGTACAGCACGATGGCGATGCTGATCAGCAGTCATGTGCAGACCAGCGATGCTGCGGTGCGAATTACTTACACCGCTGTGTTCGGTTTTCTGTTGATCACGTTGATCCCCGCAGCGTTTCTACGTGGAACAACTTTCTTCCCGCCGACACTGCTTAGTGCCGCGGAGTGGTTGAGGTGCCTTTCGCCGCTACCCGCGATAATGGAGGTCCTCGGCGACGGCGATGTTGGATCCTCTGGCTTGCAGCAAGCTTCAACAATATCGCGTTTTCTTGTGCTAACTTTTTTTACAAGTCTATTGTTTGCAGGACTAACACTATCGCGATTGAATTACCGAATCTTTGATCGTTCAAAAAGCAAAGGTGTGATCACGAACGACCGCGAACTCAGCAAGCGATTGGTTCGACGCCTTCTCTATGTTGTTGACCCACAACGAAGAAAGACAGGGATTCCTTGGTTTCTAAATCCGGTGATGGTCAAGGAGTTTCGTTGTCGCCGATTTGGCCGCAGTCAGTGGCTTCTAAGGCTGATCGCGGCTTGTTCCATCATTTCGATGCTGCTGACGTTTCTCGCAACGACAAGTGCCGAATCGTGGGGCGTGGCGACGATCGGACCGTTGCTGGTTCTTATGCAGGTGATTCTCGTGGTGGTTCTCACCCCCAGCCTTGCATCCGGACTGATTAGCGGTGAACGAGATAGCGGTGGATGGGAAATCCTACGCATGACCCCATTGTCGACCTTTCGAGTTGTGACTGGGAAGCTCCTCAGTGTGGTTTGGACCCTCCTACTCGTTTTGATGGCAACTTTACCTGGTTACGTCATGACCGTATTGATCAAGCCAGACCTCGCCCCGCAGATCCAAATGGTTCTCGTTTGCTTGTTCTGGATCACGCTCCAGGCACTGGCGATTAGCGCTGCTATCGGGAGTCTTTTCCGGTACACGGCTGTCTCAACTTCAGTCACCTACGTCACGGTAATCGCGTGCTTTCTAACTCCGATGCTGGTCTGGCTCGCTCGCGAAGCACCCTTTGGACACGGAACCGTTGAGGCCGCATTGCTACTCACTCCGGTTGGAGCAGCATTAAATGTGATCGGCGCTGCGGGATTCGAAAATTATCAACTCCTCCCTGCTGCTTGGTGGATATCGGGCATCGTTTCCGCCGCCATGTTCGCTCTTCTCAGTATTCAAGTTTGGCGTTTGAACCGAGCAGTTTGATGCATATGAGTTTGCAAATGAATCGAATAATCCACTGCACGCTCATCGCTGCAGCAACCCTTGTTTTGGGCATCAATCCAACCCAAGGCCAAAAGCCGTACGGCAATTTTGAAGAATATGAACTCGACCTTCTCAAGCGACCCAATTTGGTTTGGGAATCTGAGCAACAGATCCTGTTCCCTGAAGGACTGGTACAGCTCTGGGCTCGGGCCTTAGAAAGGGACGAAGCACAGCTGACAAGGCTTGTGATCGATTCATTGGCGATCGCCCACACACGTGGAGTCCCGGATACTCTGTCGCTAAAACCGAAGATTCTGGAACTCGCTTCCCGCGACAATCTCGACCCTCAGATTGCCGCGGCGATCGCCAATACTCTCGTTACCTTTGAAGCAAAAGATCAATCTGAACTCCTCGCCACGCTGTCAGAGGATTATGGTCCCTTGGTAGCCGGTATCGTCGAACCAGCGTTGGCGCAGTGGCAAGTCGATACGCTCAAGTCACGTTGGCTAAAGAGGCTAGAAGATGGAGTCGCGGGGGAAACCGCTACCTCGTTTGCGATCAAGGGACTCGCAGCCATCCGATGTGATGAAGCCACTGAACTGATTCAATCGATTATCCTCGATGAAAAACAGTCGCCGTCCATCCGACTTGTTGCCGCCCAACAACTTGGAACTCTTGATCAGACCGGCTTAAATCCCCTCGCCCAGCAGCTTGTCTCGCTCAACGAAGACTCAACCTTCCACCGTTTGTTGGCCATTGAAATTCTTGGGCAACACACCAGTGATGAAGCCATCGAATTTTTCACCAACTGCTTGACAAGCGAGTCAAATGCAGTTCAAGCCGAAGCGGCACGGAATCTGTACCGAATCAAGCCATCTCTAGTCGAGCAACTCTATCAGCAACTCCATCGAAGTAAGGACGCAAATGTTCGCGGTCACCTCATCAACGCTCTCGCAGATTCGAGATCCGCGGAGCGAATGGGTGAACTCTGCTTCTTTCTCAACGATGTCAATCCAACTCTGAGGCGGAACGCCGCCGCACATCTAATCGAGTTAGCCGGAGTGACCGAATTGAAACAGGCGATCATTGATTCAGTTGTTCAAATTCAGGCGGGAGAACAGTGGCAAGGATGTGAGCAGGCCTCGTTCGTGCTGGGAACACTAAAACATCTGCCCAGCGGTTCACGTATGGTCGAACTGCTGGGACACCCGCGTGGTGATGTGAAAGTTGCGGCGGCGTGGGGACTCAATGAATTGCGTCTGCCAGAACATCTGCCTGCCATGCTCGAGCACGCCCAAAGCATATGGGATGGTTTTCAATCAGGACAACTCAATGCGCTCATGCGGGGAATCACCCTGCATCAGGCTCTGCTCTTCAACGCTTTCGGGGACCAACTCTACGCACCGGCGGAACCACTGCTGATGGCTTACGTTCCCAAGAACTTCAATATCGGAGTGGACGCTCGGGTTGCAGCGGTATGGGCTCTTGGAATGTTGCACGAGGATGATCCGGTCGAGAGTTTGGTAGCCGACCTCGTGGCGAGAATGGAAGACAATGGTCAATTCCCAGAAATAGAAGACGTGCGCAACATGTCCGGAGTCTCACTCGGGCGGATGCGTGCGGAATCAGCTCTCGATTCCATCGAACGTTTCGCGGGAGAGGGCCTGACGGGCAGTCAATGGGCGTTACAACGCCTGACCGGCAAAGAGCCGCCCAAACCGCGGCCAAACCGAGTGCTCATCGATGATTGGTTCCTTGCACCAGCTCCTGTGTCCGCACCGTAAAAGTCCGAGGTGCGAGTTCAACAACGGTTACCGCGGCTCCAAGGCGAATGAGAACCGGAGATCGTTTAGTGGTAACGCAGGTTACAGTATGAAGGAAAAAAGCGACCGACGAGTTCACTCGCCGATCGCCTCCCCTGTGCACGGTAGGCGTTCGCTCAGCGGAAATCCGCCTTTTAACGCGAACAAATCAGATATGACTCAGTTGCTTGTGCATCTGAATTTAAATGATATTGCCTAGCTTGCCTACTCTCCAAACGAATGCATTTCGCATGCCAACCAACTACGCTCTTGACTCTTAAACGCAGATCGAACGGCCCAGACCCCTGGCGTCCCCCCCATACCACTCAAACTCTTCAATTCATTGTGGAAATCGCCAAATTCCAAACGCGTGCTCCAATAAAACCAATTTATAGCAATAGCGAACTGCGTTTCCATTGTGCAACCCTTTGATGGAGTTGCGCATTGATTGTGCATGCCGCCACCAAAACCGGTGCGGTGAGGAGGTGATAAGACGTGCTAACTGGCTACTATTCGGGTATTTTTTCAATTGCTGAACTCAACCACCGACCCGACCGGCCGCAAATCGATTCACTTTCAAGGAACCGACTCGGACTTTGGCGCAGCATTAGCCGCATGATTAGCGTTCAAGGGGACGCTTACCTCCAAAAAGGCGTTTAAAAGCGTGGAACTTTCCGCCCACGCATTTTCAGAACAAGCAAAAGAAGAGCGAACTAACGAGTGCAAAACCGTGATTCTCAACCTCACTCCGCTCAAGTCGGTGGCGAACGACAGTCGTTTGGATTATCGACACTCGAGGATATCATTCAGGTCATCCTGCAATCCGAGGGACTGTCCGCGACTTTGCAGAATATCGTCCGCTTGGTTGCGACGCGAATGCAAAGCGAAGTATGTTCGGTCTACCTACTAGAGAACGACCGACTCGTGCTTCGCGCGACCGAAGGTCTCTCTCCTTCAAGCATTGGCAAAGCAAGCCTTCGGATCGGTGAGGGCTTGGTGGGATATACCGCCGAGCAGGGATCGGTGATCAACCTCCGCGACCCCGAGAATCATCCAAAGTATCGATACATCGCCGGTTCCAATGAAGAGCGTTTTCACTCGTTTTTGGGAATCCCCGTTTACGACCGCTCTACGCTTCTGGGGGTAATGGCAATTCAAACCGTCTCTGCACGTTTATTCTCAGATCAAGAAGTGAGCACCCTGAGAACGATCGCGTTCCAGGTTTCAACCGTGATTGCCAACGCACGGCTTTTAGATTCTTTCAAGATTAACACCCCGGCAATTGAGTCACCTTCTGACGACCGCACACCAAGTGACTCCCAACCCTTTCTGATTGGCACCAGTTTGGGCGATGGCGTATGCGCTGCGAGTGCGTATCTCTGTGAGACTGATGCGACAGACGATTTATCGGGCGAGACCATCGAATCATCTCGTGATACAGAGCGAGAGCAGACCAAACTGCACAAAGCAATCGAGCAGTCGAAGATCGAAACACTCTGTCTCCAAAAAGCGGTCACCACTCGTCTCTCGGACCGCGAAGGCGATATTTTTCAGACGCACCTGATGATGCTTCAGGACCGTCAATTCCTCGCAAAGATGGAACATTGCATTCAGACAGGGAACTCGGCAATCGAATCCGTCCGCACCGTCGTCAATGAGTATCGAAGAGCATTCTCGCAGATACCAGATCCCTTTTTGCGTAGTCGCGTGGCCGACATTGAAGATGTAGGAAAACGGATTCAACTCGCTATCTCCGGACGCATCGTCAGCGAGATTTCGTTGGAACAACCGTCCATCATCGTCGCAAACGATCTGCTCCCATCACAACTGGTGACCCTCCCGATCAACCAAATAAAAGGCTTCATCCTCGAGTCAGAGCACTCCAATGGACACGCCGCGATCATTGCCAAATCGGTGGGTATCCCGACGCTCTATGGAGTCCGGAACGCTACAAGACGCATTCACACCGGCGACTGGTTGATTCTGGACGCCAAAAGCGGACGAGTCTACATCAATCCCGATTTACCGATTCGGACAGAATACAACCGCTTGATTCGTGAGCAAAAAGTCGATTCGGACTCGCTTGATGCACTCACGGGTCAACCCGCGCAAACCAACGACGGTCATTCGGTCACGCTACGTGCCAATCTCGGTCTGCTCAGTGATTTGCCAACCGCAAAAAAAATGCGTGCCGAAGGAGTCGGATTGTACCGAACTGAATTTCCATTCATGTCCCGGAACGATTTCCCAAGCAGATCCGAGCAGGTGCAACTTTACCGAAAGATCCTTGACGAGTTTCCTGATGAGTCGGTCACCTTCCGCACTCTGGATATCGGAGGTGACAAAACACTTCCCTATGTCGCCAATCCTAAGGAAACGAATCCGTTTTTGGGATGGCGTTCAATTCGGATCTCGCTTGAGCTTCAGGAGGTTTTTCAGACGCAAATCGAAGCCATTTTGATCGCCAGTCATGGAAGCAACGCCCGAATCATGTTTCCCATGGTGACTTCAGTTGAGGAATTTGAACAATGCCTCAAAATCATGGAACGAGCCCGTCAGAAACTAACGGCTGAGTCGATACCTTTTGGTGAGCTTCCCGTTGGCGTGATGGTTGAAACCCCCGCGACGGTATCCATAGCAAAACACCTCGCTCCGCTGTCTGATTTCTTCTCGATCGGAACCAACGATTTGATTCAATACCTTCTAGCAGCCGATCGGACCAACCCCAAAGTCAGCAACTACTATGATCCACTTCATCCAGCAGTTCTCGACTCCATCAATAACATGATGAAGATTGCGAACGCTGCCGAAATAGAGCTTTGCATCTGCGGTGAAATGGCAAGTGACCCTAAAATCTTCCCGCTGCTGGTCGGTATGGGTGTTCGCGTTTTCTCTGTTTCCGCTCCGCTAATCAATCGAATGAAAGCGGCGTTGCTAAATCACAGTTACACGGAACTCAAGACACTCGCTGACGAAGTTTTGGCACTACCAACCAGTAGCAAGATCCGTGATTGTCTCGATGCTACCCTTCGGTGATCGCTAAAGGGTCCGTACGGTCTCGGTCGTTATCCACAACCGATATGACCGATCCGACCTCACCATGATCGACATTGGACTCCTCGGCACGGTGGCTTTTTCCGAGGAACCAGAAAGCGAGAAGACTTAAGCCGATACTCATCACCACCCACCACGTTTGGTAATGCAGAGTACTCTCACTCTTGACGAACAATAATTCGAAGCCGGGCAGCGCCCCATTTGCCAATCGCTCCAGCGATGCTGACATGGCGTTGTTGGCAAAGTGGAATAGCATTCCCGGCAGCACGCTGCCCGTGCGAAAGGCAACCCAACCGAGTACTAACCCCATCACCGTGGCACAAATTGACTGCTGCAGGACACCATGTGAAGCGCCGAAGAGCAGGGCGGTGATGATGATGGCTCCCCAGTGCTGTCCGTTGCGTTCAAGACCACTAAAGACCAATCCCCGAAACGCTAACTCCTCGCAAATCGCAGGCGTTACTGCAATCAAGACGATGACCAAACCCCATGGCAATTGCGAGATCTGCTCAGCGATAGGCTTCATCGCCTCTACGGCTTGCTCGCTCACGGGATAAAGGGTGCTTACTAGTTCGCCAAGCATTAGGTAGGTCGGATGAAATAACACACCGAGCGATAGCGAAACCGCTAGCGTCCCGAGGCTGACGCCGCGGATTTTTAGTGCCAGAAGCGGCTTCCGGCTGCACAAGAGTGCGAAAGCGAGACTTGGCGCCAGGATGAACGTCAGCTGCGGGTAAAGGACCATTTTTGCAAAGCCGTATCCATCCTCTGGCATCTCTCCGCCAGAAAGTTTGGCAAAAAACAGAGCGACCAAGATGACGGCACCACAGAAATAGGAAACCGATCGACTTGGAACCGCACCCCTCTGTTCCCAAGCGCGTGTTAACCAAAGCCGAAGATCAAATGGTTCCTGCGATCCAAAAAGAACGGCCTCGTCCTCGAATTGCCGCTTGGCCCAGTTCATTGCCAACCACAGACATAGTGAGGTGACTCCAAGCACCATTGGCACATGTAAAGCCGCCACCAAGTAATCACCCTCGACCAGAGAACGAACAAGCAGAAACATTCCGGTTACTGGAATCAGGCTCGTACCTGCGGACAATTCGATACCGGGTAACATCGGAATCAGCACAAGAGGGAGCGTCACCATCATCAACGGCATCAAATAATACTGGCCTTCCTTGCTACTCTTCGCCAACGCCGCAGCGGCCAAGGCTACCGCACTGAAAAGAAAAGAGAGCGGAATTAGAGCAATCAGGAGCCACAGCATCGGCACAAGAGGGGGCGATCCAACTGCCGCACCAGATCCGAGTGAAATTTGCTTGAAAATCAATGAACTGGTCACCAACATGCTGCAACAGTTCAAGACTGCTGTCGCGATGCTCGCCGTGGTCACCGCACACAGCTTGCCCCAAACGATCTCTGCTCGCGAAGCTGGACTGCACAACAATGTTTCCAGGGTGCCGCGTTCCTTCTCGCCGGCGACCAAATCTATCGCTGGGTAAAAAGCACCGGTCAAAGCCCACACGAGCATGATGAACGGAAGCATCTTGCTCCAAAAGGCCGCGGATTTACTTTGCTGTGGTGCAACATCCACCTCATCCAACCGGAAGGGATTCAGCACGGATTCTTTGATGCCCGTCTCCGCTAGCTCTCCCCGTACCCAACGACTCTGCCACTGATTCAACAAGGAAATGATCCGACCACGAGCCACGCGAGATTCGTCGGACGTGACATCGTAATAGAGCTGCAAATTGGCAACATCTTGAGTGGTTCTCGCGGAATGATCTAAAAACTCAGGGGGGATCACCAGCACGACGTCAAAGCGACCGTCCTGTATCCAACTGGTGGTTTCTTCCCTCACATCACGCCCGAGTTTGATCGTTCCCCAGTCGTAATGAACCAGTTCAATTCGACCACCTCCCTCATCTAGACCCTCTGCAAAACCATCACCGTCAAACAGAGGCGTTGGAACATCCAAATGATCACGACCCAACACGCAAACCGAAATTGGACTCTCACGTTTGAACTGGGAGATCTGCAGCAACACCATCCCGAGTAGCGGGTAGAGAAGGATTGGTAAGATCGCAATCGTAAAAAGTGTACGCCGGTCACGCAGTTGATCCACCATCTCGCGACGATAAATCAACCAAACCGAGCGCCATGATCTGCCGCCTTGAGCAATGTGCTCATCCTGCGACTGTGTGTCTTTCGCTGCTTTATTGACTGTCATCCCGATGCCCCCATCGCTTGACATGCCTTACCTTCGCCACGCTCATGCTCACTAAGTAGCGAGAAGAAAAGCTCCTCGAAGTCTTCCTCTGCGTGCCGCTGCTTGAGTTCAGATAACGTTCCCGAATCAAGAATCCGACCCTGATGCATGATTGCGATACGATCACACAGACGCTCGACCTCACTCATGATGTGGGTAGAGAAAATGAGGCACTTGCCGGCCGTTCGCAGGTCACGAATGATGGTCAATAGATTTCGCGCCACCAGGACATCAAGACCGAGGGTCGCTTCATCGAAAATTAAAACCGGAGGATCATGTACCAGAGCCCTCGCAATTGAGACCTTCTGCTGCATCCCCGTCGACATGTTGGCTCCGAGAACGTCACGAAAATCCTCCATCCTGAGTTGCTCAAACAACTCATCACAGCGAGCTCTGACCTTAATGCCGCTCATCCCATGCAATTGACCGAAATGTTGCACCATCTCCAGTGCGGTCATGCGGTCATAGATTGCGGTGTTGTTTGAAACGAATCCGATATTGCATCTTACCAACTCGGGCTGCGTTACCACATCGTATCCCGCTATCGCCGCGTGGCCGGAACTGGGCGAGAGCACGGTACTGAGGATCCTGAGAACCGTCGTTTTACCTGCACCATTGGCGCCGAGCAATCCAAAGATTTCGCCTGCGTGCACCTGGAAGCTGACCCCATCCACCGCTAGAAAATCACCGCGACCGGAGTCGGGATAGACTTTGCTGAGGTTGGTAACTTCAATCATCAAAACAATCGCGAAATGCGCAGCGGAAACCTGGAGTGCGTCTTAGCATCAAAGCTTGAGGTTAATGAGCAGGCGAGTGGCGGTGAAGCGACTTCCGCGAAGAAGCCACCAACTTGTCCACTCCAGCCCTCTTAACCGCTACCCTTTAACACGAAGCCTTACAACCGGACCCGAGACGGAGTTGAGTGACTCAATCTCCTTCGTTGCCTGACTTGCCGCGCCCTCAGTTGCTTCATGCGTCATGATCACAAGCGGAACCGGATCGCGCTGCCGATCACCATCTGAGCTTTCGTGCTGAATCACCGATGCAATCGAAATCCCGTGTTTGGAAAGAACATTTGCGATAGCGGCAAGCGTTCCAGGATGATTGGCTGCAGGCAATCGGAGGTAATAGCGCCCCACCAGAGTATCCGCGTCACGCAGAAGAACACGTGGCGGCTGATCGTTTGAAAAATACCGCAAAGTTCGGAATGTGATTTTCGTCCGACCTACAGCCGTATCGATCAAATCCGCGACGACCGCAGATGCGGTTGGCATCTGCCCCGCTCCAAGGCCGTGGTAGAACACAGGCCCCACCGCATCACCCTGAACCCGAATCGCATTGAATGCATCCCTCACTTCGGCAAGCGGTGTACCGACACGTACCAGAGTTGGTGCGACGGAAAGTTCGAGGCCATCGTCGGCAAGATTCGCGACAGCAAGCAGCTTGATCCGATACCCAAGTTCTTTTGCGTACCGCAGATCGTCAGGATCCAGACCATCAATTCCGACACGCGGAATCTCGTTCCAATCGACTGAAGCGCCGAACGCCAAGTGCGAAAGGATTGCCAATTTTTGTGCAGCATCCGTCCCGTCGACGTCCATCGTGGGATCGGCCTCTGCGTAGCCGAGACGCTGTGCCTCGGCCACGACCGAACTGTAATCGGAGCCAAATTCGTCCATTTGTGAGACGATAAAATTACTCGTCCCATTCAAAATACCTTCCAGAGAAAGAATCTGGTTCGCGGAAAGGCATTGGCTGATATTCGCAACGATGGGAATACCACCGGCAACCGCCGCCTCGAACGCGATGCTGCGTCCGAGTTGCTGTGCGCGGGTAAACAGTTCAGCTCCATGCTCGGCAAGCAGAGCCTTGTTGGCGGTCACAATATCTTTGCCAGCTTCCATCAACTCCAACATCACACTTCGGGCCGGTTCCAATCCGCCCATCAACTGCGCAACGACATGAATATCAGGATCGTTTATCACATCCTCGATGCAGTCCGTCAGCACACCGTCGGGCAAATCGACTCCGCGATCCCTACCAAGATCACGGACAACAGCCTTCTTGAGCCACAAAGTGCGGCCCGCATGACGCGCAGTCCTATCACCATGGTCAAGCAAAAGTCTCGCCACACCAGCGCCGACGGTTCCGAGTCCCACGATAGCTACATTTGTTTTTTCCATGATCAAATGGTACCTCGTACCGCACGCAACCGGGAGGGCAGATCAAGTCGGTTGCCAGCTATGCAGAAAAATGAAACGAAGCAAATCCAATGATCGATACATTCGGTTGAATCGATCTCAGACGCACAGAGAGAGGCGTCCCAATCACCGCTTCACTACTTCAACACTTCACCACTACACTGGCCCGAAAAGGCACACAGTCCCGAGTAGGATTGCAGAACCGAGGAATCTCCGCAGAATGTTCAGCAGGATCTAATACGCCGCAACATCCTCTCTCCCTACCCCTCCTGTGAAGCATGCAAGACAGTTGGCCAATCGTTAATAGCGTCTTGGGTGTATTCCTGGTGATCGGGATCGGTGCATTTGCGAGGCACCTCGGTTGGCTTACCCGTGAGTCGGATAAATCGCTTGCAAATCTCACGACAAACGTGCTTTTGCCCGCGTACTTCCTACAAAAGATCGTCCTTGGCGAGCACCCTGAGATCAGCAGCGGGCTCTGGACACCTCCGCTTTTTGGCCTGATCACAACCACACTCGGATTTGTCCTCGCATACCTGTTCGCCAAAGCCGTTGGACCCAAGTTTGGACTCGCGAGCAGCAGTAGCCAGAGCGTATTCGCTCTATGCGTCGGCGTGTGCAATTATGGTTTCATTCCGCTCCCTTTAGCAGAACAGTACTACCCCGACGCGATCATTGACCTCATTCTGCACAATGTCGGTGTCAATCTGGCTTTATGGAGCGTGGGTATTGCCATCATTAGCGGATCGATTCGCGACGGATGGAGAAAGGCTTTTCTGACGCCACCGTTCCTGACCGTCGTCATCGCTATTTCACTGCAACACTTTGACCAAACCAATGTTATTCCCGTAGCGGTTGCGACGGGGATCGAGAACCTTGGATCTTGTGCGATCCCGATGGGGCTGATTCTCAGCGGCGCGATCATGGTTGACTTCCTGAAAGAAGCATCTTGGCTTGGCAGCTTCCGTATCGCAGTGGCAGCAATCATTCTGCGGCAAATTTTGTTTCCCGTTTTGATGCTCGTTGCCGCAAGGTACCTCACCGATAGCATCACGCTACGCCAGGTCATGCTTCTCCAAGCAGCCATGCCAGCGGCAATCTTCCCGATTGTTATTGTGAAGCTTTACGATCATGAAATTGACACAGCGCTTCGCGTCGTTCTCGCCTCATCTCTGGCTGGAATCGTCACAATTCCATTTTGGTTAACCTACGGTGCAGCATGGTTGTTGCCAGCCGGAGGATAATCTACCACCACCCCAGCTAGGTCTATCCCGGGCCTAGGCGGCTGGAAATTCGCTTGTGGCAAAGTTGCTATGAATTCTCTGTGGTAGAGCCGTTCAAAGACCTAGCTACCCGTTTTGTTGAGAATCCCACGCGCGCTGGCGAACGGTCGCACCACCGCTAAGATTCTGCACACGAAATCCATGCTGAGTTAGAATCCGCGCCGCAATGTGACCTCGGATCCCTACCGCGCACGTGATCACCCATGGGTCGCCATCGGACGGCTCGCCCAATTCGCCGATCCGATCTCGCAACTCATCGACTGGAATGTGGATCACCGAATCGACCCCAGCAAATGGCTTTGTTTCAACCTCGGGAAGTGTACGAACATCGAGCACTTTGCGTCCGCTCAGATCAGCTCCGGCGTCACAAAACGACTCAATCCCGTCAAGAGCATTCGATGCCACAAACGAGGCAAGGTGCACAGGATCTTTCGCCGACCCAAATGGTGGCGCGTACGCAAGGTCCACTCCGGCAAGACGACGAACATCACCACCAAAGTGCATCGCAGTCGCCACCACATCCAGTCGCTTGTCACAACCTTCACCGCCAACAACTTGGCATCCGAGAACCCGACCGTTTTCTGGGCTATAGGAAAGTTTTAGCGTCATCATTTCAGAGCCGGGGAAATAACCGGCATGGTTCTTTGCAACCACTGTTGCATGAGCCGACTCAACCCCCAGCCGGTCCGCAAGTGACCCTGTTAGTCCCGTAAAACCTGCCGAAATTCCAAAAACCCGAACGATTGCAGTGCCCCACACTTCCTGCATTGGCTCCGCGTCATCGACTGCCGCGTGCTGTCCCGCAAGACGCCCTGCGCGATTGGCTGGCCCCGCCATGGCAATCCTCGCCGGCTCCCCAGTGGGACCGTAGACGTACTCAACCGCATCCCCAACAGCATAAATGTCCGGATCCGACGTCTGCATCAAATTGTTGGTAACAATTGCACCGCTGCGGCCGGTCTCTAGATTGGCACTGACCGCCAGTTGAGAATTCGAGCGAACCCCAATGCCAAGGATGACGAGATCACCCTCCAACTGCGAACCGTCGGAAAGCTTCACCCCACAGGCCAACCCATTTTCATCAGTGGTGATCGATTCCACCGAGGTGCCCAAATACAGTTCCACTCCATGACTGACAAGCTCCGCTTTGATTGGCTCGGTCATTTCCGGATCCATCATCGGGAGCACATGGGACTGCAGCTCCACTAAAGCTGTCTCGACCTCGCGCCGCACCAACTGTTCGACCATCTCAAGACCGATGAACCCAGAACCAACAACAATCGCTCGCTTTAGCTTTCCGCTGTCAACGTAAGCTTTGATTCGGTCCATGTCGGCAAGGTTGCGCAGCGTCAGAACATTATCGGCATCCACACCTGGAAGGGGCGGAATGATCGGACTCGCTCCCGGCGATAGGATCAATTTGTCGTACGCAAGCCGATAACTTTCGAGGGACTCGCGTTGCTGAATCACAACCTCCTTACGTTCCCTATCGATCTCGGTCACTTCCTGCGCTACACGAACATCGATACGAAAACGCTTCCTTAAAAACTCAGGAGTCGCGACGAGGAGTTTGGCGCGTTCGGCTATTTCCCCACCGATGTGATATGGAAGCCCACAATTGGCAAATGACACGTGATCATCTTTCTCAATCAAGATGATCTCGGCTTGCTCATTCATCCTACGAGCCCTGGTCGCCGCTGACGCTCCACCTGCGACTCCACCGACAATCACGATCGTTCGTTTAGTGCCTGACTCACGCATACCGTCCACACTGAAAAAAAGAAGGAACCAATCCAAAGCTAGCACTGAGCTAACCATCCTCGCCACGAAACACGATCCGTGGAGGCTAAACCATCACACGTCTGCGTGAAGGTCGATGCCAGAACTACTAAAACGCCACACGACCTGCGAACGCAGTCCAGGAGCCTCACGGATTTCTAAGACGAACCAGTGGCTCCCTGACAATTGGGCGATGTTGTATTCGATCGAGACTCGACGATACAACCCCTTGAATCAAACAGTCTCTGTCTCAAGCGTTAACCTCAGGCCGTCAAAAGCCAACGAGATACCTTCGGGCAAGTCCGCTTCCACCTTTGTGTGATCAAAATCGTGAGAAAGGTGTGTGAGGTAAGTAATTCGAGCATCGATTTCGCGCGTGACCGCGACAGCGGCCTCGAGATGAAAATGGGTTGGGTGTGGGCGATACCTCAACGCTCCGAGGACCAAAGTCTCGACACCATGCAAGGCGGCAATCGTCTCGGGTGGTATTTCGTTCACATCGGTGCAGTAAGCAAAATTGCCAATGCGGAAACCTAAAACGTCAAAACGCGGTCCGTGCTTCAAACGTAGGGGCAGCACCTTCAGCCCCATGACATCGAACTGCTTGTACGGAAAGATGCGTCGAAATTCGAGTTTCGGAGTAGCACCAGGGTGCGTTGGCTTAACACTCGAAAACGCATAGTCGAAAGAATGTCGAATCCTCTGTTCGACTCTCTCTTCACAGCACAACGGAACGGGATGCCCCAGATGAAATGGGAATAATCGCAGATCATCGAGTCCAAAAAGGTGGTCTGCGTGCTCATGCGTGTAGAGCACCTGATGAACCAATGGAATCTTCTCTCGCAGTAACTGAGTCCTCAGGTCCGGAGGTGTGTCGATGAGAAGATTCCCCTGCTGTGTTCGAATAACTATCGCACAACGAGTTCTTTGATTTCTCGGATCACCGCTCGTGCAAACGTCACAATCACACCCTAAAGCGGGAACCCCCACACTGGTGCCCGTTCCCAAGAAGATGACTTCCGGCGATTGAGATGTCGGGTACTTACTACCCATCTTCACTGCGTCATCCATGATCCGTTCCGATAGAATTTATACGGTAAAATCTCGTGCACGATGTTCGCAGTGCGCCAGTATGCAAATTTCGCCCACTTCAAGTTTAGCTTGGGAAATTTCAGGAAGTTCAGCGAGACGCATCGCAATGTCTACTACATGCAGTATTAAAAACCAAAACTTGCCGTACGGCCAACCACCTCAGGCTTGTGAAAGTTGTAAAGTTCTCTGCTATGCGCCGAGTTTTTCACCCCCCAGACTCGATTCTTAGTCTGTTATCAGGTGGTCTCGCTGACTGACAGAAACGACCAGTAGGAAACGGACCACTCGAGCGATAAGCCCACTAATCGCCTGCATTACACAGAAATACGACGGTTCCACAAAATACGGCTTGGCAAACACTGGCACCCCCTGACATAATCTCGCGATCTTCAAAGCACACCACCGTGACCGAATCGCTGATCTGTTGAGTTGAACGGTGCTCCAGAACAGATTTCAGTAAGCGACAACTAAACGACAAAGCAGAAGCGATGGACTCGCTATGCGAGCGTGATCGAATCGATCATCCTCCGAATTCCATCAGCATGGGCCCTCAGATCGGAGGCCCCAGCAAGCCTAGTTGATGTGTGCAGACCGCTCAGAATCTTTGCAATGACCAAAATCTTTGCAACGAGATTGCGCATTCCTCAGCGACTCAAGAAGCAGAAGGCAACGGAACGTCCGCAGGATGCACCGGTGGACTTAGGATTGGCATCGCTTCTTAAACGAACACCAAAACTATTTTTCACAACAAAGGAACAATTTACATGCTTAAGAATTTTTCGCACTCCGCTCTCGGGATCAATGGACGCCAAAGCGAGCTGATTGAGCTGGCCCTCACCTATGGTTTTACCGGCATGGACATCGACATGCAGGATATGCTGCGTCGAAGTCAACGAACCGACACAAAGGACGCATCAAAGTATCTAGAAGCTGCAAAGATCAAGATCGGTGGCTTTGACCTCGGTATTGACCTCGACGCAGACGAAGAAACCTTCACCAGCTTAGTTGGTAGCTTGCATCCCCTAAGTGATCTTGCGAAGGAACTCGGTGCCGAGCAGGCGTACCTACGCGTTCCAGCATCCACCGATCGACTTCCTTACCACGAGTACTTTGACATCCAAGTTCAGAGAATTGGTCAAATTGCGGAAGTCCTTGAGAGCCGCGGAATCAAACTCGCACTGAGCATCAGTGTCGACAAGAAGCAAGCGGAGGGCAAGCAATTCCCATTCATCGTGAATGTTGAGGGTCTTTTAGCCCTTGTGAATGGAATTTCCAACTCGAACGTTGGTTGCTTGCTCGATACGTGGGCGTGGGTTGTCGGCGGTGGAACGTTCGAGCAGATCACCTCACTTCCTGTTGAGAAGATTGTTGCAGTTCGTCTCGGTTCAATCACCGAAGGCGTTGAAGCGGCTAATGCCGAATCAGCGGATCGCGTTCTTCCTGAGGCGGATGGACCAATCAATCATGTTGAACTGATCAAGCACCTCTCCTCCGTTAAGTTCGCCGGTCCTGTGAGCCCAAGTGCTTCGAGCAAAAGTTATAAAGGCCAAACTCGCGAGAGTATCGTTCAACGCGCACAAGAAGCCGTTGATGGCATTTCCAAAGAAGCTGGATTGACCGTTGCTCCACTGCCAATGGAATTGATCGAAGACATTCCTTACGAGCCAAACCCAATGGGCTAGGCTTGTACGCTGCGTACCGAATGATCGGGTGTTAACTACAACGGCCGAATCGGCTTTGTGATAAAACAACTCTACAAGAGGTGTCCCAACAACGGTTTGGAGCACCTCTTTTTTTTGCCTAGATCGGATCCGTCTTCAAACCCGCGTCTACACCAACGCGGCACGACGTTCTCGCCTCAACACAAATGATGTTTCGATACTTGTGTAGCTACATAGCGTTGCAACCCGAGTACCGAACCGCCGATTTTACTTCAATATATGTTTAGAGGTCGCGGAGCAATTCCTCGACAACCGCTTGGGTATCCGAAAGGTCGACAAAAATCCGATCTGGATCGGCAAGGTGGAGTTGATCGGCATCGATTCCTCCAGTGAGGACCGCGATCGACCTGGCACCGATCGCTTTAGCGCAACGAATATCTGCCACCGTGTCTCCAATAACGACAAAATGCGTCAACTCAGAAACATTGGTCTTTTCGCTGCCCCGTCCATATCCGCTTATCTCCTTTCCTGACGCTTCACTCGCGGGCTTTCTACTAACCCTCCTATCCTTTTCTTTCTGGTCACTCACCCTCAAGTTGCTCGATTCCTGCAAGATGGAATCTCGAGCCCGTTTCGCAAGATCGTCTCGATGATGATCCAACCCGCCGCCGTAGACCTGCTCAAAGTAACAATCTATGCCAAAATGCCTTAACTTCTGCCAGCCAGAGTCACGGAAGTTCCCAGTCATTGCAACGAGTGAGACACTCTTCAATTTACGCAATTCCGACAATAGCTCTCTAACACCGGGAAGCAGAACCGCCCCGTGCTCGGTTATCAAACCGGGAAAAAGTTCGAGATAGCGATCCCGCACCGCAACGAATTCAGCCTCTGACCAAGGAATATCGTTCCTCGCAAATAATTCACTGACAATGGAGCGATCAGTGCGTCCGGAGAAATCAACATCGCAATCCGGAGAGGCGATACCGGTCGAGTCCGCGATCGCTGTTTCTAGTGCAGTTCTCCCCGCTTTGGTGGTGAGCAAAGTGCCGTCGATGTCGAAAAGTAGAACAACCTGAGACAAAACGGATACCTCGTGAATCACCAGTGAAGCCGTAAAACAAACCTGAAGCCCAATCGAATCAAGCGAACTGACCAACCCTGACCATGATCCGATCCTTTCAAGTGCACCTTATTAGCACCATGCAGATCCGCATAAAGTCGAAGCAAAGCCTACGTGCAGCACGGCAAAAGCCTCTTTCCCAAGTATAAACGACATAAAATGGGTCATCTCCCAATCCAACCATGCCATCCGACCTCCCAGTACGCATCAGCCCGTGGTAATCTTCCGCTGATGCGACAACAAGAATACCTTGTTTGTTTGCACTGGCACGTGGTCAGTTTGCCGACCAACGACAATGCCCCATCGGATCGGTGCCGGAGTTAGGTCTTGGTGTAAGCTACGGTACTAAAGAAGCGAAACAACGATTCTCGGTCTGCTCGCTCTGGCGCGCACCTCCTCCAAACCAATCACTTCACGATATGTTAGATAAGAGCGAATCTCGCGTCAGAGAGATGTTTCGTCAGATAGCACCACGCTATGACCTGATGAATCATGTTTTATCGCTCAACATCGATCGATACTGGCGTTGGCGAAGCGTTCGTCGGCTTCAGATTACTGAGAACGCTCCGATATTAGACACGTGTACCGGCACTGGTGACCTCGCCCTTGCGATCAAACGCCGAGCGCCGAAATCGGTGAAAGTGATTGGAAGTGATTTCTGTAATGCAATGCTTCAGATTGCCAGAAAGAAGAATCCGAGCGGTAACGAAAACGCATTGTCAGCAACCTTTGTCGAAGCTGACTCACAGGCACTGCCGTTCGATTCGGATCAGTTTCAGTGTGTCACTGTCGCCTTCGGACTAAGAAACGTCACAAGCACCGAAAAGGGACTTTCCGAGATGTATCGCGTCTGCCGTCCCGGTGGACAGATCATGATTCTGGAATTCTCTCGTCCTTACATCATCGGTCTTAGGCAACTCTATCAGTTCTATTTCACCAGCATCCTTCCCCGCATTGGCCAGCTCCTAGCTAAGAATGACAAGTCAGCCTACCAGTACCTACCCGAATCGGTAGGTCTGTTCCCCGACGGTGACGAACTTGCCGGAATGATGCGGGACTCGGGGATGGTCAATGTCCGCTACACCCCCCTGACTTTTGGTGTCGCGACAATTTACGAAGGCTGGAAGCCCGCGTAGTAAAGTCTGGGACGTCGTACACGTTCTATTGACACTTCACAGATACCGAGCTCTGCCTCCGGCGGCTTTCGCCACTATTAATTGGCATAACCGGACCAATCGGCACAAGCACTATAGCCGCTTCGTTCAACACGCAATGCCCAAAGAATCGCAATCTTTTACCTTGGCGATTTGCTTCGCGTAACCCACGCTAGATCCTGAGTCGATGTATTCAACGTATCTCGGACAGTTTGGATAACGGGACTGGTCCCCCTGACCGGCAAACTCTGACAAACGATTCTTGATGCGGAATAAATGCTAGTTCAAAGAAGCCTTCAATTAAGGACATCTGCTTAACAAACCGCAATCCGTTTTGTTGAGCATGAAATCGGTAAAGCGTTACCGGAGATGATGAGTTATGAAAAGTCTATGGATCCTACCTGCAATCGTAGTCGCTCTATCCATCACCGAGCGTGCTGACGCCGCGTATTGCGGTGCTGTGAGCTACAAGGGCTGCAGTGATTGCGGAACACCTGTGGTCGAAACCGTCGTCGATTCCTCCGACTCAGTTGCCGTCGCCGGTGGAACCTATACCTGTATGAAGACGGTTCGCGAGATCGTCTATGACCGTGTCGAAGAAACACGATATCGATCCAGACGGGAAGTTTATTACGAGGATAAGGAAATCCAGCGTACGCGAATGGTGCCTGAGACGGTCACTCGAGATGTCGAGTACACCGTGATGGTACCAAAATACGAAACTCGCACGAAAACAACTGAATACTCAGTCCTGAAGCCGGTTTACGAGACCAAAGAACGCGTGATTAACTACACCGTTCGCAAGCCGGTCTACGAGAACCACACCAAAGACGTCGAGTACACCGTTTGCAAACCCGTTTACGAAACCAAGCAACGCACGCTTGAGTACACCGTAAGGAAACCTGTCTACGAGACTCACACCAAAACAGTCAACTACACCGTCTGCAAACCAGTCTACGAAACAAAACAGCGCACGATTAAATACTCAGTCTGTGTACCCAAATACGAAACGCGACAACGTACCGTCAACTACACGGTATACAACACCGTTCGCGAGCAACGAGTGAAGCAGGAAACCTACACTGTCTTGGTGCCTGAGCACTACACGAAGACGATCCAGGTCAAAGGCGGCCATTGGGAAACACAAAGCGTCTGTGTTCCCGGTCCGAAAATGAGAAAGCTCGTCCGCCAACCTGGGTGTTGGAAATACGACAAAGCTCGGGGGAAGTGCGTTTACAAGCCGGGACGATGCCGAATCGAATGTATCCAGTGCCCACCGAAAACAATCTGCAAGAAGGTATGGGTACCGACCTGCGAAACACGAGAAATCTGCTGCAAGCGATATCGTCGCGAATGTCGCACACGTGACGTGACTTACACAGTATGCAAGCAGGTACCTGAATGCCGCACGAAAGTTTGCGAGTATCAAGTTTGCACGATGGTTCCCGAGACTCGTGAAAAAGTATGCAACTACACCGTTCGCAAAATGGTTCCTGAAACCAAGTCAAAAGAGGTTCAGTACACCACTTGCAAAATTGTTTGCGAAAAACGCACCAAAACACAGGACTACCAGGTCTGCAAAATGGTTCGCGAAAAACGCACCAAGCAAGTGAATTACACCACCTGCAAGATGGTCGACGAGCAGCGGACAAAGACGTGCCAGTACCGAGTATGCAAGATGGTTCCTGAAACCAGAACCAAGACCTGCAACTACCGCGTCTGCACCATGGTACCTGAAACTCGAACCAAGACGGTCTGTGAGACCAAATGCAGGCAGGAGTGCTATACAGACATCATCCGAGTGAAAAAATGCCGGAGAGTCTGTGAACCCTACACCGTTGTAAAATGTGTTCCTCGCGTGATTTGCAAGCAGGTTCCAATTGAAATCTGCTGCCCCACACCATGTTGCGATAAGCCATGTTTACCGCGACCTGTCCGTGGGGTACTCAAGCACCTAATCAATGGCTGTGCAGTGCTTGAAGAGACACTCACGTGCGAACCAACCTGCGGCGCGTAATCATTAGGTTAGTGAATCATTCGAGTGGTTACATGAAAGCGTAACCACAACCTACCGCATTGGGCGGGCTTTGATCTTAATCGAAGCCCGCCTTTTTTCTGTTACCGGTGAACAGAAACTGGAACACTAAGTAAGCACTTTTCTAGAGTATTCCAACGCATACTGCCGCGTCTCATCGCACGACCGCTCGGGAACGATACAATGCTTGCTGCTTGATTAAGACGCCACTCAACGCGAAACATCGACCATGAAATTGTGGATTCTTTTGGTTCCGGCCCTCGTACTGACCATCGAGTCTCCGACGCAACCACTTGGACAGGAATGGGAACAGAAAGTATTTCCTATTCAAACCCTCGATCTGGGCGACGTAGCAAAGGGCACCAACTTGGAGTTCTCGTTCCCTGTTATCAATGCGTTGAATTCGGATCTGATCATCGAGTCAATCGGCAGCAATTGTGGATGCACAGTGGTGCAATCCGAGAAAATGACTCTGGCACCCGGCGAGCGAAGCGTAATCATCGGTGAGATCAACACCGAGGCTTACAGTGGACGACGAAAAGCTATTTTGACAGTTAGACTAAGCTCACCGGCTACAACAGAAATCCGACTTCGGGTTGATTCCTTCATCCGAACGGACCTCGTTTTCTACCCCGGCTCGCTTCACTTTAGCGACGCTTTCAGTGGACTGGCTTATGAGAAGAAGACCACGCTCATGCATGCCGGCACGCCGCCACTTAAGGTTAAATCAGTTGAATTGCCCAAGCCGTGGATCCAATGTGAATACCAAGAATCATTTCGGGAAGGTGATAAAACCAACATTGACGTCACGGTAAAGCTCACTGAAAACGCACCAGTGGGAGAATTTCACGAGATCATCACTCTGGTTCTTGATGATGAGACAGAAACACAAATCCCCCTCATGGTTTCTGGAACTGTTGCTCAAGAAATATCGGTTTCACCAAAATCGATTTTTCTCTCCTCCGTTACACCAAATCAGTCGGTCAAAATCAATCTGGTCGTCATCGGACGCGACCCCGTAGTGATCAACAAGATCGACTCGCTAGATTGGAACATTGAATACGACGCCACGAACGCAAGAAAACGGACACACCTGATACCCCTCCGGATCTCGCCTAAAACCACTCAACCTGGAACACTCAAATCGACGCTGCGTATCGTGACCGGGGGGAACGACGAGATTGTCATCGAGACTCCAATCAATGCGATGATACAATCGCCTCGAAGCGCGCCTTCGAATCAGCAGTAGCCAAAAGCCCTACATCGCGCGAACACTAAAAATCATCGGTGCTGCGATGCGTCCTCTCGTGCTTTAAGTTCAAGACATTGATGGCACGCAAACTCCCCGACATCGACGATCACTCGCCCAAACCTGCCAGCAATCGATGCAACAGCCCGTTTCCAACGACACAAGAGCCGGTGAAAACCGAAACGGTACAAGCCGAGACGGTCTCTACCTTGCCGGCAGCACGATTCTATCGTGGTTGGTCACGTATATTCTTCTTATCATCCCGTGGACCCACCCGCAGGCGTCGTCTAATGATTTGACAATTTGGTCACATCTTCCTTTGATCACTATCGAAGTATCCTTGCTCTACGCGTTTGTCTACACCGCTGTCTACATTGCAACGCGTGTCATCAACAGACCTTCCATCGCAGTCAGCATGTGGGTAACCCTCCCCCTGCACGGATTGATCATCATCAGCATCCTATTCAACGCAATGATGCATCAATGGGCGGGTTTCGGACTTTGGAGTGCTGGCGGGTTTGAAGTTCTTAAACGAATACCGAACCAGTTAATCTTCTACGCGAACCAAGCGACCATTCAGCGTTCCCTCACGATGCTCGCGTTCACATTTGGATATCTGTGCGTTGTTCATTTTTCAGTCTCAAAATGCATCAGCAAAGCGACTGTCTCTTTCGCGCGAAAGCGATTACTTCACGCGTTTATATTTTTCGTTAGCCTCGCACTCCTTGGTTGTCTTAATCAGAGACGAAACCTGAGTGAACTCATCTCCCAGGCCCCAACGCGTCACCCACTGTCGGTCTTCTCAGTGGTTTCCATCCAGAATCTAGGTGACGACCCTACGATTGTTCAGAAGCACAGAAGTTCCAATCAGACGCCTGTGACAGTCCGTTCAATGCAAGATGCATTGAAGGAGGGAATCCTGAGGAGATCTAATCAACATCGATTGCTACAGGTCTTTCCCGAAAACGATCATGAAGAAAGACAAGTAAAGGTTCTCATCGTTATCATTGAGTCACTTCGTCCTGACCTCATTCAGCCAGACGTCATGCCTTGGCTTGCTGCCGAGTCAAGTAGAGGCATCTACTGCACGAATCACCTCTCCGGCGGAAATGCTTCGATGCATGGTGTTTTCAGTATCGTCAATGGTCTTAACGCATACTGGTACCATCACCCGGTCACTCATACTCCGCTCCTTAACCGCTTTTTTAGGCAAGCCGGTTACGAGACCGGTTTCTTCTCGAGTCAGAATGATTGGCGACGCTTCCAGATGGATGGGTTCATCGATCCTCGGCACTACACGGTATTCCGGTCTACTCCCTACCAGGGAGTGAAGACTGATCGTGACACCCTCCTAGCAGCCCAGCAATTCCTCAGCGACACGCCAGAGGAGGGCAACGGTTCAAAGAAACGTATTGCCGTGGCCTATTTGTACTCTACGCATGCACCCTACCAGAGCTATCCTCGCGACCAGAATTCGAAACCTTTTGCCGATGACCGCTTAAGCTATCCATACAGCAATGCGGATCGCACCCTTGTTTGGAATCGTTACTGCAATAGTGCCAGGTCAGTTGACCGACTCCTCTCAAACCTCAACCTTCAAGACACAACCGTTGTGGTAACCGGAGATCATGGTGAGGCTTTTCTTGAAGATGAAACCATCGGACACGGCACAAAAATCAATCGATGGCAAAACCGCACGCCTTTGCTTTTTCTCGGAAACCGTGATTCGCAACCCACATCTGGACGAATCATTGATTTGCCAACATCACACAGCGATATCTTGCCAACTCTGCTCGGTACTTGCGGTATCGTCATCAGTAACCCACTTCACCTCGATGGCATTGATCTCAATACGGCTACCGAAAATCAACTCAATGCACGCTCGGTCGTTACCCGTGATTACCTCAGAGAGCACCTCTGTCTCTATCCACCCAACACAGGAGCGGTATGGCAGAATCCTCTTGCCATACAATTTGATATGCGTTCGGGGAGTTTCCAACTAATCGGTGAGTATGCGGAGACAGGTTCGATTAAAACGCTTCATGACCAACCAATGGGGCAAGCGATTCTTTCTCAGTGGCTGGACGCTACCTTTTTGAATCAAACCCCATTTTGACAAACCAATCTCTACTTGAGACTCGACACTGTGATGCTCATAGATCAACCAAATGGACGGAGGATGCAGTGACCATGATGCTACCTGCACGATCACAAAGCGTAAAAATTACCGCTGCTTCCTTACTATGTTCCATTCTTTGCGTTAGCCAAATTCCAACGACAGCTCATGCAGAGTCTCCGATCGTGAAGAGAAATGTTGACCTCTTAGTTGTTGGTGGAACGGAGTCTGGATGTGCCGCTGCAGTGCAAGCAGCCAGACAGGGCGTTACGCGGATCGTTTTGGTGAATGATATCCAATGGCTAGGCGGTCAATTCTCCGCGGAAGGACTCGGTGCAATCGATGAAAACCGCGGAGAAGGATATGACGGCACTGTCCCGATCCCGCGATCTGGAATCTTCAGCGAGGTGATTCGTTTAATCGAACGGAGGAACGGCGAACTCTATGGCGGCGTGGAACGCCCCGGGAACACCCGTGTTATCACCACCAGTCGACCGATCGAATCAGAGCGTGCCTTTAGGGAATTGCTGCGTCCCTACGAAGAGAGCGGAACCATTGAGCGTTTTTCAAACTATCAGCTCAGATCCGTAGCCTCGGAGAGCAAACGAATTCAAGGTGCTGAGTTCGTGTCGACAACGGATAATTCGAAACTCGTCGTAAACGCAAAAATGACCATCGACGCGTCCGACTGGGGCGACGTCATCCAGATGTCAGGTGTCGACTGGGAGGCCGGTGTCGATCTGCAAACGAAGTATCAAGAACCCAATGCGCCCAGAGAAGTGTCTCTCGCTAATGACATGAACCCGATCACGTGGTGCATGATCCTTGAACAAACCGCGAAACAACAAAGAATCCCCATGCCCCCCGGCTATGACCCAGCCTATTTCAACGGGCAGTGGGGATGGATCAACGAAGAATTCGCCTACAGTTCCCGAAGATTGATCGATGGCAACGGCAACCCCAACGTCGTGCACGCCGACGTCATTCTCGTGAACTCACCTCCAATCGATTACCCCGTCGATCGGTTTCCCGCATCGGTCGTCGAGGCATTGGAAGCAAACCAAGCCGGTGCATCTCGAAAAAACCTCGTTGAAATGTCTCCTGCACAACGCGAAATCGTTTTCCGCGACGCCAAGCAACACTCTCTAAAGTATCTCTTTCATCTCCAGCAGAGATTTCCATCGTTTCGCACGATGGTCTTGAGTGACGAATTTGGCACCGAGGACAGATTGCCACCAAAGCCGTATTTGCGAGAGAGTTTGCGAATGAAGGCGCAGTACATAATCCGCGAACAGGATGTTGTCAGCTTTGGAAAGCGTTCAAATTACGCCAGTCGAATGTTCCCAGATGCCGTTTTCTCATGGCAATTTGAATTGGATTTTCATCCAACTCACCGGAAGTGGACCACCGCCAAAGAATCAGAAGGGGCTTGGGAGGCCAGCTTTGTTGGGAATCGTCGATTTGGCAGAGGTGGTACGGGTCGCAGTGTATTCCCCATTCGCTCCTTAATTCCAAAGCAGCATCTCGGCCTCCTTGCCGCTCAAAAAAACCTTGGCTACTCAAGCATCGTCAGTTCGTCTTGTCGACTGCATGACCAATCCATTCATGTCGGTCAAGCTAGTGGCGCAGTCGCGGCGATAAGCTTGAAGTATTCGGAAGACCCCAGCACATTCTTCCTTCGCCCGGAAAGAATGTCGGAGATTTGGTTTGCGTTACTTGATGACCAACAGGGGACACCGCTAGTGATTTGGCCCTTTGCAGATGTTGCTCCTTACCAGCGCGGATTCCAAGCGATCCAACACCTCGCTTTGCGGCGACTTCTCCCGCTCACACAATCTGCCACGAGTTTTCATCCAGAAGAATTAGCCACCGACGCTTGGATCAATCAAATTTTCACAAGACTCAATGAGGTCGGGTACAAGTCGCCCGCAAACCTACATGCTCAAGGGCGATCTCGAGCGGAAGTTGCTGAAACCATCTGGCGGCAAATTCATGACCAGCCCATCCCGAGACCCACACGCCTTACTCCCAACGACGCAGACGGTGACGGTATCGAGGATTTAGAGGACCCACTGCCTTTTAACCGGGAAAGCGTGTCATGGGTAAGGGACCCGAGTCGAGATGGCTTACCCGATCAACGAACTTTTGCTCTCGGAGCTAAACGTATCAATTTCCGTCACCGAGGAGCCAACGACCCTGCAAATTTCCTCCCTGACATCGGGGAGCAGTATCGTGCTGCCAAAGGATACGGATGGACCAGCGACATGACTGAGAACACACGTCATCGGCAGGCAGACTCGGAGTTGCTCCGAAGTGGTTTTGTGTTCACACGCAGTGAGGATGTGTGGCAGTGCAAAGTCGACAAAGGCAAGTGGATCGTGACCGCATGCTTAGGCGATTCGAGCCATCCACAGCCTGGGCAACATCTGGCCATCGAGGGCACAAAAGTTAGCAACGAAACGATCGACACCGATTCCGGCGACTTTTTCGAGATCACTCAGACAGTTCTGGTGATGGATGGCTACCTCACAATTACCGTCGGAGATCAAGGTGGTGGCACAAATACATGCCTGAATTGGGTCATTATCGAACCGGCTGATATCAGAAAGTAGCTTCGAATGATTCGATAACTCAAGAATCAGGATTCAGGCACCAGATAGTTCGGGTATCGATTCGATAAAAATAGGCCTGCGGAAGTTTTATTGATTGACAATTGACCAAGCAACGCAATCGCAAAATCGGATAAACTATTGAGTCCCTCCTGTTCACGCATTTAACCTCGCTCGCTGTGTGAAATGAAATCCATTCTGCTAACGATCCCCGCCTTGATGCTTCTCGTTGCACCACGTGCAGTGATCGGTAATGAGCCTGAAGCCTTTGAGAAGTTTCTCAGCGTCTACTGCGTACGTTGCCATGGACCAGAGGTGGACGAACGCGACCTGAATCTGAACGAGCTGTCACGAAACTTCGCACTGAGCACTGACGCACACCTTTGGGCGGAGGTTGTCGAAAGAATCAATTCAGGTGAGATGCCCCCGGCGGACGAGCCTAAGCCCTCAATCACTGAGATCGCAGAGACGGTCACGGCGTTGACCGATTATTTACGACAGGGAAAAGCTGCGAGAATGTCCGCGAGACCACCGGTAGCACATTATCGACTCAGCCGCACCGAGTATGAGAACACTGTCTATGATCTTCTTGGGGTACGTTATGACCCAGCCAAACCGGGCGAACTCAACGAAGACATGCGGTGGTTGGGCTACGATCGCATCGGCTCACAACTTTCCCTGTCCTCATCACATGTTGATCGCTATTACCGCGCAGCCGAAACGGTGCTCAACCGCGCCTTCCCTGCAGAAACGAGCGAACCTCGCAAGGTAACCATGTCGGCTGCAGACTTACGGTACGGTGGCGGCAAAGAACAAATCGAGGCACTGCAACGCTTTGGAATCACTCGCCCGCTTCGCTATCTTTTGTTCCCCGGGCGTGTTCAAACCGCGCTTGCATCGAATTGGTTTGGACAGACCGGTCCAGAACATAGTGGACTCTACAAGCTTCGTTTGCAAGCGAGCGGCATTCGACCCATTGGCGGCCAACCCGCACACCTCAGTATTGGGAAGCAGACCAGTGAAGAGACGGTCGAGGGAATCATTGAATTCGACATTACAGCCAGCGAAGATTCACCACAGGTTTTGGAATTTGAAGTCTTTCTCGAGATGCCGACCACACTACACTTCAGCGTGGTTTCAACCGACGTGATCGACAGGCGGCAGGGGGCAGCATTTCGGAACGCACTCACAAGCCGAGGGAGCTACCTCTTTACCCATAGCAGCGAAACCAAGCTTCTGAACCCTAACGCGCCTCAGATGTTCGACGATCAAGGTAACGGTATCTTTTCAACCGTGATTCTGGACTGGGTTGAATGGGAAGGTCCCATTGTCAGCGATGATGAGCGAAAACGACGTGAGGGTGTCTTTCCACCAGAAGAGGGTTACGGAGACCTGAAGGTTGTCTCTTCACACCTCGCCGACTTCGCAAGACGAGCCTGGCGACGACCGACTGAACCGAGTGAGATGGAGCCCTATCTGAAGTCGTTCCAAGAGGAATTAGCAGCTGGGGAATCCCCCGCCGAAGCCTATCGAATCGCGTTACAGGGCATTCTTACTTCTCGGAATTTTATCTACCTGATTGAAGGTGACGAAACGGCGCGGACCGAACTGAGTGACTCCGAGTTAGCAGCAAGACTCTCCTATTTTCTTTGGAGTTCGATGCCGGACGCGTTTCTCACTCAATCGATGGATGATGGAAACCTCAGTAGCCACGATGGACTAGTCGGTGTTGTTGATCGAATGTTGTCCGACCCAAAAACGGAACGTTTTGTGAGAGACTTCACCGAGCAATGGCTGCAGCTTCATCGTGTTGGAATGTTCCCGCCAGATCGAAAGCTTTACCCGCGGTACGACGAGTGGCTTGAGGCGAGTCTTAGGGAAGAGCCGATCGAGTTTTTCCGTGAAGTTTTCAATCGCAATCTCCCGATTGATCAACTGATCGATTCGGATTGGACTATTGCCAACGCACGGCTCTGTGATTTCTATAAGCTACCCGAGCCTGAGAGCAGTGAATTCAGCCGAGTCTCACTCCGCCCAGAGGATCGCAGGGGTGGTTTGTTAACGATGGCCGCAATCTTAGGGCTAACCTCGGATGGCACTCGACATCGGCCGGTACACCGCGGAGTATGGGTGAGTGAGACGATCTTCAACCGAACGCCACCGCCGCCACCAGCTAATGTGGATCCGATCGAACCAGTCCCCCCCGAAGGTGACAAGATTACCGTTCGAAAACGCATCGAAGCCCACGCAACCAATGCAAGCTGCGCCGCCTGCCATCAACGGATTGATCCCCTTGGACTCGCATTCGATCATTATGATGCGGTTGGACAATGGCGAGATCGGGAAACGATGGCAACAGGGCAGGGACAGGACCCATTGGTAGACGCATCGGGTACCCTGCTGGATGGCCGTACATTCGACGGCGCTGCGGACTTCAAGGCATTACTCCTAGAAGACCGTGAACAGGTGGCAAAAGCATTCATCGAGCATCTGAGTACTTATGCACTGCGAAGAGTATTGAATCTCGATGATCAAGACGACCTTCAAGCAATCTTGGAGCAAGCAAAAGAAAACGGCTATCAGGTCAAGGACATTGTTCGCGCCGTTGCGACTTCCGACCTCATCAGAAAACGTTGATTCGTCCATCGGCCCAACCATACGTGTAGTGGCTTGAATTCTGTTCACTCGCACCACACGTGACCGCTCTTTAAAAATCCCTTACACGAACGATCTTACGCTACAGTCTCCATCCCTGAAGTGAACCCTATGAATTTCCTTTCACAATCCTGGCTGATTGATCGTCGACATGCTTTACGAGCGTTCGGAACGTGCATCTCTCTACCGATGCTTGAGTGCATGATCCCTCTACACGCGTCAGAGAATGTTGAGACTCCACGTCGAAGTGCATTCATCTACCTAGCTAATGGGGTACACTCGCTGAATTATCAAATCACTGATTCGGGAGCCGACTATGAGTTTTCCCGCTCACTAAAGCCGCTCGAAGGTTTTCGCAACAGCATCACGCCGATCAGCGGTTTGCACCATCCAGGAAGCTTGGGGCATCATCACAATTGCATCGACATCTGGCTGACGGGTGGCAAAATTGGCCCCTCGGAGCGAAACACCATCTCGGTGGATCAATTAATGGCTCAAGTCACCGGCGAGCAAACACGGTATCCATCTATGGAAATCGCACTCACACAGGGCTCGCTTGCGTGGACTGCAGACGGCGTTCAATTGCCTGCGATGAGACGTTGCAGTGAGATTTTTTCATCGTTGTTTGAAGAGCCTAAGGGTGGCGTTGCTGCGCAACGTCGCGCCCTGCGTCGCAAGGCAAGCGTCCTCGACGATAACCTGGATGAGGTGCGAAAGCTTGAACAACGAATGGGTGCCGCCGACAAGGGAAGGCTAGAACAGTATCTCAATTCAGTTCGTGAAGCAGAAATTCGTACGCGACGGGCTGACGCTTGGCTCGATACCCCCCTGCCAACCATCGACGAGGAGGACCGCCGTCGAACCAATCGCGACATCCCAAAGACTCAAGCCGGCGATTATTTTCGCACCGTGTATGACCTGATGGTACTCGCCTTCCAAACAGACGTTACCCGAGTTGCGACGTTCAGTTTAGGCGGCGAAGGCGATGCATTCGCGATTCCAGAGATTGGAATCACCGAATCCAGACACCAACTCAGCCATCATGGTGGAGATGCCGGCTACATGGAAAAGTTGACCAACTACGATACCTTTGCTATCGATCAGTACCGGTACTTTTTGCAACGTCTACAAGAGACTCCGGATCTCAATGGGAAACCGCTTCTCGGTTCAACCATGTCGCTTTTCGGTAGCGGAATGTGTTACGGGCATAGTCACGGAAATGCAAACCTGCCTCTCGTCATGGCCGGTGGTGGTGACATTGGAGTGAAACATGGCCAGCATGTTGACTTTAACCAAGGACATTTCGATGGCTATGAGTTGAGCAACCCGGGCAAGCATTACAGCCTTTGTAGTCGCCCTGCCAATGCCGACGCACACATGAGCAATCTTTTGTTGATGATGGCTCAGAAAATGGGTGTCGAGACGGATAAGTTTGGTGACAGCAACAAGAGTATTGATCTGTAGACCCCAAGATCCACGATTGCTCCCCGCAGCATTCACAGAAAGCACGCACCCACCGTTCGGCACTTTGCCTACCCTCCTGCCTTTTCATTAGGTCGACAACAAGATGAGTAAGCCATCATTGACCTCCCTCGTCCTCATACTCGTTGCCGTCACAGCATCGATGGGCCAGGCCTCGTCAGCGTGGGCTGATACACCAAATGACACGGCCACTGATCGAGAGACGCACCCTGAAGATCAGATTTTCCGCCCAACACCCGGCCAGTTTCCACCCGTGCACCTTGCACACACCTACCGTGGTGAATTGGTTTTTACGGATCATGCCAATCGCCGCGGAAGTTTGCGGGTGGAAGGATCGGGCATGTTCTTTCGCAACGACCCACACCCCTTCGCGCTTCTTCCCTATGCCGAAGTGCGTTATCGGAACGCACCGGCAGATCTGAAGGACATCCCTCTCGGAACCATTCTTCGTGTTACCGCCTACCTACCACCTGACCCAGAGCTTTCATCCGTTCCGGTCTTGCCGATCGATAACCGAGAACGCGACGCGAATCATAATCGAGGAGCCGGTATCTTTCCCGCCGAAAACCACGTTCTTCTTCTCGAAGACGAGCCCAGTTACTGCCAGCGTACAAGTCAAGAATGGCAGTTAAACAAAATTAAAGTCCATCAAGATCACGGTACCGTCCACGCTACTCAAGTCCACACAACACAACCGGACTCGATCGCAGATCCAGAGCTCATGACAATCGATTCCGCTACGAGGATCTGGAGAGGACGAGAGCGACTCACACTCCAGGAATGGGCCCAAGAGAATCAGTGGGAAGAGAACCGAGAGTTCGAACTAAGTGATTTAAGAGTACAGCTCGGAATCGTCTGGAAGCCGACCCCCGAAGGAATCTTTACCCGATTCCACGTATCGGACATCTGGCTCGATGAACTCTCACTGGAGCGATCGAGGGACCTGCAAGTCGAGGTTCATAAGCAATTCATCCGCGCACGCTGGATGCCAGCTTGGGTGGACTCCGTTGAATACGGCGAATTCGGCCAAGCAACCGTGACCGCAACACTTTTCGGTGGAATGCACCCAAGCCTTTACAGCGACTTCAAACCCGAGGATGGTGCAATGATGAATCCGGTTGAGGCCACACTAAAGCACACCCACGGGGCGTACGGACCGGCGCACATGGCATGCCGAGGTCCAATCATTGAAGTCATCCGTAGTGATTCAAAACCGCCACTTGGCAGCAGCGGTATCCAGATCCGCTTCAAGACCGACCTCATCATTGAAGGTGTCCGACCTGGGAACGTTGTCCGCGTGCGTCCCGCTTCTTGGCCTCTGGTTAATCTTCCTCGGGAAGAGTACCTCAACGACGGCTCTTCAACCTCCGAAGAACGATTCCCAACACCAGCTATCTTCCCTAAATATTGACCGCGTTTTGTGGTTTCTGATTTGGAAATGTTTGTTGGTTGCTGCTCGTCGCGAAGCCGACTGGAACGATTTTCGGAAAACCCTTCGAGACACTTATCTTCATCCGCAACGGCACCATAAGTCATGAATCGCTATCGATTGGCACATACCCTATCATCATCGATTGCCGAACCCTCAAGTGTTGATGGATGGCGACTGAAGGCTCGAACGAGAATCGCCTATCATCTTCTTTTTCTATTTGCACTGGTGAACCTCTGCACGTCTGCCACAGTCGCATACTCGCAGAGTTCCACCGAAAGCAATGCCACGCCACCGCACGTCGTTTTGATTCTTGCTGACGACCTTGGTTACGGCGACGTACAAGCGTTGAATCCACGTTCCGCTGTCCCAACCCCGAACTTCAATCGCCTCGCGAAAGAAGGCATTACCTTCACCGATGCCCACACACCATCATCGGTATGCACTCCTACGCGGTACGGATTGCTGACAGGTAGGTACTGTTGGCGAACCGATCTCAAACGTGGCGTATTAAACGGTTACAGCCAACCATTAATCGAGCCCGACCGTTTGACTCTTGCATCGATGTTGAAAGAAGCGGGTTATGAAACTGCTGTTATCGGCAAATGGCATCTTGGTCTGGGAATCCAAGGCGATGCAAACAACCTCGATCTCAATCAGAGCTTAACCTTTCACCCCGGCAATCACGGCTTTAACCATTCGCTGGTGATTCCCGCTTCACTCGACTTTCCACCGTACGTGTACTTTAAGAATGGTGAACCAACCACCGACCGCTGGGTGGAGCAAGAAGCCGTCAGGTTCCCGGGTTTCACGAGGCAAGGGCAACGCGCAGAAGATTTCAACCTTCGTGATTGCCTTGACCACCTGACCGATGAAACTCTGTCGGTCATCCGGAAAATGAAACCGAATGGCAAGCCAACCTTCCTCTATTTCCCGCTGACCGCTCCTCACAAACCCGTCCTCCCAAATCAGCTCTTCGCTGGCTCCACTGATTACGGACCCTATGGCGATTTCCTACGGCAAGTCGATCACACCGTTGGCCGCGTGATCGATGCACTTGAGGCGAATGGGCAGCTCGAAAACACTCTGTTGATCGTCACAAGTGATAACGGATCGTTCATGAAACGCATCGATCCGTCCGACACCGATCATGTTACCGACGAAACGGTACAAGGATTCCATATCAGTCATCATCAAGCCAATGCGAACTGGCGAGGCACCAAAGCAGATATCTGGGAAGCGGGTCACCGCGTTCCATTTTTTGTCAGGCTCCCCAATGCAAAACATGCTGGCAAGCGAGTGACCCAAGTGATTGGATTGGTCGACATCATGGCGACACTCGCTGAACATTTGGCGATCGAACTTCCAGCCAAGTCGGGTCCAGATTCGTATAGTTTTGCACAACTCTTAGATGAACCGAGTAGTACGTTTTCCCGCCCACCGTTGATCTGCCATTCGGCAGGAGGGATGTTCGCGATTCGTGAAGGCCAATGGAAACTGATCGCTGGTAACGGTAGCGGCGGTCGGGAACAACCCAAAGGCACACCGTTCGGTGAGCCTTGGATGCTTGTTAATCTGGAGCTCGACCCATCTGAGAAAAAGAATCTTGCCGAGAGTAACCCGGAGATTTTGAACCGCCTACGAAAGCAATTAATCGAAATCAAGGGCGACCATTAGCAAGTGGCATTCGCTCTGTCATCAAGAAATCTTCGATGAGGGTGTGTCTGTTGACTCAATTTCAACGGCCACAACCCCTAGATAGCAACTGCAGTGGTTACAAATTGCTAGTGTCTTAGGAGTGGAACTACCGCAGCGACTGCATGTGCGAAAACGATCGACCTGTCCACCTGAGGCAGAACCACGATTGACTACTGGAATCCCAACTTTGCTGGGGTCTCCGAGAATTCGCATAATGCTCGTGTCGCTAAATCCGTCGTTGCTTGATGCTGAAGCCGAGGTCGGTTTCAACGCACTCGGGAATACAAAAGCCTCCCTGCATTTGGGGCATCGAACTCGCGCCCCCTGCAATTTGACATCCCCCCGCACTCGATGCCCATTGGGACAACTACATGTCATCTTGGATGTGTTTTCATTCATTGCATATCCTCCAATCCATCTAAAAGCAGCCGGGACCAAAAGCTGACTGCCTGTTTATCAACCGATCTTATCGTAGTCAGTTCCGAACTATTTTCAGGAATTTCCCCGATATCCACCTCGGCGGCACTATGACCAGCTAAGGGCAGAATGCTTACCGCATGACCAACTGCTTACACCTGACGCGACAACGTGACAACTCACTGCTCATCGATTGCAAAATCGCCGTAGGGCGGATAACGCCCAGGAAAGTATTGATCCTCGACAAGTCGGCCTCAAATCCGACGACCTAGCAGGAGAACACTGATCCACAAGACCCTCGTGATTAGGTCGCGAACGCGGCAATGTACGCGCACCAACGAGAATGCGAGAGAATGGCTAACGCGGCAGCAGCGGCTGCTCACGGCTACCGCAATGGAGAGCTCCCAGACCCCACACCATGTCCCGGCAATCAATCATTTCGGCAGCGAGACCGGTCAAGTCACCAAGGATCCCAGCTGCCTGATCATCCGTTGCCGCTCCGAAGGAAGGAACCAGCAGTCGATCCGGACCGAGCCTTAGGAAATTGCAATAACTCTCCGGTACCCTCGTTCCATCAATCAATCGTGCTGGCGGGATTGGCAGTCGATGGACTTGCATGCCCGAGGAACTCTGCTGTCCCCAATGTTCAAGAATTCGAACGTTCTCTTCGAGGCCAAGATAATTTTCGTCACTACGATCATCACTCACGGCAGCCACCAAGTTGTTCGCATCGACAAAACGGGCTAGTTGATCGATATGCCCATCAGTGTCGTCTCCAACCAGTCCCCCACCGTCAACCCAGCAGATTTCTTTGATGCCAAGGCGGCAGCATAGCTCCTCAGTAATCTGCTCTCGCGTCCAGGAAGGATTGCGGGTTGAAGTCACCAAACATTCGCTGGTGGTAAGCAAGCGTCCCTGCCCGTCAAACTCCAACGCCCCCCCTTCAAGACACAAGCTGCTACGTTCAGAGGGCAAACCAAGTTGTCGGCAAATCTGCTCCGCTACACGATCATCTGCATCCCACGGCGGATACTTGCCACCCCAAGCGTTGTAGGTCCAATCAATCCCGCAAGATGTACCTGCCTCGTCGTCAATCACGAATGTAGGGCCGTAGTCACGGATCCAACAATCGTTCGTCTCGATCTCAATCACATTCGTGTTGGACCGATTGCCGATTTGCGTTTCACATTCTTTGATCTGGCGCGGACCAGCGAGAACATTGACGATGGTGGATTCACGTAAAAGATCAATCCAACGGATAAAAAATGCGGGAATCTTTTCGAAGTGGCCAGGCCAAGTATCTGGTTGATGAGGCCAAGACAACCACACAGCCGCTTGCTCTTCCCATTCCGCCGGTACGCGTCTTGTCATGTCAGTAATCAAGCCTTTTACGGTTTACGTTGAGAGAACAACCAGCGATAGACGTCATCTCTTTCAAACGTCTGAGTCCAGCTATTGTGCCCCACACCCGGATATTCGCTATATCGCAACTCCGGCCAGTGCCCCGCTCCTCCGAGAGATTGGATCATCTCGCGTCCGCGAATAACCGGCACCACAGTGTCAGCTTGCCCATGAAAGGCCCAAATAGGGATTCCCGCATAACGATCGGCCCAACTTGGGTCACCACCACCGCACACCTCTAGCATCGCCGCGAATCTCGCTGGTTTACTAGCGGCCGCATACCATGAGCCCATTCCACCCATCGATAACCCGGTTACATAAATCCTTTTGGGATCAACCGGCAAGTCCTGAACCAATTCATCAATCAGTTGTAAGGTTAAATTCATGGCACCCGAAGGCACCTCGGGAAATTCACCTCGTCCGCTCTGAAGATTCCAGTCTGATTCAACCCAACGCTCACTCGTAGGGCACTGCGGAAAAACAACAAAAGAAGGGTATTCCTCTCGCCGTGATGCCTTCGCAAATTCCTGTGCACCATGGATCAACTGCTTCTGATTATCATTCCCGCGTTCGCCCGCTCCGTGCAAAAACAGCACCAGAGGAAAGCGTTCTTCATTGCTCGGGGTCGATTCAACCCCGGATGACTCAAAGCGAAAATTCGTTGGTGCCATGATCCGGTACGGCAGAATGTTTCCACCTGCGTCACGAAACGTCTTCTCGGCAAATAGATCACGCCAATGCGACTCCCGCTTTGGTTCATCTGCAGATTCATCTTGGCGGAGAGAAGTCACTGTCACGGGTTCACTCTCTGGACGGGGCCTCGGTTCCGACGCGTCCCCGGAAACAATCATCAATGCCAACAGTGCAAAGCCCCGAAAGAGGCCCTGCACACCAACACAAATGGGTGGATACATCAGCGAATGTACTCTCACGATAAACGCACCTTTGGACTAAAGAAACAAACTAAAAGCCGCTTCCTATCAAGAACGTGATGGAGAGGCTCAAGGTTAGAACGTCCGGCGTCGTCGACAGAGCGACCATACCGTCGGGAATGATACCGACTCTAGCGATCTCCGACAGTCAACCCGGTAGCAGATCGCACCGACAATTCGGTGTTTTCCAGCGAGATACCACTACACTGACGGAGACAGTTTGGCAGCAATGCCTCATCCGAGAACAGCGGCGGGCGAACTCACATCCGGCACCTTGGATCAAATCCATAGCCCCGGGGCACGACATGGGGCGAAATCTTCACCGAACGACATGGCGGGGGAACGACAGAGGCCGCTTCTAACTGGTCAACCAAATAGTCGGACAACCAATCCCCCATTCGACCAGCTCCGACCGACTCGATCGGAACCGCTTGCATTGCAAGAAGATCAATCTCTCTCCGCACGATTGTTCTGGAGAGCGACAACGCCCGCGGTTTACTCAGGCTTGATCTCTTCCTTGACCTTCTGAACGAAGTGAGGCGATTTGCCGCCTTTGCTAAGCTCGGTGGCGCGTTTCTCCGCTTCATCTTTCTGGTCGAACTCGAAGACGGCGACGCGTTTAAGATTTTGGCTGAAAACACCCCAGTACAGCTTCATTCGTACTTCGGCAGCAGCCTTTTTGGTTTTACGCTTAGTCGCTTTTTTCTTCGCAGCTTTCTTCTTGGTAGCGACTTGCTTTTCTGCGGCTTCTGCTTCTTCTGCTTTTGCCTTTCGGCTGACGACCTTCCGGGCCATAGGAGCAAGAGGGGGTTATGAGGATGACTGATTCAGGATGGATTTCCGGAAAGCACGAGCTGACCCACCGATCCCGATCGTAATCCAACAGTTTAACGTTTTGAGCCGCATTTCGTCAGGGGTAAAGGTCGAGAAGGTCTCCTCAAATCATTTTCTGAGCCCCGTCACTAATTAGACTCAAGTATTAGTCCCAGGGGTCTTGATGAGCAATTAACGCCAGAGTCCACACAGACTACATGCCCCCCAAAAAAAAGATCGCGGCACATCGTCACCACGACCTCAGAAGCAGGCATAACCAGCGAAACCCGCTAAATGCTCATAAAGGCCCTTATCACGTTCTCTGGGCTTCTTACCTGACCTAATGCGACATCCACAGCAATTTTCGCGTTATCAACGCATGAAAAAAGGTCGAGAAAATCAACTTTCGACGCCGCCACCCCGCAAAGAATCGCTATCCCAGAAACGGTTTCTCGCGTATGATTCTGTGGCACAGTGCAGCCAAACTCGATTAACTAATGAACAACCTGGTTGATGTTGCCCCGATCGAGTTTAGAACTGGTTGCATGAATCAATGGATGGAGAAACATTATGCAAGTCAACGTTTCGGCACGGCACGGACATCTGCAACCTGGAGATCAGGAACTTATTGTCGAAAAAGCGGAAAAACTTCGCCGCCTTTTCGATCGGATCACGGCAATCGAAGTCACCGTGGATCTTCAGCAGCAGGACAACCCGTCCGTTGAAATCCAAGTTTCTGCGGAGCACGCTGATGACTGCGTAGCGACCAGTGAGTCGAGCACCGTCATCTCCGCTCTCGATTTGGTGATCCCCAAAGTCGAGCAGCAATTACGGCGTCTGAAGGAGAAAAAGACCGGCCATCGTGCAACTGGCCACAAGCATATGGATCCGACAGAAAACGAGTAAGAAAAGCTCCGGTTTCCCCGATCCAGCCCAACGCCGTCAATCCTCCGTACCACAACGGTGAGACGAGTCTGCGATGGGACACAACACTTAAACGCTCGTTAAGACGAGCAAATCAAACAAATCAGTAGCAAGGCTAGCAAAGGGAACCTCACTAACCTGAACAGTTTTGACCAAGTTTGAATTCGTGCCCGCCCAAAGGCAAACCTTTGCCTCATTGAGCGATGAAATCTTCTTGAGTCCTCCTGCATTGTCGGGTTGAGGAGAAGTCCACTTTGCAACTTGTAGAAACACACACGAAGATTCCCACAAGGAATATCATTGCAATGAAATTTTCCGACTTTATTAACTCGGACGCTATTTGCGCTGAACTCAAAGCACAAACCAAACAAGAAGTCATTGAAGAATTAGTCCAGTCCCTGCTCGATTCTGGGCAGATTCAGGCTGATCAGCGAGACGACATTGTCACCTCAATCATGAAACGCGAGGAACTCGGCAGCACCGGAATCGGTCGCGGGGTTGCGGTACCACACACCAAGCATCCGAGCGTTGAGAACCTCGTTGGGACTGTGGGCGTTAGCGAAGCCGGAGTTGACTTTGATGCACTCGATGGTGAACGTGTCCAATTGTTCTTTCTTCTGATCAGTCCCCCCGAACGACCCGGTGATCACCTCCGAGCCCTCGAGAATATCTCTCGCCAACTGCGTGACGAAACCTTTTGCAGGTTCCTCAAGCAGAGCCGATCGAGTGGTGACATCCAGCAACTTCTCCAGGAAGCTGATGACAGTCAGTTTGTGTCTTGAATGAGTACTGAATCGATCACCGCTACCGTGACCGTACTCAATCCCCAAGGACTTCATGCTCGACCCGCTGATTTGATTGTCAGACTTGCCAATCAATTCCAGTGTCAGGTCGAAATTGGGAAAGAGGGAGAGTGGGTTGATGCCAAGAGCATTTTGTCGCTCCTAACGCTCGGCGCTGCGCAAGGCACCGAACTTGGACTACAAGCGACAGGCCCCGATGCTTCGGATGCTGTTGCGGCAATGAAAACCCTTTTCACCGAGGGATTCAACGAATTGGGCGAACCAGTTGATGCTTGATGCATTGCCCCGAGCGATGCTGTAGAATTAACACACCCTGTAGGATTGGGGGTGCCGATGATGCAGCACTAGCGGGGGTAACTTTCAAGTTCAACCGTCCCCATTGTAAACATTACGACTGATCGGCAACTATCAGAACCAAACGGTTTGATGTTTGCCAAATTCAGTCATGCATGCCGACGACTCCAACGGTTAATATCTCGCGAAACAAAAGATTGCATCCGATGCGATCACGCCGATTAGCTACGAAACACAAACAGCAACGAAACAACTGTCCAACCTTGGAATACATCTCGGTCGGACCTAACAAACACCCATTTGGAACTAAGTCAATTCTGTCACGCCACAAAGCATGACCGAGAGTCCACTGGATTCTCACCGAAATTGAAACGTTACCCAGACAACAAAACAAACCACAAGCTCACTCATCGATACCAACGGAATCATCAGAGATGATTTCCTGCAGTTTGCTCGAGCAGCGAACTGCAATCCGACCGCATACATCGATCCGATGCTTCAACGCATCGCACTGAGAATGCGAGAATCAATCGATGCGTAAGCGATGCACAACGATGCTCGAACTTCAAGGTATCCCCGTATCGCCAGGAATCGCCATCGGCCCAGCTCTTGTGCTGGACCTGGATGGATATCGTATTCCCAAAAAAATCATCGCAGCGGAAACGGTGGAGGAAGAATTCTCCCGCCTTCGCAAAGCTGTTCACAGCGTCGCGCAGCAACTCGAGGCACAACGCAGAGCAACTTCTGAAGTAGCTGGCGAGACGACTGCGGATATCTTTTCAGCACAACTGCAAATGCTGCATGATCCTCGACTGCAGGCCGAACTCGGTCGCCGAGTCCGACAAGAGCACCAGTCTGCAGACTATGCCGTGAACCGAGTTCTACGCCACTACTCAGATTCACTACGTCGCTTGGACAACCCCATTTTGGCGGATCGTGCGGACGACGTTAGGGACATTGAGAAACAACTGTTATTCGAACTGGGTGCTGTGAACGAACAGCCACTCTCTGACATTACAGAGCCGGTGATTCTGCTGTCACGAACACTCACTCCATCTGAAACCGCAAATTTGGATCGTCGGTTTGTCCGAGCTTTCTGCACAGAAATCGGTGGTTCAGGTGGGCACACTGCAATTGTCGCCAAAGGACTGGAATTACCGGCAGTCGTCGGAATCGGTCCGTTTCTCGACTCGGTAACTCCGAATTGTCGTGTGATTGCGGACGGTGACCGAGGAGTTGTGGTTCTTGACCCTGATGATGCCACACTCAATCACTACCGGCGCCGAATCAAAGATCGCGAATCGCTTAGCCAACGGCTTTCTGAGCTACGCAATTTGCCGGCCGAAACAGCAGATGGCCATCAGGTCCGCCTCAGTGCGAATATTGAGTTTCCACAAGAAACCACAGCATGCATCGAACGCGGTGCTGATGGAATTGGTCTGTACCGAACTGAATTCCTGTATCTCTCCAGCACCGATGAGCCGAGTGAAGATGATCACTTTGAAGCCTATCGACAGGTGGTTCGCGAAATGGACGGCAGGCCCGTCGTCATCCGAACCCTTGACCTCGGTGCTGACAAAATGGGTCGCCGCCCGCTGGCCGAAAGGGAGCACAACCCGTTTCTCGGTCTACGAAGCATTCGACTCTCGCTCAGAAATCTTGATCTCTTCCGCCCACAACTACGTGCGATCCTGCGGGCTGCGGTAGACGGCGACATTCGGGTCATGTTCCCGCTGATCACGACCATCGCTGAGCTTCGCCAAGCGAGAATGCTGTTAAAAGTGGTTGCAGAAGATCTCAAAGACGAGGGAATTCCCTACCGAGCAGATATTCCCGTGGGAATGATGGTCGAGGTGCCAGCGGCCGTCGTGATGCTGGAGCACTTTGTTAAGGAAGTGGACTTCCTCAGTATCGGAACCAATGACCTCGCTCAGTACACCCTCGCGGTGGACCGCAGCAATGAATACGTCTCTGATCTCTATCAATCAAGCGATCCGGCAGTGCTCCGTTTAATCCAACGTTGCGTGGCGGTCGCCGATGCCAACCAAATACCACTTTCGGTTTGTGGCGAGATGAGCAGCAACCCGGGAAGGGCACTGCTACTGATGGGACTCGGTGTACGACACCTTAGCGTCCCCCCAGCTGCACTCACGCGAGTCAAAAAAGCGATCCGCAGTGTTACCACCGAGCAATGTGAGCAAATTGCAATCCGCGCCATGAATTTAGAGGCGGCTCGAGACGTCGATATGTATCTGCTCGATCGTCTCTCAAAATACGTCCCAGAACTGATTGTTTCCTAATCAAACCTCAAAACCTCAAAACAGCAACGCAAGTGACTTCGCCAATCGACGACCGTTCGGAAAAAGAGCAACCAGTGGATACTGGTTTGTCTACAGAGAACGTCCAGAAAGACGCGAATTCAGCGGCACCACAAGTGAACGAACCACTGCGTATCCGCTATCGGATTCGCTTTTCCAAAACCGGTTTGCTCCGCTGGATCAGTCATCGCGACCTCGCAAGGCTATGGGAAAGGCTATTACGTCGAGCCGATTTCAAACTCTCGATGACCCAGGGCTTTCACCCAAAACCAAGAATTGGTTTCCCCTCGGCACTTGCGTTGGGTGTTGATGGACTCGAGGAAGTAGTGGAGTTGGAATTCGCAGAGGACCTGACACCTCAGAATGTTCTCAAGCGACTGCAGGAAGATGAGCAACCGGGTCTCGCGATCATAAGCGTTGCAAAGGTTCCCGAAGGCTTTAAGAAGCCACAACTTGAAAAAAGCACCTACCAAATCACCGTGCCGGAGAGTGCCGATTCGGCCGCAACCAAGACTTTGATTGATCAATTACTGAGTCAACCAACCGTTTCGGTAGCTAGAAAGAAGAAAACGCTTACCGTCGAAACAGCAACGCAAATTCTGTCGCTACAGATGGAAACCAACCACCTGAGCCTTACGCTTGCAGCGAGTGAGGCAGCGACGCTTCGGCCACAAGATGTGCTTGACCTGCTGGGATTTGCAGACTGGATCGAACAGGGATCAACAATCACGCGAACTCGCGTCTATTTACAACAAGACATTACTGGTCAGGAAGGCGAGACGTTTGCCATGTCAACTGAGAGTCTCCCCTCCGACCAATTACCAAACAACCAAAGCGGGAGCGTTTAAAGACATCTCCCCCGCATCAGACACGCAGGGGAATTTGAACGCGGCCTCGCTGAAACAAACCATATCACCGCTGGCGTCCATACACAGGCTCCTCGTATCTGCCCCGTATTTAGCCAGCCTTACACACCCCAGAGGGGATCGACCATGAAAAAAGAAATGCTCATCAATGTTCGTCAACCTGAAGAATGCAGAATTGCTGTACTCGAGGACGGACAGCTCGAAGAACTCTACATGGAACGCAAGAGCGTCGAGGCTTTTGCGGGTAATATCTACCGTGGCAAGATCGTCAACTTGGAGCCAAGTATTCAGGCGGCATTCGTCGACTTCGGTGTCGGTCGGAACGGCTTTCTCCACATCAGCGATGTGGAGCCGCAGTACTTCCGACAGGGTGGCTACGACCCAGAAGAGATCATGCGAGAGTCGGACGAAATGGCTGAAGCTGCCGCTAAGCGAGCCAGAGAGTCTGGTCGTGGTAGCAAGCATGCTTACAAGGGTGGACGCCCACGCGTAAAACCCCCGATTCAGGAAATCTTCAAGCGGGGCGATGAGGTCCTTGTGCAGGTGATTAAAGAGGGTATCGGAACCAAGGGCCCTACTCTCAGTACTTACCTTTCTATCCCAGGACGCTATCTCGTTCTGATGCCTTCTCTTTCGAGAATTGGCGTCAGCCGCAAGATTGAGGACGAAGATGATCGGAAGCGACTAAAGCGATGCTTACTCTCCTTGAACCCACCCAAAGGTGTCGGGTTCATCGTGCGGACTGCTGGCGCGGGTCGGAAGGAGAAGGAACTGCAGCGAGACATGGATTACCTATTGAGACTCTGGAAGGCGATCGTACGTCGCGTAAAAAGCAGTTCTCAGCCCGGTGTGATCTATGAAGAGAGCGATCTAATTATTCGAACTATCCGAGATATTTTCTCGGACGACATTGATCAAATCCTTATCGATGAGTCGGAATCTTACGAGAAGGCTCGTGACTTCCTCAAGATGGTGATGCCCAGGGTCGTCGATCGCCTGAAACTCTACGATGACGCCGCACCGCTTTATCACAAATACAAACTTGAACGTGAGATCATCAAAATCAATCAACGACAGGTCCACCTTAAAGAAGGGGGTTCGATCGTTATTGATCCAACCGAAGCTCTTGTTGCCATTGATGTAAACAGTGGAAACTTCCGCGGGAACGATTCAGCCGAAGAAAACGCATTTCGCCTCAACCTTGCTGCTGCGAAGGAAATCGCACGTCAGCTTCGACTGCGTGATTTAGGCGGTGTGATCGTCAATGACTTCATCGATATGCGTAAAGAAAGTCATCGACGCAAAGTGGAACGCTGCCTTCGCGATGCGATGTCGGGTGACCGCGCGAGAACCAAAATCTTGAGAACGAGCCCATTTGGCTTAATCGAAATGACGCGTCAGCGAGTCCGACCAAGTCTTAAGCGAAGCATCTACAACGATTGCCCGTGCTGCGACGGACGTGGACTTGTGAAGACCGCAGAAAGCATGTCGATCGAAGTGATCAGAACACTTGCTTTGGCAGTTAAGAATGAACACATCAAACGTGTGACGATTCGAGTCAATGATCAAGTCGCCGCTCATCTCAACAATAAGAAGCGTCGTGAAGTGATGGAAATGGAGGACGAAGGTAAAATGACCGTTCAAATCCTCGGTAGCGAGGCACTCTATCCCGAGCACCTCGAGATGGACTGCCGCGATCAAAATGGGGAGCGTGTCGAGATCGACTCGCTCTAAGTTCCCTCGGGCCGTACCCGAGTCTTATGCGGCTCAACTGTGCCTCTTCGATAATTGCTACCATGATTGAACTCGGTGTCAACATTGACCACGTCGCTACGGTCCGACAAGCCCGCCGGACCTATGAACCGGACCCTGTGGTTGCGGCTGCACTTGCGGAACAGGGTGGCGCCGATGGGATCACATTCCATCTCCGCGAGGATCGTCGTCACATACAAGATCGCGACGTTGAAATTCTGAAGCAAACCGTCACCGTGAAAACAAACCTCGAAATCGCATGTGCTGATGATGTGGTTGCGATCGCCTGCCGAATTCAACCCGATTGGGCCTTGCTTGTTCCCGAAAGTCGTGAAGAAGTCACGACCGAAGGGGGCTTGGATGTAGCCGCAGATTCAGGACGTATTCGAGCTGCAATTGAGAAGCTCCAAGAGAGCGGTATTCTTGTAAGCCTGTTCGTTGACCCAGACCCCGGCCAGGTGGAAGCCGCTGCAAAGCTAAATGTCTCCGCCGTCGAGCTGCACACCGGGCCATATGCGCTTGCGAAGGGAGCAGAGCAGTGCAGGGAGCTAGACCGTCTAAAGGTTGCAGGCGAGCTCGCCTCGCAGTGCGGGCTTCGTCTACACGCTGGACACGGACTGACCTACCACAACGTTCGTCCCGTCGCAGAAATCAAGAATATGGTGGAACTCAATATTGGCCATTCCATCGTTTCAAGAGCTGTCATGGTGGGAATGCGTGATGCCGTCGCGCAGATGCGTCAAATCCTTGATTTGGTTGCCCCCTAAACTCACCGCCGGTGCGTTGAGAGGCGACTTAACCCAGCACGCCAATCGCGTGGAGAATCAACCCAGCACGCCAATCGCGTGGCGAATCAACGCCAGATCCAATCCTGAATCCCATCAGTCAGCTGGTCGCCAGATTGAAAAATCTGGAAAATCAAGAAGCCGGCAAAAATAATCGTCGCCAGCCCGAGCAAGACACCACGTCTTCGTGACACCACTCGCCCCCTGAGTTGCTCCCTCAGCGCTGCCCTCAACACCGACCAGAATTCGATAGAAAGGTTGTCTTCGAAGGCAACGACATTGGAATAGTCGCTCGAGCGTTGCCCCGAAACCTTTAAGTGGACTCCATGTTGCGGCAAGAAAATCTGTAATTGCGATTCAACAGCCGTAGCATCGGAATCGACTGATCGAGCCGCCATTAGCAGTGGCTCGAGCAGATCTCTAGGCTCTCCACCATAAACCACAAGGCGTGGCTTCGCCCCAAGTACTAGCAGCGCGGTACATAACGAATAGAACAAAACCAATACCGCCCACACCAGCGGACCAAAGACAGCCGCGGCAGCCATGGGAAAAAAAAGCTCAACCGGTCCAATCGCTATCATCCCAGAAACTGCAAAGGCAAGAGAGATGATCTCTCGTCCACGCGTTGTGACGTAGTACCTGCCGGAGAGCCGAATCGCCGAAACCAACAACATGTGGATAAGTAACGGCGTCGAAGCAAGGAAGAACGAGAATGTTTCCATCAGGATCAATGCCAGAAGGTCAGTCAACTTCGTGGTCGGAAAGCAGCAACACTCCGACCACTACAGAGGAAACAAGGAGCGGCGAATCCGCTAGTCCATCAACTCTCGCTCAACCCATTTTGTGTCGTGCGTTCCCTGTATAAAGTCTTCGTGCTGAAGAACGATGTCATGGAAACCTGCGGTTGTTTCAATGCCTTCAACCTGCATTTCCTTAAGCGCACGACGCATGGTCGCAATGGCCTCCGCACGCGTCGGCCGATGCACAATTAACTTCGCAATCATCGAATCGTAATAAGGTGGCACACTGTAACCACCGTAAACATGCGAATCGAAACGAACACCGATCCCGCCAGGTGCGAAAAACTTCTTAATAGTGCCCGGATTTGGGCGGAATCCCTTACTTGGATCTTCTGCATTGATGCGGCACTCAATCGCGTGCCCAACACATTGCAGATCCTCTTGTTTAAAGGATAAAGGCTCACCAGCTGCAACGAGGATTTGTGACTTGATGAGGTCAACTCCACTTACCATTTCGGAGACCGGATGCTCCACCTGAATCCGAGCATTGACCTCGATGAAGTAAAAATCATTGTTCTCGTCGACAATGAACTCAACGGTGCCGGCGTTCGTGTAATCCGCCCCACGAATCATCCGAACAGCCGCTTCGCAGATGGCGTTACGTCGTTCCTCGGGCAGGTTCGGGCTTGGCGCCTCTTCGATTAATTTTTGATGCCGACGCTGCACGCTGCAATCTCTCTCAAAGAGGTGGCAGACATTACCGTGGTGGTCGGCGATCACCTGGACTTCGATATGCCGTGGGTTACCCACATACTTCTCGAGGTAGACACCGCCATTTCCAAACGCGGCTTCCGCCTCGGTTCTCGCCTGCGAGAGAGCAGTGAGAAGAGTGTCTTCGTCGGGCGCTACTCTCATCCCTTTCCCGCCGCCGCCCGCGGTTGCTTTAATCAAAACGGGATATCCGATTTCTTTTGCAACCTTGACTGCAACGTCATCCGATTCAATCAAACCATCGCTACCAGGTACGACGGGGACGTCCGAAGCAATCGCCATGGATCTTGCTGTGTTTTTATCACCAAGCTTCTCCATCGCCTGCGGGCTTGGACCAATGAATTCAAAACCGCTTGCACGACACACCTCATTGAAGTGAGCGTTTTCAGCCAAGAATCCGTAACCCGGATGGATTGCATCCGCATCCGACACTTCAGCTGCCGCAATGATCTGATCGATTTTCAGGTAGCTGTCGGCACTTCGTGCGGATCCCACACAGTAAGCCTCATCGGCCAATGCCACATGCATCGAATCAGCATCGGCTTCACTGTAAACCGCAACGGATTGTATGCCGAGTTCACGACAGGCTCGAATCACCCGCAACGCAATTTCACCGCGATTCGCGATCAGAATCTTCTTAAACACTGGATTCACTTCTCTGAGAATGAGTCAGTAAACAAACCTTTTCACGACGTTGAATTTCCATCCGCATCAACGGTTCGCGATTTCATGCTCTATTGATCTAAGGTCGTTTCGATCAAATGCTGCTCAAAAAAGAAGTACCGAGGCTTTTTGTCGCGATACTTCACACCCGCATCGGATCGGTTCACACCGCCGCTAGCAGGCCTGCCACAGTTCCCGACTCGCAAAATCTGCGGAGGAAGAGACGGGAAACCACGCTGGTAATGATCCCATGAACGGGCCCTAACCCCACGCTGAATCGATTGTTCGTCGAATCGAACCAGTCGGTCACTACCGAATCTTACGTTTGAACGATCTTGTCGATCGAGCGTTACGATCAGTCTGGCTGCACTCGGAACATTGGCTTACCGAAGTCGACCGGTTGTTGGTCGTTGACCAAAACCTCAACAATCGTCCCGCTACACTCAGCAGGAATTTCGTTGAAGACCTTCATCGCTTCTACAATACAGACGACCGTGTCCGCATTCACGCGATCACCGACCTTCACAAAGGGTGGTGATTCAGGTTTTGCTTTTGCGTAGAAGGTACCGACCATCGGGGCGTTGATGGTTACGGTCCCTGCCGTGTTGTCCACAGGAGCCGCGGTCGCAGCCGGGGCTGGTGCAGCAGCAGGTGCTGCGGCAACCGGTGCAGCTACCATTTGCACAGCGCCGCCTCGCTTCAGTTTGATCTTCTCTTCACCTTCCTGAAGATCCACCTCAACTAGCTCATGCTGCTCCATCAATTCAATGATCTGCCGGATGCGTGCGACATCGAACACATCCTTGGGCTTTGCGCCTTTGCTCATTCCTGACTCGCCGTCACTTGTACAAAAAAGAGGACAATCGTGATGTATTAGGCCTCGAATTGGCCCGGTGAGAAGAGTTTACCTAAATCCCGGCAGAACTCCCATCCCGCCTGAAGTGATCCATGTTCGCTTTTCACCGTTTGCCGAAAATATCATCAGGGTAAATCGCCGGGATCTCTCGATCGATCCACGTCATACCGCAGGGATTCAGCCTAATTGCATCGCTGTAATTCCCAGTTTTACAGCATCAGACAGTGATCATCGAGACCCTTGGGGAGGTCACTGAGCACTTCGCACCCAGTTTCAGTAACCAGCACGTCATCTTCGATACGAATCCCAAACTCGCCCTCGAAGTACACTCCCGGCTCAACCGTGATAACCATACCGCTCTGCAGAGGGTCATCACCAACTGCCGACATCCTCGGAGACTCATGAATCTGCAGTCCCACTCCATGGCCTAACCCATGCTTGAAGGCCTTCTCCATCCCTGCCGCTCTAAGGACCTCTCGTGCCGCGTTATCGACCTCGCGGGTGGAAACGCCCGGTTTTATCGTGGAAATCGCTGCTAATTGAGCTTCTAATACCACCTCGTGGGCCCGAGCAAAAGCATCACCAGATGCGGAAAGCTTCAACGTCCGCGTCAAATCACTCGCATATCCGTCGCAAAGCGCTCCCCAATCAATCAACAAACAACTGGCCCCCCCAATCCTTCGGTCTGACGGCTGATAGTGTGGCAGTGCAGCTCCCGGTCCCGCACCCACAATCGGTGCAAAGCTGCATCCCTCTGCACCGCGGGATCGCATGCTCGCCTCCAAGGCATATACCAGTTCCAACTCGGTCCAGCTCGCTTGAACCTGAGGAATGACCTCTGAAAACGCCTCCTGCGCAACTTTGACGGCAAACCGGGTGGTGGCAATTTCAGAATCATCTTTGATCATTCGCAAAGTCTCGACCAATCCGAGGGTCTCGACAAACGATACCGCAGTGATTCCATCAATCAGCTTTCGGTACGACGCAAGTGTTAGATGCTGAGCTTCGATTCCCACTGTCGGTTTTTGGGTAGTAGCGTGACGAATGGATTTTAGTGCTTCGCGTGTTAAGTCGGGCAAAAGATCGCTTGGCGATCGAATCCTCGCCTCGAAACCCGGACACTGACTTGCGATTTGACTCTCATATCGCCCATCACTCAGGAGCACTGGAATCTCACCTCCAAGCAACAGGTAGGTGCTATCGCCAGTAAAACCGGTGAGGTATCGCACGTTCACCTCGTTGGTAATCAACGCGGCATCCAAGCCCTCTTGCTGCATCCTTTCGGTTAGTCGGTTGATGCGGTTCTGAATTTGTGAGTTCATGTTGATTCCCATTCGAATTCGTCGTTCCCTCAGTCACTGCTGTCATAGGCTAGATAAACCACGCCCCAATTTCCCTGAGGCCCTCGAGCGGGTCTTCAATCGGCCAATACTCTAGACCGACATAGCCGTCGTAATCGGTTTCCTGAATCGCCTGAAAAATCTGCCGATAGTTGAGTTCGCCTCTCGTTAACTCATTCCGCCCCGGATTACCAGCTGCGTGAAAGTGCCCAATCTTATCGATGTTGGTGACGAGATTATGAATCACATTCCCTTCACTTACCTGCTGATGGTAGATATCAAAAACGACCTTCACGCTCGGTGATCCAACCGCTTCAACAATCTCAAATGCCTCGGCACTCTCAACAAGATAATAGCCTGGATGATTTACCAAGAGATTGAGCGGCTCAATCACAAGCGTGACGTTAGCTTCCTCCAACAGAGGAGCAGCAGCACGCAAACCGTCCACCAAGCTGGCGTGCTGTGAGGCACGCGATCGACCCACCAACTCATCGCCGACCTGCGAGATGATCGTCTTGCATCCGATTCTCGACGCAGCTTCAATCGACTGCTGTAGACCTTCTAGATACTCAGAGCGACGATTCGCATCGGTCAGACTGACGAAATGCGTGCAACAAGCAGACACCTCTAGGCCGGCAGCATCTTTAGCCTGCACAAGATTTGTGAGATCTCGATCCCACCAACCCCAAAATTCAAAAGCTCCAATACCCACCCGTTGAACCGCTTCAATCGCTTGCGTATCACTCAAATTCTCGAGTACGGCATCGATACACACGGATGGCCGGAGATTTCCCATTTTGACCTCGACAGATTTCCAAATACAAGGACGGTCTATGCCCTTAACAGACATAACAGTCACAATCAAAGTTAGTCAAAAGGATAACCAAACCGAGCATTAGGCACGATGTCCCCTAAGCAAACAAAAGAACACCCGTCAACTCAAATAGCGTCCAGCAACTGCGACGGAGTCCCGCAAGTGCAGACTAAACCCTCAAGGATGCTACGAGCCACAAGCGGTTTAGCAGGGCAGTGCATCACCCAACAGGCCAAATTTTGGGTAGACTGCCTTTGACAGTTGCCAACGTGGTCGCAAAACAGTCCGGATCGATTTAAGACGACGTGCAACGATTTTTCGCCTCTCTAATCAGCAGCCAATTCTCAACGATGACTTCAGAACAATCCTCTCGGTTCACGGTGATGTCGACTTTTCAGGCCCAGCCAACGCGAATCCTCGCAATCGTTCTCCTCTTGAATTTGTGTTCGATCACCCTCAAAGCGCAGGAAAACGCAGACGACACGGCAGATCCAAACGACCGCCCAGTTGCATTCAAGGTCACCGGCACGGTCGAGGGTGTGAAGCAAACTCGCGTGGACGCTGCCACTGAACCGCACACGACTCTGACAATTGAGACGATTATTCCGCACGGTGCCACGGTGTCAAAGGGCGAGATCTTAGTCGTCTTCGAGAAAGACGACTTGGAAAAAAAGATCAAGCAGTCGGAACGCGACCTGCGACTTGCTGAAATCGCTTTCGAAAACGATCTGTTTTTGCAGCGTCAAGCTGAGACCATCGCCGAACTTGACAGGAAATCGGCCGAACGAGATTGGCAGGCTGCTGAGCAGACTTTTCGCAATTATATGGAGGTTGACCGCGATCGCTCGATTGAGTCAGCCGAATTCAGCCTCAAGCAGTCACTCGCAACCTTGATGAATGCGAAAGAGGAATTGAAACAGCTGCAGCAGATGTACCGAGAGGATGATTTAACAGAGGAATCTGAAGAGATTGTCCTCAAACGAGCCACGCAGGCCGTTGAATCAGCGGAATTTCGACATGCCGCCGCAGAGATTCAAGCCAGGCGTTCCAAAGAACAGGAAATACCTCGCACCACGCAGAAACAAGAGGATTCATTCGAACGAGCCAAACTCGCTTACGAGAAGGCTATCCGGAATCTTGACGACGACAAAGAAAAACGCGTTCTTGACATTGAGAAAAAAGAGCAGGCCCTGCGCGAACAAAAAGAGAAGCACGAAGAGCTCATCCGAGACCGTGAACATCTGGAAATCAAAGCTGAACACGCTGGACTGGTGATCTACGGTGAACTGCAACGAGGAAAGCTTGCTGATAAACCACCGCAGCATCGCACGGGAAGCTCCGTTAATGCTGATCAGACCATTCTGACGATCATTGACCCCTCAGCGTTACAGATACGGACCACCATCCCCGAGGCCAACCTTCATTTGGTGAAACCGGAAACCCGATGCGTTGCGAAGTTCAACGCAGTTCCGGATCAGCAGACCAACGTCATTGTTAAGTCAATCGACAAGGTTCCCTTCGCATCAACTCAGTACGATTGCGTGATCACGATCCCCGCTAATGCGTTACCAAAATCGGTCCGCCCACTCATGACCGCTGAGGTCGAATTTTTTTCGCAGCCAAAGCTAATTGCCCTACCCGCAAAGAAAAAACCTCAACCCGTTCAACTAAAAAGAGCTGTCGCGATCCCGAAAATCAAATCCGTTCCACAGGTCAAATTGTCACCGAACGATCCACCATCAGAAGGGAACAAGGCGGACGCTGAATAACCAGACACCCTCCAGCCTTGAAACTTGTTCGCTTTGGCAAATCCCATGATTTGGCGACCAACACACCATGTATGACTCCCCTAAGCAGTACATAACCGCGCACAGCGTGACTGAAGACCAGAAAAGAGAGCCCCACTACCACACCCATCACTGCTGTGGCACCA
>JBMHCO010000149.1:0-61962 GCA_049889895.1 Rubripirellula sp.
ACCGAAAGCGGCGACCGTTTTGATGACATTCGCTCATTCAAAGAATTGCTGCTCGAAAACGAAGAGACCATTACGCGAAGTGTTACCAAGCAAATGTTAACCTATTCACTTGGACGCAGACTAAGCTTTTCAGATCGAGAAGACATCGAATCGATCACCGAGCAAACCTTAGCCAACGGCAATGGACTCCGAACACTCATTCAAAACATCGTATTGAGCGATCTATTCAGGAAGCCTTGAGATGAAAAAACGACTCAATCGTCGATACTTCTTGCGTGGCACCGGTGTAGGCCTGGCACTACCGATGCTCGATATCGCACGTGCTGAATCACCAAGGTCAGATAGTTCACCGGCGCGTCGTCTTGTTGCGATCAATCTCGGTCTCGGACTACACGCACCCAATATCGTTCCGACAACCAATGCTCAGGGCTCCTATCAATCATCCCCCTATCTCAAACTACTCCAGCCATTCCAAGATCAGTACACCTTTATCTCTGGCACTTCGCACCCCGGAGTAAGTGGGGGACACGCATCGGGTAAATCTTTTTTAACGGCAGCCAAACATCCCAACAGCGCAGGCTTTCAGAACAGCATCTCCATCGACCAATTCGCGGCGGAGCAACTGGGTGCAGAAACACGATTTGCCTCACTCGCGCTATCTAGTTCTGGTCCTGGCTTGTCTTGGTCACGAGCTGGTGTGGAAGTACCTACCGAGGTGCGTCCTTCTCGTATTTTCCAAAAGCTTTTCCTCGAAGGAAAACCGGAAGAGAAGCAAAACCAGATTCAGCGTCTCAAAGACGGACGAAGCGTTCTGGACGTTGTCAGTGAGCAAGCAAAGCAGATGCAACCTCGCCTTGGCAGCAGGGACCGCCAAAAGCTAGATCAATACTTTCAAGCCGTGCGTGAAGCCGAGTCTCGGTTGACCAAAGCACAGGAATGGGAGTACCGCCCAAAACCGGTTGTTGACACCAAAGAACCACAAGACGAACCAGATAGAAAGAAAATCCTTGAACGCACTCGTCAAATGTACGACATGATGCATTTGGCACTGGAGACCGATTCAACACGATTCATCACCTACCATGAAACGGGCATGAATGCGGTGCCCACCATTCCTGGGGTCAACACCGACTATCACATGCTGAGCCATCATGGGAAAGAACCCACCAAGATCGAACAGCTCACCATTGTGGAGTCTGAGATCATCAAAGTGTTCGGAGAGTTTCTTGGCAAGCTAAAAGATTCAAAGTCAGGTGACTCCACTCTCCTCGATGAGACAACCGTGCTTTTCGGATCCAACCTAGGAAACGCAAGCAGCCACGACACCAACAATATGCCAGTGTTACTTGCCGGTGGTAGTTATCGACACCAAAAGCACTTGCCTTTTGATCAACAAAACAATTACCCGCTGCCAAAACTTTACGTGACGATTCTGCAGCAGTTAGGTCTCGAAGTGGATTCATTCGCAGACACGAGAGGCACAATGAGCGGGCTCGAGATTAAAGGCTGACCCGCAAATACGTAAAGGCTTCGGCTTATACTGCTTCAATGTCCCAACCATCGCGGTACTCGCGTCTCAACCACTGATTCGCTTCATCATGGCTGGTGATTTTCATTTTCGCCGCATCCCACTCTAGTGTCTCGCCACGGTAACGCACGGCGATATTTCCGAGCAACACGGCTTCGGTGAGTGGTCCACCGTAATCAAAACCATCACTCGGTTGCTTACTTTGCAGAATACCGTCAATCCAACCGTGGTAATGATTTTCTCCCGGAACAATCTCAAACCCCGCTTCGGGATACGCTTGCATTTTGCCAACATGCGGGATCACCACCGAACCTTTTTCACCGATCAATAGTGAACCGCTACGGGGAAGTGCTTGATCAGCAGGAACATGGGACCCCGAAACACTCGGGAGCCGCCCTCCATCGTACCAAGTGACTTCCAAGGTATCGCCGTCGGTCAAGTCCGTACCGGGGAAGAGATAATTCACTGTAGTCTGGGCCGGCCAAACTTCGTCGTTCATGCCGCTGTGGTCAGCGTTAAAAGAAAGTGGCGCCTGATCAATCTGAAGCGCAGTGAAAACCGGATCAAGGATGTGGCAACCAAAATCTCCCAATGCTCCATTTCCGAAATCCTGCCAGTCTCTCCAACCCCATGGATGATAAACCTTCCAATCACCATAAGGTCGCTCGGGAGCAACTCCTAGCCATCGATCCCAATCGAGCGACTTAGGCTCAAAAACTGGTTGCTTGGGACGATCGATGTGGAATGACTTACCATGACCAGTTGCCGCACACCAACTGTGCACACGTTTTACTTTGCCGATACCGCCATTCTGAATGAACCCAACCGCGGTACGATAGTACTCGTGCGAGTGAATCTGATTGCCCAATCGCGTGATCACATTCGATTTCTTGGCCTGTAATGTCATTTGCCTCGCCTCCCAAACATTGTGGGTGAGCGGTTTCTGACAGTAGACGTGCTTACCCTGCCGCATCGCATCAAGACCGATAAATGCATGCATGTGATCCGGTGTCGACACGGTGACTGCGTCGACCTTATCACCGAGATCAGACAATAACTCGCGATAATCTTGGACTACCGGAGCAGCGGGATTAAGTTTTCGAACTTTCTCCGTTCGAGAAAGATCAACATCACAGAAGCCCACAAAATGCGAAGCGTCGTGACTAGCCATTTCATTGATGTCTGACCAGCCCTTGCCTTCGCAGCCGATTCCGGCGAGTTGAACCCGAGAATTCAGATTCTGCCCACGCACAATCGCGGGTGCTGAAATTGCAATTCCGGATGCTAATTTTGCAAAATTTCTTCGATTTAACATGGCTGGTAAGCTCCCAATGAAAGATGGACTTGCACGTTTCAACGAACAAGCACCCAGAATCGAATCAACTCTCAGCAGTGCCAGACTAAGAGTTGATCCGTATCGCAATCGACCAGAAGGCGAGCGATCGTTGCATACTCTTCGTTTGATTCCCTAGCGGACTCGCACCAACTTCATCAGTCGGCCTGACACGTTCCAGTCTTGGACGTAGAGATTGCCATCTGCATCCCAATAAGAACCATGCGTTCCGCTAAAGATCCCCTCAATCCATTGATCTTGCGGAATGTTGTAGTTACGACCTTTTGCAGGATCAGGATTGTGCCCAAGCACCGCGACGATGGTGTTGGATTTATTGAGAACAACAAGACGCCCATGCAAATCCGGCACAGACACATAATCACCTTGCACAGCGACCGATGTTGGCATGCCTAAGCCGGTCACCACTTCACCGATGAATTCACCTTCAAGGCTGTAATGAAGCAGTCGCCCTTTCGGTTGGTGATTCCGATCGCAGATCAGCAAACGGGCTGGCTCATACCGAGTATCGAGAGTCATGCCGTGTGCGGTATTGAATTCTTCCATTCCGTTGCCCTTCTTACCGAAGTGCATCAAGTATTTTCCGTTCTTATCAAACTTGAAAATATGATTGGTGGCGTAACCATTGGACAAAAAGATGTCTCCATTCGCCGCAACCGTAATAGCAGTTGGGCTGAATTTCACCTTTCCCAACCCTGCTTCTTCCGGCAAGGGTAATTTCAATACAACCTCTCCACTATGTGCGTTGAACTTAATCCCTTCTGCGGCTTGGTTACGAGCGCCGTAGATGAATTCCTGATCACCCTCTTTGCGAATTTCAATATCATGCAGGTTGGTGTAATCACCGCCCAGATAAGATTGCACAACAGTTCCCTCGGGAGAAAAAACGAAGACTCCTGCGTTTGCGCTGGTGTAGATATTCCCTGCCTCATCAACCACCACACCACCGTGACAGGGACCGATTGCAGAATTACCATCGGGCCTTAAACCCCATCCCGGCACCGTATCGAAGGTCATGGAACCACTTCCCATTCGCACAGGACTGGGTGACTCTTGTGCAATAACATCCGTTGCCAAACAGGCAGAGAACACAAGCAGCGAGAGACAAAACAGGACTGAAAACTTCTTCATTTGGAATCTTTTTGATAAGGGATGTGAAACAGTAGTTTGACAGCAGGTGTCGCCAAGCGGTACGCAACAAAGACTAACTCAATGGCGTAGCAAGAATCTGTATAAGCTCGGCGGCTATCAGTATCGAGGTTCGCTTCGCGTATTTCAACTTCCCGAATCTCATTCAGACCGGAAATGCAAAATTAGCAGACCTCGACTTGCATGCGTTCAAAATGCCGAGTCCGTTGAAAGAAAAAAAGCATGATCAGAAACACCAAAACTGCAATGAACAGATTCCTGAATCGAATTTCAGTCGGCGGGTATTTCATTCAATGTATAGAACGCTTGATGATGCAGAAGTGTCTCATCATCTGCTGAACGCATAGCGGTAAGATCAAACTCATGGACATGCCCTTTCTGCAAACCATCCACAACCAAACTCGCCTCTTTCCGATCTTCAGAAAGCTTTACTGCGACAACTTTGGGGATGGTTTCATCCACCTCAGGGCTACCGTATCCCTGCTGATACACATGCGTGAAAGTCTTTAACTGATAAGTATCTACCTTACTTGCTACCTCTTCGTCGACAGACTTTGTAAACCGAACGCGAAAACCGTCAGGCAGCGCATTAACCTCATGGATTTCGAACGGAACTTTCCCCGTCCAATCCAATCGCTGGATCGCGTATTGACGCGGTCCGCGAACAGGCCAACCTCGATTCGTTCCACCCAGCAACAAGTCACCGGACGGAGTGAACTGGCAACACAAGACACCGGTCGCAAGACCTTCCCGAAATGGGTAACAAGCACCTTGCCAGACGCCATTAACCAGCTCGGTCGTCGCCCTCATCATGATACTTAAACTGAAGTCACCGATAAAAATCTGGTTTTCGAAGGGTCCGAATTTGCCACCCGTTTTGTCAACCATGAATCCTGAAATGGATCTTCCCATCTTGATATAAGGAAAGACAACTGCGTAAGGCACAAGCTGCTTTACCCTTGCCCGCTCAACAGTGATCCTTGAACGAGTATTTGGATCGATTGGACGCTCACCCAGTTCCGGCGTCAAGCTGTACCACTTCAAACTTGCCGGGTGCCCCATGAACCCACCTGGCTGCAATACTTTGAGACTACAAGACCCGTTCCAGGGCCCCTGACTCTCAGCGTAGAACATCACTCCATGTTCATTCGGTCCAATACCGCACGGACTACGAATCCCCCCACACACCGGAATGGTTTCGCCGTCGGGTGTAACTTTTAAACACCAACCGCGAAAGGGAACATCGCTGCTGTAGGATTTGGACAAACATAGAGCGACCCAAAGGTTACCGTCGGCGTCTGGCTTTGAACCGAAAGAAAATTCGTGATAATTCCTGAACCCCCAAACATCGCTCAATGTTCGAAATTCATCAGCACGTCCATCCCGATTCAAGTCCTTGATCCGAGTGATCTCTGTCTGCTGAGTGACAAAAAAACAATCGTCACGATAAGCCAGCCCCATCACTTCATCTAAACCCGACGCATAGACTTCAAAACGGGTTTTGGGATGTTCGTCGAAAGCACCATCCACCAGAAAAATATCACCCCGCCGAGTTCCCAAGGCCAGCCTGCCTGCCGGCATCACCTCCATTGAACTAGCCTCGATTGCCAACTCATCCGGGACTGGGATCTCAACAATCCGGTAATACTCTGACTCCCGTTCAGCTGTATTCCAGTATCCACCCAACTCCTGCGCCACGGCCAAACCGCTGCATATCACGGCACCAAAGCCAGCAACTATCCAATGGACGATCACTGACTTCACACAGAATAAAATTTGCCAACGATCACCAAACATATTCAATCTCCACTGTGGTTTGGCCGACCGGCACATCAAACAAAAGCTGCAATGCTTCACCCATTTCGCCAGAGACTACAGTCGCCTCGAATCCCTCGGGTACAATCACGTTCAATCGATCGTCCACAAAGTAGTGTCGAGGTTTAAGCGACTTGATCACGGATCCCGTAGCAACCCTAAATCGCAAACCATCTACGGCTTGATCGCTTTTTAATTTGAGCGTCCGACTGAGCTTTAGGTTTTCATCTTCAGGGCGTGAGCCACCAGAAGAAACAGCATCAAAAAAATAGTCCTCAATTTGGATCACACCAAACTGATAAAGAAAGGTTGGCCGTCGCTCGGCATCCAACACGTATCCCCGAAATTGATGATTGGGTGGTCGACCATCATCGACCAACCACGCTTGCTCCTCACTATCCAAATCGGGACCAAGCCCCAAACTCCATACTTCCGGACTTAGTGGACGCACCCGGCCATGGCCCTGCCCCCGCCACACGCCACCAGGGTCAGCAAATCCACCTTTCCACATCAACGCCAATCGCATTTGCTCGGCGTCATAGGCCAAGTTAATACCACTTGGGTAACCCACTCCGATTCCACGCTTACCGATGTTCGGATAACTACGCCTCAGCATCACTGCCTCGCGACCATCCGACAGCAACTCAATGGGTTCAACCTGCAAACCTCTCGGAGTCGGTGCTTGTCGACCACGCTGCAGATAATTCCAAACACCAGTGATCTGTGTTGGTGCGGTCCCATCCATCAAGTCACGACGGATGACTCGCCCACCAGGCCAAAAAGATGGCATGACGGTATTCGGACGAATTGACTGCGGCGAGAGCATGTACTGATAGAACCATCCTGGCTGCAGTCGCTCGGCCATCTCGGTCAAATCTAACGCCGGCATGGTGTCGGCACCACGATTTTGAAAAGTATGACATGCGATGCAATTCAGACCATTGCGTCCTATCATTTCAGTCATGGCGTCACGATTCTCTTTGGTGTCAGGCAACTGAACAAAATCGTGCGGCATCGATTGATCTGCCTCATAAAAATGTTCAAGCAATCCCTCCACGTTACCTAGGCCGAATACAGGCATTCGCGTCAGCATGTATGGACGCACTGACCGCCCCTCTACAAGCACCTGCCGCAACCACTTCGGGTTTAGCTTTGACCCCACCGCGTCTAAAGTCGGCGGCAATCGACCTTGAGGACCAAGATTTTGATTCGTCGTTTGAAAATAACTATCCAAGGACGGATGCACGCCGCCAACCCCATCGCGATCGTGACAGGCGGTGCAACGAAGACTCCTCAGCGACCAGTGGATCTCCTCATCCACTAACAACGGTTCACCGAGTCTTTTAATCGCTTCCGTCATTGCCAAAACTTGCTCATCTCGCATGTCGTATCTGGGTACGGACACGTGCGCTGCTTCACCAACCGACAAGCAAGAACCCGATTTTACATTCAGTTCCAATTCCTTCAGTGAGAGGAAACTGCGTTCCTGACTCAACCCCTCCAATTCATGACATTGGATGCAATTCAATTTGACAAACCAACGCTGACCGTCCTCAATCTTCTGGGCGATTGCATTCTGCGCTTCAGGTGAAGCCCCATCCAAATCCTGCTCTCGTGCTTGCCCGGATGGCACAGCGACTGCGTTGGAATCTGTGAGATTACTGGCCTCCCGATAATTGCCATCTCGATCCAACAAATACGAGGCTATATCTTGCGATTCCCAATGCGTTAGGCCCAGATTTGGCATTCGCCCAGACGGGCGTGCTTGCCTCGGATCTTCAAGTAATTCAGTGAGCGAAGACAAACTGTACTTCTCGGCAAGCCCACCTAGAGAGAACAGACTGGGTATCGTTTCACTTGTTAAATCACGATGAAGCGTTTGATTGGACAATTGCGAGTCGGCATCTATCTGATGTTGATCACGCGTCATCGGTCCATGACATGCGACGCATCCAACAGAGTGAAAAAGTTCAAGGCCTCGTTCAACCGACTCTGTTTCAATCTCTACCCGACGGAACTCACGATCACTCAATGATTCAAGGAATACCGCGATGCTATCTGCAACTTCTTCTCTCCGCTCCGCATTCAACCCCTGCATGTTGTCCGGCATTACCGTACCTGGTTTCGACGCATGAGGATTCGCGATAAATGCTCTTAGGTAATGCGGATCGACTCGACCAGAAACCTCTCGCAAATCAGGCCCCACTGGATTGGCGTGTGTCGCCCGTTCCAGCCCGACCAATCCGCTTGCATCATGACAACGAGCGCAACGAAATTCATCCAAGAGCGCCAGACCTGCAGTGCGCTGTCCCATCGCCACCGATGGCCGTGCTTCGGGACCTCCCACGATCCCTGAACCGCGAATCTGATAGAGATAACTAACAAGATCAAGAAACGCTTGGCGATCAGGCAGTGAATCAACTAAGCCAGATGGCATTGCAGACTGATCACTGAGTTTGCGTTGAATAATTTCATCCGCAGGTAGTTCAATTAAGCGGTACGGCTCAACTTGCTCCTGCAAGAGCAGCTTATCACCATTACCCTCTTCGATAACCCGACCGCTTAACTGCTTGCCATCTGCAGTAATGATCAAAACAGATTGATACTCTTGTTCAATTCGGGCTGAGGGGTTCAATAATGACTCAACTACCGCTTCATCAGGGATCGCCCCACGCAATAAGGACAGGTTAGGGCCTAAACGCTGCAGTGCATCCCTTGCACCGGCCATCGTACTCCCACCTCTCGCGTGGCACTCCGAGCATCGCAGTTTTTTTTGAGCGAAGTGAATTGCTCCCTGTACCGGATTTCCTCTTTCCCGCGACGCTCGCGCTAAAGCCGGTAAACCTTCGGCCAGCAACTGCTTCGAGAGACTCGGGAGTTGTGAATCATTTCCGGCCCCCTCTGAGTCCCCGACCTGCGATTGAGCAGCCAAAGGAAAAGCCACAAACAACAAAATGCAGCCGACCGCAACGAGCCTAATCCCAACAGCGTCCAAGGATCGAAACCGCAACAATGAAGCCTTCACCATCCCAACCTACATACGTGAAAATCATGCTCTAATCGAGTCAACCGTGACACACTTCTGGATCAAACTCAAGACACATAACCCTTTGCGCAGCTTAATAAGCAGGCATTTTATGTTCTCTCAGGATACTTTGAATCAAATCAACGCATCACGCATCCTCTGAGCCAAAAGTTTCGTAGATCTCAAGACGACCAAAGGGATGGAAACCACCCTCCTTCTTTGGCTTCCCTTGGCCGGTCGCACCAGCAAGTAAAAGACGCTCGCCCTGTTGAAAAAATCGAGCATCAGTAATGCGGTAGCCCGTTTTCAGGATGGCTAAGCGTTTACCAAGATCCAAGTCAAACAAAGCTGCATTCCAGTCACCACCCCGCAAACGTCCTCCCATCAAGAAGAACGGCAAGTTTGAATCCACCGCAAGCGCCTCCATCAATCCCTCCCCTGATTCTCCATCGTGCGTCTGATCGAGAAGCTCGGGTTCGTCCGATAGAAAACTCCACTTCTGCCATAACTGCTTACCATTGCCAGCCATTGGATCTCGCATCGGCCCCATGCCGGCCAAAAGAATTGACTTACCATCAGGCGTGAAGCGAATGGAGAAAACACCACCTAGATATGAATGACTTTTGATAATCCCCCAACTCGTAAAGTCACTCGTGGTCCACTGGCTTCTTAGTTCCCCGCTCAACAGATCAAAAACCCTCACTTCCCCCATCAAATTGCCCGCTGCTAGATACTGGCCGTCAGGGCTGATTGCAACCGCTTGCACCGAAGGAACGTGAGGTAAATCATGCAGCACCCTACCTGAAGCAGCCTCATAAACACGGATTGACGCCTCCGTTTCCGCGGCAGGCTCATAGCGGTAACCGCCTGCTAGATACTGACCTGTCACCGTTGCTATTTTTGATCTATCACTTGAGAGAGCTAAATCCCAAGACCAGAACTGATGTGCTTTCTCACGACGCACCTCTTGGCCAAGAGATACATCAAACCAAATCATTTGACCATCATATCCGGATGAAATAATCAAATTATCCGAAAGCCATTCGACCGAACTGACGTAACTGGCATGCGAATACAACTTCTTCGAGTCACCCGAATCAAGATCCGTTAAATAAACGCCGTCGAGACATGCAACTGCGATTCGCTTCTGATCATCTGCTAGTGCTGCTGACAGAACACCACTTGGCAACTTCAACTCGCGAACACGTTTCAGGTTAGGCTGCTCCGATCTGATAGGTGTCATACCAACAACTCCTTTATCGGTTCTACCTTGCCCTCGACGCGATGAAAGGTTGGTAAACCGGGCAGGTCATACTCGTGATTTGGATCGATCCCCAACGCGGTGAAGATAGTCGAAAATAAACTTTTTTGATCAATACGGTTCTCGGACACTTCAACACCTAGCGAATCCGTCGCACCGTAAATAACCCCACCACGAATCCCTCCGCCAGCCATCGCCAAACTCCAAGCGTTGGGATAATGATCTCGCCCTCTAGCTTCATTGAGCCACGGGGTCCTTCCAAATTCCCCCATGGCAATCACCATCGTATCATCCAGCATGCCTCGTTCATCCAGGTCAGAAATGAGTTGGTAGAGAACGTTATCCAGTTCTGGCACAAGCATCTGATGCATTTCGTGCTGGAAAACATGGTTATCCCAAGGCATCCCGTTGGCAACCATCACGAACGTTGAGCCGTTTTCAATCAAGTGTCTCGCCTGAAGAGCGTGTTGAGCAAAGGCCCCACGTCCATAACGATCACGGTCTTTTTCCGGCAACTGATTCAGATCAAAAAGCGGAGCACAACTCATCAACCCGCGAACTCGCTCGAATGCCGCATTGTATGAGCTAGCCGCTTCACTCCGTTGATCGTTTTCGAATTTACGACTTAGGAAAGCTCGCAGCGTTTCACGACCTTGGTGATCAAAGTCGCTAATGGAATCCAGCTTATTTAGATTCGGAATGGAGTAGTCACCTCCAGCTCGTATTGGTCCATATTCAGCGCCCAGCCATCCGGCCCAATTACCGGCCTTAAAAGATTTGAACTCATTACCTTCAGGGCAAGGGTCCAAGAGAACAAATTGTGGAACTGGCGAATCCAACTGCCCTAATTGCTCCGCAACAACCGACCCTAAAATTGGCCGGGTGAATGGCGGTCTGGGTGTATCTCCGCGAGTCAAAGCGTCGATACCCTGAAAATGCTCGCTAGGTTCTGTATTCATACTGCGAATCACGGCTAGCTTGTCCATGATCCCCGCGCACTTCGGCATCAGCGAACTGACTTGAACTCCGGGCAATGAAGTAGAGATCGCACCGAACGGTCCACCAGTTTCGGTACCTGGCTTTGGATCCCATGTTTCAAACTGGCTCGGTGCGCCACAAAGCCAAAGCAAGATACATTTCTTTGAACTCTGCTTCACCTCCTCGGCAAAAGCCGGAATGGAAAACAAACCACTAAAACTTGCAACCGAAGCAGAAGCACTGGCCATCGTTCCTTCTAGAAACAATCGGCGATGCATTGTGTGTTCGGGACTTCCGCAACCACGTCTTTTCATGTAGCTATCCACCTTCCTAATGATTCAACCGGAACTCTGCACTGGAAAGCATCGACCACACCACCTGTTTCATCGCCTCGGCTGGTGAACCGCTGTGCTCGCTCAGATAGCTCACAACTGCCTCCTTCTCAACATCATCTGCATTACGGCAATACAGCGATTGAAACAAAACCTGAACCTGACCCTGACTCGAATCCGCAGCAAGCAACTGCGGAATCAAGTGACTAGCTTGTTGACTTGAATTGATCAAGCGATCCAAGGGCTCGCCATTGGTGAGAAACAAAGCATCTTTGACCGTTGAAACAAAGTCAGAAGGCAGGACTTCCGGGAACTGCTGTCGAAACGCCGCTATTTCGCTTGCGTCCGCAGCACCTCGTAGTGACACAACGACCGATCGAGCCAATTGTTCGCCGGTTAATGGCCTCTCGAGATACCAAGCAAATGAAGAGGGATCCTCATGCCCCTTCCTACGCACCGAAGATTGCTGGTAGGCATCACTCAAAACAATCCCCCGAACAAGTCGTCGCAAATCATAATTAGATTCACGCACATCCGTCGCTAACCAATTCAACAACTCAGGATGGCTTGGCGCATGCATGCTGTCCATTTGGTCATAGGGGTGCACCAACCCACGCCCCATCAGAATCGCCCAAACACGATTAGCAAACGCCTGAGCTAATCTCGGGTGATTTCGAACCACATCCTTTACGAACCTTTCACGCCGTGAAAACTTCGGGACGCGATTTACAAGCGGCGAGGGGTGCGACACATAAAGGTCTTCGGAATCTTTTTCTTCACTGTCTGCCGCTGGGCGATCCTCGGGGACAGTTTCTGCATCCAAAAATGCTAGGTAATTCGGAGTACTTGAACCGCTCAGATCCGCAAAGTCAGAGAAACCACCAACCGCTGATTCATCAACACTTAACTTCCCACCATCTTTGCTGTTTTTGCCACGATTAAAAAAAGCCACAAGCCCCCAGTAGTGTGCCTGCTTTATCTCATCAGCCATCATATGATCATGACACTGGGCACATTCAATCCTGACACCAAATATCGATGGTGCAATCGATTCAGCAATCTTTTGGAAGTCGTTATTGCGTTCGTACAAGAACCAAACAGCACCTTGGGCGTCAGCATCTTCGGGACGAGCCAGCAGAATCTCCTCGACAACTTCGGACCATGATCGGTTATCGCGAATTGTTCGTTCAAGGTACGAACGCCAATGATTAGCTTGTCGTTCCTGATACTTCTTTTCCGAGGATCTACCCATCAAAATTGCATCGAACAGATCTGCAAAGTGCCGCACAAAATCCTCACTTTGCAACAACTGGTCGATTAACTCAACGCGATCTCGCGATGACGCCATCCATTGCTGTGTCTCTCCTCTTGTTGGTATGCGACCAGCCAAGTCCAAATAAATTCGTCGAACAAAACGGTCATCTTCACATCGCGGAGAAGGCTCGACCCCATATCGACCGAAACCTTCTCGGATGAACTGATCCACTGCCTGAGTGACGTCCGCGGATTCATTACTTTCAGTGTCCACTGGCTCTTGAGCAACCACGGTTTTGGCAATCAAAAAGCTCAGCACGCAAACGACCATCCATCGTCCGCTTAAAAGGCTGTCGATTTTCTCTCTCTTACAACTCATCTGCAACTTCAACATCTCGATCCCATCATCAAACCGAAAGCTATAGAAGGCTATCGCACATCACCATCACAACAACGAAAAATGATCTAAAGTCAGTCAATCATTCTCCGCCAGTGCTTCCCATTATCCAAGCTAGATTCATCCTTGCGCAAGTAATCGTTTGATCTCCTTCATAGAGACAAAGGATTGTTCCATCGGGTAGCTGTGCAAGATCGGAGTAAGCACTTGGACCAGCTTCAATCGTCCTACTACTGCCCCAAGACTCACCATGATCTCCGCTAACCTTAATTGACAGGTTCCGACGTTTCCCACGTCCCGCAGGAACTTCTTGCCCATCCTTATCAAGCGCAACCTGATGCGGGTTGGTGAATAACAACAAATCGCGATCACCGCCTCGTTCCGAAACACTCAGAATACTTGCCATGCAAACCGGCTCAAGCAACTGAGAATGAAACCGCGGCGAACCCCAAGAACCAATTCCGGTAGGACTGGTTGTTATAATCTTGCGATTCGGCTTAGAGACACTTCGAGTAATCATGATCACATCACCGTTTCCGGTAACGGTTAGCATGGATTCATTGGGATGATGAAACTCACCCTTGTTGGGTACCGTGATCTCACCGGCAGACCAAGTCTTTCCGTGATCATCACTATAAATGGTGCCACAAAATGACGGGCTATGGTCCCCCACATCTCCATAGGCCAGCCAAACCGGCACGATTAGCCTCCCGTTTTCAGACTGAATTCCGTGCCCCGGACCGGTGGCGATCACCTTCCACGGATAGGTATCGCGAAAACGCTCAAAGGTAGCAGTGATTTCGACGGGATCAGTCCACGTGACGCCGTCATCCTCGCTGCGAATCGAAAAACACTTGGCATAGTTAAGGCAATACAGAAACTCGATTGCTCCCGTGTGATGATCAACGATCGCCACGGGATTGTTGACTGTTTGTTCGTGTTCACCGCCAACTTTTTTCCGCGGATTACCTTCCATCCTTTGTCCATGATGGGCTACATGCTGCACGGGAAGCCAAGTTTTCCCACCATCTACCGAACGCCGCATATGGACTTCAATCTCACCCCAGTCAGCACGACTATCTCGACGAGCCTCGCAGTATGCGATCACCGTTCCCTTGGTGGTCACGACAATTCCGGGGATCCGATACAAGGTGATCCCATGCATTCCCGCAGGAAATACTTCGACCTTCTCCAAGAGCGGCTCAGCGGCCAAACCAACGCCTGAGGATGTCAGGCAGAAACAAAGGCCTGCAATCAAAAAATTCAATCTACCATGCAATTGGATACCGCGTACGAGATCTAACATCACGACTCCTTCCAAGCCTTCTCTATTAGCGCAAAACAAACAAAGCTATCGATTCAGCGGCGTCCCAAAAGTAGAAAACGATCGCACCGTTGAAAAACAGTGCGACCGAATCACGCAATCTTCCACTAAAGAGATTCCCCAAAAGATTAATCTGCCAACTTCATGACCTTTACATTTCGGATCTGAACCACACTACCAGGATCATGCTGCTGAAAAGCAAAATGACCAGCTGGATAGGTTTTTTCAAAGTCCATGTACTCGTAGAGTTCTTGATCGTTAACGGTGATTTTGATGCGTGTCATCTCTCGTCCTCTCCATACGTCTTCACGCACTTCAATTTCATACGAGAACCAAGTATCGGGCTTGGACAACTGAGAATAGACGTGACAGAAACCGTACAGCGAACCGGTTCTGATAGGATCCGTATGGGTGCTATCGATTTGGGCTTCGTAACCATCCAAGAAACCGGGACGCCTGGTGGTGCGGAAATACAATCCTGAATTACCACCATCGTTAATCTTCACCTCAGCTCGATAACGAAAATTCTTATAGGGCCCTTCCGTGCAAACCAGCATCGATGGGTTACCTGTCCCTGTGATCGCTCCGTCCTCAACTTTCCAGTGGCTATCGTCACCACCGATTTTCTCCCATCCATCTAAAGTTTTTCCATTAAATAGACTCACCCATTTTTTTTCTTGGGCATTGGCAATTGAGACCAGAAGAGTCATCAATACGCTGGAAAACAACACTCGAGCAGAGATGGTCGGCATACAGTTGATCCTTAGAGAAAATTAATGCGTTGCAGAAACGTTTAAAAAAGGCGGTCCCTTCAAACCAATACCGCCTAGGCTTTCGGTGCTCTCCGCTTCCGCGAAGCAACGAAGGCACTGCGAGAGTTTAACAGATCCCGCGTTACGCAGTCACAAGCAGATTGGTTTTCTCAACGACTATCACACCAAGCATCATTGGAATTCAGACAATTCCACAACAAATTCGACCGAACCACGAAACCCAGAACAAACCGAATAGCGAGCAAAGAACCTGTTAACATTACAAACGTCGGCTTCCATTCTTTGCTCTCGGATGCGTCACAATGACCTCAACCCCCTCTCCCAATATCGTCAAACAATCCCAATGCCCAGTGCTACAACACCAACAGGGCATGACGCGAATTCGGCGCGAACAGCGGATGAATACCATCAGGCTGATCACGATCATCTTGCTCTGCGTCGCGATCTCTCAAAATGCTCACGCCAAACAGCCTAACATTGTTTTGGTGATGGCAGATGACCATGGATACGGCGACACCGGATTCACAGGGCATCCGTTTGTTCAGACGCCAAATCTCGACGAGATGTCACAAAACGGTGTTGTGATGAGTCGATTCTACGCCAGCGCTCCGGTCTGCTCGCCAACCAGAGCGAGTGTGATGACCGGCCGCCACCCGTTTCGCTGCAACGTCCCAAATCATGGTCACTACATGCGGCCAAATGAAATCACCATCGCCGAACGACTGAAGACCCTTGGCTACAAGACCGGACATTTTGGCAAGTGGCACATCGGATCAGTGCAATCGCAAAGCCCAACATGCCCGGGACAGGCTGGCTTCGACGAATGGCTCTCGGGATTAAACTTCTTTGACCTAGATCCATACCTGAGCCACAACGGAGAGTACAAACAGATCAAAGGGCAAGGATCCGTGATCACCATGGATGCGACCATCGATTTTATCCGACGACACAAGGATACAGATTCGCCGATCCTAGCGATCACCTGGTTCCCTTCACCTCATGACCCTCAGCGAGAAATCCCTACCGCAACGTCGGATGCCTCAACACTCTACAATGACCAAGACACAAAGAAACCGGGCTACTTTCGTGAAATCACTCTGCTTGACCAACAAGTAGGCAGGTTGCGATCGGCGTTGCGAGAGTGGGGTATCGATAAAGACACCCTACTGATTTACACAAGCGACAATGGTGGCCTCGTCACGGAATCCTCCGGTGGGCGTGCGAAGAAAGGAAGTATTTACGAGGGCGGACTTCGCGTCCCAACAATCTTCGAATGGCCCAGCCACTTCAAACCGCAAACCATCGACACCCCCGCTCATTCGTCCGATTTTTACCCAACGCTCGCCGCCATTACGAACTGCCCGCTTGATGACCAACCGTACCTTGACGGCATCGACCTCTTACCCATCCTGCGCGGCGAAAAAAGCAAACGCACGAAACCCATGGGATTTTGGCACGGCTACGAAGCAGGGCAGGCTACTTACAGTGATCGCGTGATACGCGAACTGATGGAAGCGAAAGCAAGTGGGAGATCGAATCCACATCCAGATCGAGTCTTGAAGAATGTGAACGACTTCCCCAAACGCGATCTGAATCAATTGAACGGTCATGCCGCTTGGAATGCCTGGCCTTGGAAACTACACCGCATCCAAACGAACGATGTCGTGCAAACCGAACTGTACAACCTTGTCGATGACCCGATGGAAACCACAAACCTAGCCCAACAAAACGCAGTCAGAACCGCAGCGATGCAGTCGGCGCTGGAACAATGGCAGAGATCCGTGCTCAGAAGCTGGCAGGGCGAGGACTATCATCCAAACCAACGGTGACATCGGTATGCGCCAACACCACAACAAATCATCTACCTTCTCAGAATGATCAAGCACACCACAATACGATTACCAATCACCATTCTCGCAATTATCAGCTATCTCCAAGGGGTGATCAGTGTCGCAACCAAATCGATCTCATCGAAGATGGCTTGGACGCTACACGCGTTCGCGTTCAGCTTGACTCTTCAATCAACTGGGTTTTGTGCAGAACCACTCAATATCACCGCACCGGCGACTGATTCCACCAACAGCACACACGACGACAGGCCCAACATCCTTTTCATCTACACAGATGATCAATCCTACCGAACCGTTGCTTGTTACGAAGACGCTTACTCGTGGGTTAAGACTCCGAACATCGATCGACTCGCAAAAAACGGCGTAAGGTTTGAACATGCATATATCGGAGCATGGTGCATGCCTTCTCGCGCTTCCATGCTGACAGGCCTACACCAACACGGCATTGAATCGATGCGAATGGATGGCGACTACCCCGGCAGCACTTACAATCCGGATCTTTGCCGTTTCTGGCCAAGTGTTTTACGTCAACATGGATACACCACCGCGCACATCGGCAAATGGCACACGGGAAGAGACACCGGATTTGGTCGAGACTGGGATCACCAGCGAGTATGGAACCGGCCTGGCCATCCAGACAACGCACCTAATTACTACGACAACCAACTGATTAGCACCGATGGCGGCCCAGCCGAGATGACCCAGGGCTACTCCACTGACAACTACACCAATTGGGCAATTGACTTCATTGAACGAGAAAAGGAATCGGAGCAACCTTGGTACCTGTGGCTCTGCTACGGTGCGGTGCATGGCCCCTTCACACCTGCCAATCGCCATCTCGACGCCTATCCTGATCTCGAAATCCCAACCCCAAGGGACATCTATCCACCAAGAAAAGGGAAGCCTCGTTACGTTCAGGAAATGCAGCACTGGCAACCGGGAGAAGATGGGCTGCCCGTGGAAAGAAAAACAAGAGAGGTATCACCGGTAGGCATGAAGGACATCCCCGGTCGTTCACTCAAAGACTGGATACGGCAGTACCATCAGGGTGTATTGGGGATTGACGAGGGCGTTGGCAGAATCCTTGAAGCACTTCAAGACTCGGGTCAGGACGAAAACACACTGATTATCTTCACGTCTGATCAAGGTTTTGCATGGGGACAGCATGGATTCAAAAGTAAGGTTGCACCTTACCGCGCAACCGTTGAAGCGCCACTGATCATCCGCCCGACGCGCGAGCACCAAAAACAATCCGCTGGTCGAGTGATCAGCAATCCGGTCAGTGGTGTCGATCTCGCACCAACGATTCTCGCTAATGCAAAGGTACCGCTACCATGGAAAATGCACGGAGAAGACCTGACGCCACTGTTTGAATCAGGCACGACCCAAAGACAATCGCCAGCGATGCTCGTCCACACCGGCAAGATCTACGGTAGCGACACCAACAAGATACCAACCAAGGACGACCCTCGACTCTACCATGGCCCCGGCGTCCCATGGTATGTCATGCTAGCTGAAGGCAAATTCAAATACATCCGAAATCTAATCGAGGGTGAGACGGAGGAGCTTTACAACCTTGATAAAGACCCACATGAACTACACAACTTGGCGACAAAAAAATTTCATCAACGCAGACTACAGAAAATGCGTCAATCCACAGTCATTGAACTACATCGAACCGATGCTGGTATGGCTGATCACCTCCCCGCAACAAAAGTGATCTCCCGCTAACCAATTTTCTGTGCACCCGGTTTACCGTTTTCAATGCGAAAACTGGCTGCCGTGTGCATCGGCGAACCAAGACGATCCACAACTGGCGTGACCTGATATTTCGTGATCCACTCAGTTGGAGTGAGTGTGCAAGAAACATAACCGCGGTTCGAGTTATACCACTGCACAAAGGAGTTCTGATCGCGAGCTCGCTCATATTCTTTGATGATGTTACCGCCATTTCCACCCGAAGTCATCGAAGTGCCAACCAGTTCCGTACCCACAAGCGGTGAATCTGGATCCTCGAAATCAAGCTGCAAATCATTCACCCAGTTGACGTGAATATCACCGGTCAGCACAACGGGATTGGGAACCGATCGTTCGTGCATGAAACGCAGCAGACGCCTCCGACTAAATTCGTACCCGGGCCACTGATCCATGCTGTACTTTGGTAATTCCAAATCGCCACGATTCAGGGGCGCCATCATCACCTGCTGAGCGAGAACATTCCAAGTGGCATCTGATCGCGTCAGACCCGACATCAGCCACTGCTCCTGATCCGCCCCGAGCATGGTGGTGTTGGCATCAAACACCTTCCCAGTCATCGGCTTTTGATGATCACCATTTGGTTGATCCGTTCGATATTGCCTCGTATCGAGCACGTGAAAATTGGCGAGACGACCGTACCGACAGCGCCGATACAGCTTCATGTGTGGCCCAGACGGAAACGACCGACGCCGCAGTGGCATGAACTCATAATACGCTTGATAGGCGTTCATTCTGCGAGCAAGGAACACCTCCGGTGAAACACCGTCCTCTTCTGAAACGAGCCCCGCATAGTTATTATCAAACTCATGGTCATCCCAGGTTACGAGCCAGGGAAATAATCGGTGGGCCTCACGAAGCTGATCGTCTGTTCGGTATTGAGCATACCGCTGACGATAATCGTCAAGCGTGTGAAGTTCACCACCGAGATGCTTACGTGGCAGTTTATCACGACCGGCATATTCATAGATGTAATCTCCGAGATGAACCACGAGGTCAAAATCCTCCTGATTCATGTGGCTGTAGCCATTGAAATACCCGGTCTCGAAATGCTGGCACGATGTGAAGGCGAAACGCAACTCTTCGGGCATCATCTCCGCTTTGGGCGCCGTGCGTGTACGCCCTACTGGACTCGTCGCATCCCCCGCATGAAAACGGTAAAAGTACCAACGCCATGGCTCCAACCCATCTACCTCAACATGCACAGAGTGACCCAACTGAGGAAGTGCGACTGCCGTTCCTTTTTTGGCAATCGCGGAAAATCCTTCGTCCTCGGAAATCTCCCATCGCACTTCGACAGGCTGCTTTGGTAACCCGCTGATGTCAACCGGCCCGGCAGCAAGTCGAGTCCAAAGAACGACGCCGTCCGATGTCGGATCACCGGAAGAGACCCCCAAGGAAAAGGGGTCGGCCGCAAATCGCGGGCTTTTGATAACTGGCTCTTGCGACTGAAGAGGTAGACAGGGGATTGCAGAAACAGCGGCAACGTAACGCAGAAAATCCCTTCTCTCAATTCCGTATCGGCCAGAGATAAATCGATTACGCTTTCGAGACATCGGAAAATAAAAATCTGTCATCAATCAATCCCCGTGTACTTTCCCACCTTGCCATTGGCCGTCACGCCAAAATATCAGTCGCAACTCGACCTGCAACATCAGTTAAACGAAAGTCTCTTCCCGCATGCCGAAAGGTCAATCGCTCATGGTCGAGCCCCATCAGGTGCAGGAGCGTGGCGTGAAGATCATGAACGTGCATTTTGTTTTCGGTTGCATAATAACCGTAGTCATCGGTCGCGCCATAAGCATAGCCACCTTTAACCCCGCCACCGGCCATCCACATCGTGAATCCATGCGGATTATGATCTCGGCCGTTAGTTCCCTGTGCGGTGGGAGTCCTTCCAAACTCCCCACCCCAAAGCACCAAGGTATCTTCCAACAAACCTCGCTGTTTTAAATCTGCGAGGAAGCCAGCAATTGGCTTGTCCACCTCGGCAGAATTCTTGGTATGCCCGTGGTATAGGTTGCTGTGTTGATCCCACTGCACCTCGCTATCACTGTGAGTCACCTGCACAAAGCGAACCCCACGCTCCAATAGACGGCGTGCCATCAAACATTGCCGGCCGAAATCTTCGGTCAACGGATCATCAATTCCATAAAGATGCTGCGTGGCCTGCGTTTCCGCGTTCAACGATTGTATCTCAGGCATTGAACGTTGCATTCGAAATGCGAGCTCGAACGAATTCAGCCTCGACTCAAGCATGGATTCGTTAGGGTACTGCTCCAAGTGCTTTCCGTTAAGCATGGCAATGAAATCGAGTTGCTTTCGTTGAGTCTCCTTCGACAACTGCGAATTGGATATGTGCTTGACCGTTGCGTTGGTCGAGGAAATCGATGCGTTCCCGATTGGCGTTCCCTGGCAGTCAGCGGGTAAAAACGCTGCCCCCCAGTTGTTCACTCCGCCGTGCGCCAACGTCGGACAAATGGTTACAAACGTTGGCAGGTTTTCATTATCCGTCCCGAGTCCGTAGGTAACCCAAGACCCCATGCTCGGGCGAACAAATTGATCGCTGCCGGTATGTAATTTCAACAGAGCTCCACCATGCGCCGGATTGGTTCCATGCACCGAGCGCAGAACGCAGAGTTCATCCACATGCTTCGCAACATTTGGGAACAAAGAACTAACGGGCAAACCACTTTCGCCATGCTGTTTGAACTTCCATGGGGATCGCAACAGGTTACCCTGCTTTGCAAAGGTCACACGGGGAAGTGGAAAAGGAAGAGGCTTTCCGTGATCGCGATCCAACAGTGGCTTCGGATCGAAGGTGTCGACATGAGATGGCCCACCCTTCATGAAGAGAAATACAACACGTTTGGCACGTGGTGTGTGATGTGGCCCTCTCGCTACCAGCCCCTGACCCCGCGTTGAACCGCTTCCCAGAACTAACTCTGCTTTCGAACCCACCTCCGACTGCCCCACATCATCTGCAGCCGCAACTTGATGCAGCAACGAAGCGAACGCTAATTGGCCAAAACCGATCGCACTGCTTCGCAGTAATTCGCGACGCGTCCCAAACATGCTCGGCAAACCTTCCTTCACACCCTTCATTTAAAACGCCACCTTTTCTATTGGATGTAAATGAATTCGTTGGCAGCAAGCAAACTTTGGCACAAGACGGACCAGTGCAGGATCGACTCTTCGCTTGATTGACTCTTAACACGATTCAGCAATGTGATCGATGCATCTGTCTCCCACCCCTCAGGCTTCCTACCCAATACGCATTGGAATGCTTTTTCAATCCTTGATGCGTCACTAAGTGAAAGACTCACCAGTCGCTGGGCTAAGTGCGTGGCAGCATCAACCACCATCGGGGAGTTCATCAACAAAAGTGCTTGCGGTGCAACCGTTGTCACCGATCGACTACCGGTAGGCATGGTGGGATCGGGAAAATCGAATTGCTCAAAGGTTGTGTACAGATTATTCCTTATGACAGGCAAATAGATTGCTCGCCGAAGACTGTCATACTTTGTATGGTCTTCCGAAGTGTGATTGAAAACAAACTGGCGATTCCTGAGGGGAACCGTCTTGCCGTCGAGCGACTCATCAAGCTGATCGCACACTGCAAGGATCGCATCATGCAATTGCTCTGCTTCCAAACGGCGAGTTGGATACCTCCAAAGCAATCGGTTATCAGGGTCGCGATTTGAAGCAGTTTCAAAGTCTGCGTGACGTGAATCCTGTTGGTAAACGCTCGAAAGCAAAATAGTCCGCTGCAACTGCTTGGTGGACCACCCGTTTTCTACGTACTGAAACGCCAGCCAATCAAGCAATTCTGGATGCGAGGCTCGCGAACCTAGAACTCCAAAATTCTCGGTGGTTCGAACCAATCCAGCACCAAAGTGCCAACCCCAAATTCGATTCACTTGAACACGGGAGGTTAAGGGATGATGACCAGAAGTCATCCAACGAGCCAATTCGAGTCTTCCGCTGTGACTTCCCTCGATGGAAACGTCTCCTGCCGCCGCCTGCATCACCTCAGGAACTCGCTTCGCGACTGGTTTCCCCAGATTTCTGTGACTACCTCGGACGTGAATCGCCAACTCCGAAACCACATCGCCGTCCTGCACGCTCATCACCGAATCTACATCCGGCGCGGCACTTTCAAACAACCTCGCCTTCTCCATCAAACGGTCGTACTCGGCGTAGGTTTCAACATCAAAAGCAAAATCAGGTTTGGGAGGCACAGCAAGAAACCCCGAGTTATCCATCAGAGCAGCTTTCAGATCCGCTAATTCCTTTTCTTCAAACCGACTCGCCTCGGAAACTTCCTCGCTTGCTGACTCCTTACCAGCATTGCTTTTATCTCGCAAAGCTTCGACCACTCGATCCTGATAAAAATCTCTAACCTTCACTCCATGGTCATCGCCCTTCATCTGATGCCAGGGAGCAAAAACAGGATCTTCAGAATGGAACTGAAGGTGCTTCCTGCAATGATAAAGAACCCGAGGATGCAAACCTTTTGGCTCCGCGATCTTTGCAACTTCCGTCAAGGACATCTGCAAATCAACTACAGTCGCTTCGACGAGATAATCGACAGCCCGCTCTCGGACTTCCTGACGCAACTTGGAGTAAGCTTGATTCTTGAAGTCGGTAGCTGCTTTATTCAGGGCAGCAATTTGCTCATCAACGGCCTTCATCGCTTCGAGCTGTTTCTCGTCAGCGAATATCTTTTCGTTCCAGTGCTTAATCGCCCCGGTATTCGTTTCACCAAACGTCCGCGTGCTTTTAAAAACGGCTGCAAGAGCGTAGTAATCAGCCTGCGTTATCGGATCAAACTTATGATCGTGACAGCGAACACAGCCGAGAGTCATCCCCAAGAAAACTTTGCCGGTCGTATCTAACTGCTCATCGATGGTGTCCATCTCAAGTTTCTCGCGATCGGGCTCGGCTAATACCTTTGCGCCGAGGACCAAGAAACCCGTTGCAGTGATCGCGTCCCGATCATTAGGCGCAGATAAGTCACCAGCAAGCTGCTGGGTAACAAAATCAGAGTAGGGCTTATCCGAATTGAATGCGTGAACCACGTAATCACGGTACCGCCACGCATTGCCGAAGGCGAGATTTTCGTCCAACCCATTGCTGTCTGCGTATCGTGCAACGTCTAGCCAGTGCCGCCCCCAACGAACCCCGTACTGCTCAGACGAAAGATATCGGTCCACCAAACGCCGGTAAGCATCCGGGCGAGCATCATTAACGAAGGCTGTAACTTCATCAATCGATGGCGGGAGGCCTAGCAGGTCATACTTGAGCCGTTTGATCAGGACCTCTCGACTCGCCTTTGGAGCTGGGCTGAGACCTTCAGCCTCCAAAGCATTCAAGACAAAAGCGTCAATAGGGGTTTTGACCCAAGGATCTGCCGTGTCTGGAACCACTGGTTCAACCACCCTTTGCAAGGACCAAAACTCGAGCCCATCGGCAATCGACATCCCGGGCCCAGGAACGCCTTTTGAGGGCACGTTCGCCGTGGCTTCACGAGGGTCAAATGCTCCACCCGCAATCCATTGTTCTAAATCGGAAATTTCTGAAGCGGATAACTTACCCGAAGGTGGCATCGAGAATTCGGGGTCGTCATATCGAACCGCTTTAAGAAGGAGACTCTTATCAACGTCGCCGGGGACAACGGCGGGTCCTGTGTCACCACCTTCCAAGACTCCCATTGCCGAATCCAATCTCAATCCACCCGCGCGCTCATCGCCTGCGTGGCACTCGAAACAGTGATGATCAAGCAGGGGGCGGATTCTCCGCTCAAAGAAATCCATTTCATCCGGTACAGCTTCCGCCTTCGCTGCTTGCTCCTGGGCATCCAGTTTTTCCCAACCGGATGTCAAGACACTCGCACCTAAGCTGACCATGATCGCCATGATCCTCTTCAGGTCGAGACGCCAGCGCGAGCGCAGCCCCCAAACGACTTGAGCATGAGACGATCGCACCGAGCTAGCGACCGAACCGCGGACCTGCGAGGCAACTACAGGCTCTCGCCCGAAAACTCTAGATTTTCGCAGAGCATCTTGTTCAAAGTGGTTCATCAAGGAAGCCCAGCTTCAATCTTCACCGAGGTGGTTGGTATTTTACGTTAGACTACAGGGCCAAAAGCTCATCGAATCGCCCAAGACTCAGTGCCCCTTAAGATAACGGATTGACCGACCCGGAGTAAAATCTTTTCGACAATGAACATTAGTTCTACCACTCATTGCCTTGTGATTCACCAGTTAAAACAACAATGCTGAATCTTGCATCGACCCATTCGCCTTGTTCCCATTGAATCATTGAGAGCACACGATCAATGACCGCTCAAGATTCTGTCCTCAACACGCTCGCTCATCTGGTCTCCATTCCGAGCGTCAACCCAAATTACATCAACGGAACGGGCGAATCGAAACTAGGTGAATGGATCTACGAATTCTTTCGCCAGAGCAACATTCATGTTGAAAAGCAGTCCGTGTTACCAGGTCGCTTTAACGTGATCGCGAAGATCCCAGGCAAGGAATCATCACACCGAATCGTCTATGAAGCTCACATGGACACTGTTTCGGATCATGGAATGAGCATCGATCCATATACCCCGGTTATCAAAGAAGGGGTTCTGTCTGGACGCGGAGCTTGCGATACAAAAGGAGGCCTTGCTGCGATGATCCATGCGGTCAGGGAAATCGCCCAGCACCGCGCGACTCGAATCCCCGAGATCTGGTTTGCCGCGACGATTGACGAAGAATACTCCTACCGAGGCGTTGCAGCATTTTGTGAACGCCATGCAAAGTTTGACGCTGCGATCATTGCAGAGCCGACCGAACTACAAGTTATCACGGCGAGCAAAGGCTTGCTTCGGTTCAAAATCATCACAACGGGAACATCGGCGCACTCAGCAAAACCGCACCTCGGTGACAATGCAATTTTGCAGATGCTGCCCATCATCGATGCAATTCAAACTGACACGATGAATCTCCATCTTTCGAGCCACCCGCTTCTCGGAGAGGCGACCTGCAATCTGAGTGTGATAAAGGGCGGCACGCAAATCAATTTCGTTCCGGATCATTGTGAAATTGAAATTGACCGACGACTCCTGCCCCACGAGCAACCGGGTGAAACTTGGAAGCATTATCAAAGCATCGTCGAGCAAGTAATGAAAGATAACCCCAGCGTGAAGGCGGAGTTACTGCCGCCACTACTGACCGACTCGCCGCTTGAAACCAATCCAGACCAACATCCAGTTCAAGTCATGAGCAGCGTACTCGCCAATCACCAGCTTCCGTGTACACCCGGAGGAGTACCTTTCTGCAGCGATGCAAGTAAATTCGGGAACCTCGGTATTCCCGCGATGATTCTAGGCCCAGGATCAATTAACCAAGCACATGCGGCAACCGAATACGTAAAATGCGCTGAAGTTGAAAAAGCCGTAGAGATTTACAGAGATTTTGCACTCCACTATCACTCGATGTGATCCGCAAACGACACCAAGCAATCAATAAGTTTCTAATAATTAAAACACAAGTATTCATTACGTCAGCACAAAACGCTCCCAGCATGAACTCAGAACCCAAAACCTCCGTCACTCGGCGTCATTTCTGCCAAGCCCTCACTGCCACTGCAATCGCAGCATCAACTTCAAGTGTTGCCAGCGGAGCTACTGTCGAGGCGAAGCAATGGATCGATGCGCATTCCCACGTTTGGCACCCTGATACAAATCGCTATCCAATCAGCTCGAATTTCAAACCGGAGGCGATGCAACCAGCAAGCTTCACCGCGGAGGAACTTTTGGCTCACTGCAAACCGGTGGGAGTGCAACGAGTGGTTCTCATCCAAATGAGCTTTTATGAATCGGACCATCGCTACATGAGTGAAGTCATGCAGCGATATCCAAACACCTTCTCTGGCGTTTCGTTAATTGACTGGAACCGAAAACCGCTGCAACGCGAAGTCAAGCGTCACAAGCGTGCGGGAATGCGAGGCTTTCGAATGCACTCCAGAGGTGACGCACAAGGCTGGCCCACCGACCGCAATGTCCAACAACTCTGGAAACTGGCAAACGATCACGACCTAGCAATCTGCCCCCTAATCAACCCAGAAGACATCCCTGCAGTAGATGCGCTGTGCAAAAGATTCCCCAACACCAAAGTTGTGGTAGATCACTTTGCGAGAATCGGAGTCAGCGGAAAGATCGAGGAAGACCGCCTCGACCAGTTATGCCGCCTCGCAGACCATCACAACACACACGTCAAAACCTCCGCGTTTTACGCGCTGGGTGACAAACAACCCCCGTACCTCGACCTACTACCAATGATCCAGCGAGTGGTGAAAGCTTTTGGGTCGGACCGTTTAATGTGGGCCAGTGACTGCCCGTACCAAGTCCAAGATCCACACAATTATCAATCATCGATTGATCTAATCGAAAAACGCGCATCCTTCCTCACGGAAGCAGACAAAATCGCAATCCTGCGAGGAACTGCGGAGCGAGTTTTTTTCGCGTGACGCGAGAACCCGAATCAGCATCCATTTAAAATCAGAAAACAAAGACTCTACTTGCGCGCGAACAAAGACTGCTTCACCCGCCCGAGGCTGAGGAGTCTTGAATTCAACTCGCAATTCATCTTCATCCCAAGTGAGCTAATCCAAGATGACGAAATCATTGATTAAAAACGTCTCCCTGATGACCGTGGCGGCGGCCATGACCTTTCTCCCAGCAGTCGGAAAGTCTCACACGGTGAGCGCACAAGAGATCCAGAACCGCGTCTCGTTTCAGCTTGCGGTAGATACTGAAGAACCAAATTGGAAGGCAACACTGCTCCCAGATGGAAAACAGACAATCTATGTCGCCCCAGAGCCTTCCTTTGACATGCAACAAATTGCTAAGGCTGCGGTGATCTCCACCGAAGAAGGACGCCCCGCAATCTCAATAGAGTTTACGGAAACAGGCAGCGAGCGACTTGAAAAATTAACAAGCGAAAACACTGGAAAACGTCTCGCCATTCTCTTCAATGGCAAAGTGATCCAAGCACCAAAAATCGCCGGTGCGATGGGAAAACGTGCAGTGATCCACGGGAACTTCACCATTCAACAAGCGGTTCAAATTGCGCACGCACTGAACGGCACAGACCGTTTTGTCCCAGCAGAAGATGCCATCGTCGAACTTGGCTCCTTCACATCTCTCTTTAACGGCAAAGACTTGACTGGGTGGACCAATGTGAACACAGCCAATGATACCTGGTTCGTCAATGATGGCCTCTTGGTTTGCAAGGGCATGCCAATTGGAGTGATGCGATCCAACAAGCAATACGAAAACTTTGTGCTTCACATTGAATGGCGGCACATGAACCCCGGAGGCAATTCAGGGGTATTTGTTTGGAGTGAGGGCAGTGTGCCCTCAGGTAAACAACTGCCAAAAGGGATGGAAGTTCAGATGCTAGAACTCGACTGGGTCAACCAGCACCCACGAGGTGGCAGTCCTAACCATGTAGGTTACGTATCGGGCGAACTCTTTGGTGCGGGAGGCCTCAATGCCACACCAGACATCCCACGCGGTAGGCGTAGCATGAGCCGTGAACTGCGTTGCAACGGGGCAGGTCAATGGAACACCTATGATGTAGTCTGCGTTGATGGAACCGTCAAACTCTCAGTGAACGGTGTCTTTGTAAACTCCATTCGCGACTCTGAGGTGCGACGCGGATACCTCTGCCTTGAATCCGAAGGCTCAGAAATTCATTTCCGCAACATCCAAATACTGGAACTCCCCCCAGGCCTCACGTCTCCACATCAGGCAGCTGCTGTGATTGAACCTGAGAGCAAATGAATCCAACATCATGCATGCCGAAGGCGATTAATGATGGATCACCTTGGCTCTTGGCTCCAACTCTCGATGATCGGCACGGCGATGAACGACTTAGTCGAACGATTACACCTTCGCGGACTTACCTGCCGTATCCTCTTTGCACTCGCAGGGGCTACTCAACTTGTCTCCACATGTGTCTCAAATGAAACCGGAAACCAAGTTCCTTCAAAGCCGCCTAACATTGTCTTGATCTTGGCTGACGATCAGGCTTGGATGGATTTTGGATTCATGGGTAACCAACGGGTACACACCCCAAACCTCGATACACTCGCGTCAAAATCCGCTAGGTTCCGAAACGGCTACGTGCCATCAAGTGTTTGCAGACCTTCATTAGCCACAATCCTAACGGGGCTCTACCCTCATCAGCACGGGATCCACTTCAACCACGGTCCACCGGGTAACTCGGGTTACAACCAAATGACCTCAAGATCGGAGTACGAAGCACGGCGGCAAAATGAATTTGATTTGATCCAACGCTTCGAAACGCTTCCGGCGTTACTCGCCAAACACAAGGGATATCGCTGCCTTCAGACTGGAAAGTTCTGGGAGGGGCACTATCGCAACGCGGGGTTCACTGATGGCATGACGACATTCACGCCCCCACACAAGGATCAAACGTTCGGAGGCATCCGCGAACTCGCTAGCGGCGAACAAGTCTCGCACGGCAATGGCGACCATGGCTTAATTATCGGCCGGAAAACAATGCGGCCAATCAAGGATTTCATCCAAGAGTGTGAACGCTTCAACACCCCATGGCTTGTGTGGTATGCACCGTACTTGCCCCATTTACCGCACGACGCCCCCGATCAGTTTCAGAAACTCGCTGCAAGTCATCCCGGCATACTACCTTGGGAACAACCCTACTTTGCATCAATCGCCCAGTTCGACTCCACCGTTGGCGAGCTTGTGAAGATTGTCAGCAGTGAATCTCAATCGAGTAACACGCTTTTTATTTTCCTCTCTGACAATGGATGGAGACCGAGTTCGATTCCATCCAAACAAAACCCGCAAGAATACACTCAAACAAAACGGAGCAAGCGTGCACCTTTTGACGACGGTGTTAGGACTCCTATTTTAATTCGATGGGATGGTGTTATTCGCCCACAAACAGAAAATGGCATCTGCAGCAGCATCGACCTACTTCCAACCCTACTTGGTGCCGCCGGAATCCCAATCACACCAGATATCTCCCTTCCAGGAATCAACCTCCTCGACTTTTTGAAAGACGACAAACCCGTTCCACCTGACCGCTCCATTTTTGGTGAAATTTACCCTGGGGATGCAACGTCGCTCAATTCAGCAAGCCACGACATCGCCTACCGATGGATCCGAAAAGGCAGCATGAAACTTATCATTCCACATTTTAATTCGGTATCGAACGAATCCTCGAGCAAGTCGAATCTCAATCAGCCTAATCAAATCAAATCGAAAGCATGGAACAACTACGTGGGCGAAGAGTCATTGTTTGATCTTTCCCGCGACCCGTACGAAAAACAAAACTTAATCCATTCGAAATTGCATGCGAGCGATCTCGAAGAACTCAAGTCTGAACTGAACGACTGGTGGCAACCAACGGGATCGCCGTAGCCACACTCCGACGCGGATTCCAGAAGCGACAAAACCTCGCAAGAAAACCGACGAGAATCCAGGAAACCACCCAACGCGGCGATGGGATTAAAATAAACTTAGGTTCCTGAACTTTTGCTCAGCCTGTGTAACTGCGCCCCACACAATCGCTCCACGATTATGCTCGTCGACTACATCTCCCACTCTGACAGATCTGCTTCAAGACCTTTCTTCGTTATTGCATTGGCTCTTCTTAGCATCTTCACCCGAGTTGAAGTTCACGCGGAGTTGGTCTCCAAAGAGGATCGTCTACGTGTAGCGGAGCAGATTGACCGACATGTAGAGTCTTCGCTTGACCACCATCTTTTAGCACCGGTATTGAGTGACGCTGCCTACCTGCGACGAGTCACGCTTGATCTTGCGGGACGCATTCCTTCTGTTTCTGAACTAAAGCATTATGAAACGTTGGAAGCTAATGACAAAAAATATGAAGTCACCAAGCAGTTGATTGAATCACCGGACTTTGCATATCACCAGAGAAACGAACTCGACACTTTGCTTCTTCGAGCATTGAACAATGACCGCCAATGGCGCGAGTACCTTCTGGAAACAACACAAAACAATACGCCTTGGGATGTGATGTTCCGCCAAATCATGACGCCCGAACTCACTTTACCTGAAGACACTCGGCCAACCGCGTTCTTGAAACATCGCTTGCGGGATCTCGACAAACTTGCAAACGACTCCAGCATGATTTGGTTTGGCGTAAACATTGGATGTGCAAAATGCCACGACCATCCACTCGTTGATGACTGGAAACAAGAACACTACTACGGCATTGCATCTTTCTTTAAACGAACCTACCAAACAAAGAAAGGAATGATCGGTGAACGCTTCGATGGCAACCTTCGTTTTGACACGACCGAAGGCGAAACGAAAGACGCAGCGTTTATGTATCTGACTGGCTTATCGATACCCGAACCACAACTAGACCTTGAAGAAGCCACACTCAAGGAATACCAAGAGCAGATTAAGAAGGCAGAGCAAGAGGATTCCGCCGACGCGCCACCGCAACCATCATTTCAGCCAAGATCAGAATTAGTGAAATTGGCATTAGGTGACGAAACGCAAAACTTCTTTGCAAAAAACATCGTGAATCGCATTTGGGCAAGATTGTTTGGCCGAGGAATCGTGCATCCGCTGGATCAAATCCATTCCGGAAATCCCGCCAGCCACCCAGAACTACTGAATCTCCTGACCGCTGAATTCATCAAAAACCAATACGACCTCCGATCGTTAATCCACACCATCACGCTGTCCAACACCTACGCTCGATCACTACCTATAAACGATGGTTCAAAAGACAACCAAACACCCGTAGAATCGGCTCCTCAAGATCACGAAGGTTTTGACGTAACGGAATCAAGATTTGGACATGCGGTACCACGCCCGCTCTCACCTCACCAATTGTCATTATCATTATTGATTGCAACCGATCACCCCGAAAAACTAAAAGAGAAAATCGAAACCAACTGGGAACAAACTCGCGGTCAACTCGAAGAGCGTTCCGAACACTTTGCCCAGAAAACAGAAATCCCAGGTGAAAACTTCCAGACACCGGTTTCTGAGGCATTGTGGTTTAGCAATAGCGGGGAGATGCAGAACCAATACCTCAGCACTGACAACAACCACTTGGTTGGCTATCTGAAGGAGATTGAATCCGATTCGCAAGTGATTTCGAATGCCTTCGCCGCCATCTTGGGACGTCCCCCAATTCAGGAAGAACACGACACCTTGTCTAAGTACCTCAGTAGCCGATCGGATCGTCGAACAGAGACAATCCAGCAAATCGCTTGGGTGTTGCTGTGCAGCCCCGAATTTCGTTTCAATCACTAGCAAGTTAGGTCCACCATGGAACACCACCACCGATCAGACACATTAGATCGTCGGAGCATGATGCGTCTTGTAGGATCTGCAAGTGGTATTGGCTACGCCGCAAACATGAACCAAATCAATGCGTTCGCACAAGACGCGTTGAATGATCAACTTCGAGCATCCGGGAAACGGGTGATTCTGCTTTGGCTGGCAGGTGGAGCTAGTCAGTTAGAAACGTGGGATCCGAAACCGGGTCGACCGACCGGAGGGCCTTTTGCGCGGATCCAGACTTCGATTCCCGGAATCGGGATTTCCGAACTCATGCCAAAAATGTCCACGCGTCTCGGCGAGACTGCGATTATCCGGTCGCTTAACACGAAAATTGCGGACCATGGAACCGCGTACGAGTTGATGGATAAAGGACGAGTCAACGAGGCCGGGGTCGAGTTTCCCCACCTTGGTGCGGTTCTTGCGAGAGAACTGGGGAATATCGAAAGCAAAGTCCCAGACTATGTTTCAATGTACACGTCAACGGAGGGTCGCCGCAAAGGATCGGCAGGATTCCTTGGGGGTCGCTACAACCCGATGTTCCTAACAGATGCCATGATGCCCGAAAACATCCAAAGGCTTGAGGCGATCACCGATACCGACCACCGAGATCGCGCCGAGCTCTTGGACCAACTTTCGAAAATCTACGCTCGGCATCATTCACATCCATCTTTCGAGGGCCATCACAGCGCTTACGGACGGGTCAGAGGATTAATGGCCAGTGATTACCTTTTCGACATTGAACGCGAATCGGAAGCAGTACGAAATCAATATGGCCCCACTCAATTTGGTCAACAGTGCCTCGTAGCCAGAAGATTAGTCGAAGCAGGTGTTCCATTTGTCAAAGTGGCAAGAGCTTGGTGGGATAGCCACGGCCAAAACTTTGAAACACATCAAGAACTCTGTGCGGACCTTGACCATTGCATGTCCACACTGCTCGATGACCTCAAAGACCGTGGCCTTCTGGAAAGCACACTTGTGATCTCGCTCGGAGAATTTGGCCGAACACCAGCAATCAATGGCAGTCTTGGTCGCGATCATTTTGCCAGCGCTTGGAGCTGCACCTTGAGTGGTTGTGGTATTCAGGGTGGAACTGTTCACGGAAAAACAGATCAAGACGGTAACACCGTCGTTGAGGGCGAAATGAACGCAGGTGATCTGTACGCAACCATTTTTGCGGCCTTGGGAATTGATCACACCAAAGAATACATGCTTGGAAGCCGACCTATCCCGATCGCGGACTTTGACAGTACACCTTGCTACCCGATTCTGACTTAAACGGGGAGAGAATGGTTATGAACTTCAGCACTTTAAAGACCACCAACGAATGGCCCGGACAAGAGATTATTTTTTGCTTAGCGGTCGATCCAAACCGTCACCGCCTTTGGTTTGGATGTTCCGATGCAGCTGTTTACTACTTGCCACTGAATGAAGAGAAAGCTGAACGCGTCAACCTCGAGGGCGAAGGTCATTCGAGCTACGTAACAGGAGCGGTACTTGATGGGCAAAAGCTGATCACGAGTGGTTATGACAAGAAATTGGTGTGGTGGGATACCGAAAGCGGACAACAAATCAAAGCCATCACAGCTCACGATAGCTGGATTCGACGTATTGCTCTCACCCCTGACCATCGTGTCATCTCCGTCGGCGATGATATGCAATGCCGTGTGTGGGATGCTGCAAACGGAGAAACTCTAGGCAGCTTCACTGACCACGAAAAAATGACACCACACCACTATCCTTCAATGCTTTACGCATTGGACATCTCTTCAGACGGATCATGCATTGCCACTGGAGATCGTGTTGGACACATCGCGATTTGGAACTCGCAGACACTTGAAAAGACTGCCGAGCTAGAAACGCCGGAAATGTACACATGGGACCCAAAGCAACGAAGACATTCGATTGGTGGGATTCGCAGTTTGGCTTTCTCACCAGACAAAACCAAGCTAGCGGTTGGTGGAATGGGAAAAGTTGGAAACATCGATCATCTAGATGGCCCCAGTCGGATTGAAGTTTTTGACATTAACAGTGGGGAACGAATCCAAATGATGGAGGATTCGAAGAACAAGGGTCTTGTTGAGCAGATGCAATGGTCACCCGATGGTAAGCAACTCCTGAGCGTTGGTGGCAATCACAAGGGATTCATCTCGGTACACGAAGTTGAAACGGGAGAACAATCACACATCGTGGAGCACTCGGGACACATCCACGCCTTCAGCACCGACTTTGAAAATCAAGTGATCATCACGGCAGCCCACCAACGACTGGCTCGCTGGTCTTTCCAAAGCGAAGATCCACAGACTCAAGAGACCAAGTCCTTGAATAATGGGGACGAAGAAGCCAACAACAGCTAGTCTTCAACCGTTGGATGCCGGACATGCTCAATAAATGTGGAATCATTTCAACCCAAGATTCGATGAAGATGCCCTCTGTGATGATTGTCTCATGTGTGATCGTTAGCCACACACTCAATCGGCTTTCGCTCTGCCTAATGACCTTACTGATCTCAAGCCTAGGGGCGTTTGCGCAGTCAACAACTCAACCCCCAAACATCTTGTTGATCCTCGCCGATGACATGGGATATGGAGATCTTGGCTGCATGGGGAGCCAGCATTTGCGAACACCTAATCTGGATCAACTTGCCGCCTCAGGTGTCCTTTGCACTCAGGCCTACGTAGCTAGCGCAGTGTGCTCGCCATCCCGCGCAGGATTGATTACGGGGAGAGACCCACGTCGCTTCGGTTACGAAGGAAATCTGAACCAAACATCTGACAACTACGCGACCCGCCCAGAGTTACTCGGGCTCCCACCTGGTGAGCACACTCTGGCGGATCACCTTCATCACGCAGGCTATCAGACCGGCTTGATCGGAAAATGGCATCTTGGCACCGGCGAATTGTTTCATCCACAAAAACGAGGCTTCGATTATTTCTGCGGCATGCTCGGTGGAGGACACGGTTACTTTCCGAACCCGGAGAACAATCAGTTGGAGAGAAACGGAGAACCACTTCGAGAATTCTCAAGTCCTTACCTGACCGACTTTTTCACTGACGAGGCGATTCATTGGATTGGAAACCGGCAACAAAAAGATCATCCATGGTTTCTCTTTCTTTCTTACAACGCGCCTCATGGACCTAGACAGGCAACGAAGGAAGACGAAGCCCTTTTCGAATCCATCAAGGATCCTAAACGACGTACCTATGCTGCAATGGTTTATGCGATGGATCGCGGAATCGGTAGAGTGATCTCGCTTTTGGAAAAAACAGGACAGACCGACAATACACTGATATGCTTTTTCTCCGACAACGGAGGCGCCACCAATAATGGAAGCTGGAATGGTCCTCTATCCGGTGTGAAAGGATGTCTTAAAGAGGGCGGAATACGAATTCCCATGATTTGGTCATGGCCAACAGTGATCCCAAAGCAGTCCCGTCAAAGCGGTGTTGTATCAAGCTTGGATCTCCTTCCTACCTTCCTTGCTGCAGCAAAAGCGGACGCCCTACCTCTAGCGGAGGCTCGCAGTCACGAAGATAAGAACAACAGAAAAAAAATGGTTCGTCGATACGGTGCTTACGACGGAGTGAATCTTTTGCCCATGCTCTCAGGCGCTGAAGATCCGCAGAGACGCACTCTGTTTTGGCGGCTTCAGGGACAAACCGCTGTGCTGGATGGCCAGGACAAGTTAATCCACTTATCGCATCGACCAGCTGAAATGTTCCGGCCCAACGCCGACATGGCAGAAACAGAAAATCTGTTTGACCAAGATCGTACTCGTGCTGAAGAACTCTACCAAATGCTAGGTACTTGGCAGTCCTCACTACCCACCGTTCCACTGTGGGGTTCGTCGCCGTTTTGGTCCAGCCAAAGTGCACAGCACTACGATCAATGGCTTCCCCGAGCGGAGCCTGAGTGAGAAGCCCACTCAGGTGCTAATATCCAACCCAAGGATGATATGTAAAGCCGCCGCCAATACTATTTCGGCTCATCGATGCTGACCACGTGCTGCTGCATAATCGTTTCAAGTTCCTGAACGATCTCCGGGTGCTCGGCAGCTAGATTCTTACTCTCGCTAATATCCTCAGCCAAGTTGACAAGGAAGCGGGAAGGCAGCTGGATCTGACCTGCCCCCTCGGATCGATCAGCTGGGTTCCCCAGAAGCTTCCAATCACCTCGTCGCACCGCCCACTGCGCGCGTTCACCACGACCGAGAAGCCAGAAGAAAGACGCGTGAGGGCTAACGCTATCTTTCGACTCAATCACATTCTTGAGACTCCTGCCGTCTAGATGGTGCCCCGGCAACGGCAAGCCACAGAAATCAGCGATGGTTGGATACCAATCGCATCCAGTGGCTAAATGATCACGTACCTCATTGGTCGGGATTGTTCCGGGCAATGAAACAATCGCGGGCACGCGAATGCCAGCTTCGAAGAGGCAACCTTTTGCGCCACGATAAGGCCCCGCGTTACCACCCCCTCCAAACGCTCGATCTTCCGTTGAGTGACCATGATCGGACTGAAACACAACCAGCGTGTTGTCGGTCATTGATAGTTCGTCGAGGCATTCCAAAATCGCGCCAACCTTCTCGTCCACTGTGGAAACAAATTCCGCGTACTGACGGCGAGGTGAATCCAAATGGCGATAATGGTCGCGCCACCTCGAGGTTCCCTGCATCGGGTAATGCGGTGCATTGATCGCCCAATACATAAAGAACGGTTTCTCAGAAGGTGATCGAATGAATTGCGTTGCCTCATCCACCATTAGATCAAGAAAGAACTCTCCATCCTCAAACACCTCCGTTCCGTTGCGCCAGAGGTCATGTCGGTTAGGTCCCTGCCAGTAGAAGAAGTGTGAGTAGTTATCAATGCAGCCACCCATATGGCCAAACGAATAATCGAAACCCTGAGCGTTGGGCATCGTTTCGGGCGTGTAACCCAAATGCCATTTGCCGATGTGCGCGGTTCGATAGCCTTCCTTGCTCATCAACTCACCGAGAGTGACTTCGCTGGCAGGCATCCCCGGAACACCTTTGGTTGAAGACACATTTGATGGCACACCAGCCCGCGCGGGAAATCGCCCCGTCATCAAACCAGCACGAGACGCTGAGCAAATCGCGGAGGGAGAATACATCTGAGTAAATCGAACACCTCGTTCCGCCAGACGATCAAGGTGCGGCGTGTGCAAGTCTTTGGAACCATAACAGTTCAGATCAAGCGTCCCCTGATCGTCGGAATAAATCACGATCACATTCGGTCGCCGACCAGTTGCCGCATCCACACGACTCGCAATCAGGCAGAATGCAACGCAGAAAAAACACCAACCTGCAAATCTCATCCATCACTCCTAAACCAAAATCATCGCTACAGTCGCTCAACCAAAAGCACCAATCTACAGCTGATTGGCATCCGAACCATGACCTTTGAGTCGAGAACTTACGCGTCAGGATTGTTCTCATCCTCACTTCAGTCTAGCGAATCACGAAACCGAAGATGACCGCCTCAGACGCAAGTCACTGCACGACGCATGCAAATCGCTGCACACCTCCCTTAGATTTTTCCGAGCAATTGCAGCGGGATTCGATTTTGACGCGAGTGGAGAATCACCTCGGGTAAAGGCGTGAGCAAGTGACTTTCTGAAGCCACACGAGAAGTTTGCAAATTCCCCAACAAACCATTGCTGCTTTGGCACGCTGCGTGCTGCATCGTCCATCAGACGTGAGAGGTAAATTCCGCGTCCAGCGATCACGGATTTTGAGCGAGTTTTCCGCACGGGGTCTGCTCACTTTTTGTGGTTGTTTTTTTCCGATTGATCTGAAATCCGGCGTGCTGAAAGGCACGAATTTCTCGCTTAGATGAACCAAGACACGCGCACGACCACCGCCATCCCTTGCGGTAATATCCAAGGCTTCAAACGCTACCTCCGAACAGATTTACTGTCTGGTTTTTTTGTCTTCCTGATTGCTCTTCCGCTTTGCCTAGCAATCGCAAACGCCAGCGGATTCCCCCCGATCGCGGGAATCTTTACTGCGGTCGTAGGATCCTTTGTCGCTACCTTCATTAGCAACTCAGAGTTGACCATTAAAGGTCCTGCAGCAGGACTCATTGTGATCGTCTATGGTTGCATCGAAGCATTTGGCGGCGATGGAATGCTTAATGGTTGGAGCGTTGCGGATCATGAAGCCTACCGAGCGACGCTAGCGGTCGGTGTTGCTGCTGCTGTTTTGCAAACCCTATTCGGGTTCTTTCGTGCTGGGATCGCGGGTGAGTTTTTCCCAATTTCTGCCGTGCATGGCATGTTAGCAGCGATCGGTGTGATCATTATCGCAAAACAAATTCCGGTAGCAGTTGGAGCCACTACGTCTGGCTCGCCTCTGGAATTACTGTATCAGATTCCTGAAATCCTGATGGCGGCTAATCCAGCAATTGCCATGATTGGTTTCACCAGCATCGTGACAATGTTTATCTGGCCCTTGCTAAAGGGAAAGATTCCATATGGCTCAATGCTACCAGCCCCAGTCATCGTTCTCGGTATCGCCGTGCCGATGGGTATCTTTTTTGACCTCACCCATGAGCATGACTACTTCCTCCAAAATCACCCTTATCACCTTGGTGAAGAATTCTTAGTGGACATGCCAGATCAGGTCTTTGGCATGTTCACTTTCATCGTGACACCGGATTGGTCAGCCCTCCGAGAACCGTTTGCATGGACTTGGGTGTTCATGTTTTTTGCGATCGGTAGTTTAGAATCTCTTTTGAGTGCGAAAGCAGTTGATCTGCTCGATCCACACAAACGCAAAAGCAACATGGACCGTGACATCATCTCGGTTGGAGTAGGTAACGCGTTGGTCTCAATGATTGGAGGTTTACCAATGATCTCCGAGATTGTTCGTAGCAAAGCCAACATCGACAATGGAGCTAAAACTCGATTTGCAAATCTCTGGCATGGCATCTTTCTATTAGTATGCGTTGCCTTCATACCAATGCTCCTCCATCGAATTCCTATGGCGGCGTTAGCTGCGATGCTTATCTACACGGGATTTAGACTTGCTCATCCATCAGAATTTATGAATGTGCTTCGAATTGGTCGCGAACAACTGGTCATCTTCGTCGTCACATTAGCCGCAGTCCTGGCGACAGACCTCTTGATCGGCATCGGTATTGGCATCGTTACCAAAATCATCATTCACCTTTTCAATGGTGTGCCGATTCGATCATTGATCAAGCCGGACATCCAGATTGCAGAAGACAATGGAACAACGGTTCGAATGATCGCCTTTAAATCCGCAATCTTCAGCAACTGGATTCCGATTCGCAAACAGATCGAGCGAGTCGGTATTACTGGTAGAAAAAACATTGAGCTTGACCTCTCACAGACCAACCTCGTCGATCACAGCGTGATGGACAAACTTCACGAGATGTCGATGGACTTTGAGCAACAAGGCCTACATTTCAAAGTCATCGGACTTGATGCGCATCGACCTCTTGCGGGTCACGTGAATTCCGCACGCAAGCGAGTGGCACACTAGGCCGCCAAGATACCGGACCAGATCGTATTGGATGCAATGAAAAACAACTGCATCTTGATCCTGAACCGGACGTCTGCACTTTACTAATGCGAAGCGATAGACTTCGGTATGAATTAGATCTCCTCGAGATCTGCTCGTTTTCCTTCGTAAGTCTCTGCAAAGACGAGCGTTTCGGGGTCTGGCGTTTTGCCCCAAATACGGCAGGCCTGTTCGTAAAGATCGGGCCACCAATTCCAATGCTCCGTTCTTCCTTGCTCTAGATCGTCTCGCCAGTAACTAAGCACTTTCGACCAACAGCGGTCACCGTAACTCAACGCTTCTTTTAGATCTGAGTATCGAGGCACATACCAGCGTCTTCCAATCTGGGCATGCAGAACTTCGTCTGCCCAATCAAAGTCTTGAAACAACGCAGATAAGGCATCACCGCTTTCGCTTGCCACCTCCCACTCATATCGTTTACCGGTTCGCGGCATTAGGCCCTGCTCAATAAAGAAGAGCACTCCGTGACGTTCTCGAGCATCAAGCTGCAAATTGAGATTCCGAGACCAAGTGAAGTTAATCGGTATCTTCGTCCAATCAATGCCAATCGAGGCGAAGCCAACTTCGCCCATCATGGCGTGCCGAGCCTCGTCCCATAATTGCCGAGACATCTCCATATGAAATCCCCATGATTCCTCATGTCGCAAATCAACGAGAATACTGGCCATCATCTCAGGCACATCTAACTCACGCAGACGCTTGTAGTACATCATGAGCGTCTTATCCTGTGCCGAGTACCGATCATCGTACAGAAAGACTTCCGGATTCACGCCCGCGTTGAAGGAGTCGATAAATCGCTCGTCACGCTTAGGCTCTCTCCGATACTCAGCTTCCTCTTTCGGGTAACGCGTCTTGCATTGACCGGCTTCAATCCGTTCGCCGGCGCCATCAATACCACCAGAAACCTTCAAGAAAAGCCTGAGATGCTCAAGCCAATCCTCGGCATCTTCAGTGGACAAGTCATCCGCTAAACACTGCAACGCACGTTGCCCAAATTGAACGAGTTCCTGCAATTCAAACACCATCAATTTGGCCACTCGAACCGTTGGTGCATCGGCCAAGGGATGAGCATCGTTCTTGAGCCTCTCGCAGGCCTCAAGAATAGCCGGTAAAGCAAGCTCATAAATACCAAGCAGCAACTCATACGTGTTGTCGGAACCATTGATTTCATCGAAGAAAACAACAAGACTCTCCTCCGGATCCCTGTCGAGACCCAAAGGTGGTTCACGCATTTCAGAAACTCGACGCCGAATCAGATCGACCTGTTCAGCGCAAAGATATGCGTGATAACTGAAGGCAGACTTCAGTTCATAAATAGGCTGAGACGTGATTTTCTCTGTTAGCGTTTCGTGAATGCGTCTTACTGAATAATGAAGCCGCTTGAGCCGAGCAACACTTTGCTCAAGGCTCCAGTTCGCATGAATAGCGCGATCCATGGTGCAAACTCCAGCCAACTCGGGGAGCGACCTGTAAGTGACATAGGGACGCTGAGTTGCTGAGTCACCGGTATTCATTGATCAAGTCCAAGGTTCACGATAATCATTTCGCCATAGAAGCTGATCAGCTTCTGCATCATTCCGAATCGACTCGCTTTGTGGGTCCCATTCGATTGGGCGTCGAAGCTGCCAAGACACATAACCGAGATGCCCGGGAGTAATCGAACGATGCGCGACTTCTGCCGGCGCAATGCATTCTTCACGCGTACGAATGCAATCTATAAAGTTCTGGATATGATCATTGGATTCGATCACTCGATTTAAACCGGGTAAGAAGGAAGATTCAACCAACCGTTCATCGGTTGCTTGAATCTTACCGCGAGTCACGAAGAGATTTCCCTTTTCACCCCTGAACGTCACACCCTGTCGGTGTTTACTGCTGATGGAAGTTTGAGTTCCATTTTCATACTGACAGAGAATCTCGTATTGATGGGGTGTGTTGTAGATCGATGTTTCGGGAAAAGTCCACCCAAGCGACTGGACTCGTGTGGGACCGCTCCGATCCAAAGCCAACGCCCAGTGCGCAATATCGTTATGGTGTCCGATCCAATCCATCAACACACCGCCACCGTAAGCAGTGTGACCACGCCACCAACGATGGTGTCGTGCCCGCATGTAGGGAAAAAATGGCGCGGGTCCAACCCAGAATTCATAATCCAAAAAGACGGGTGGCGAGACAGGAGTGTCATCGCCCTGAGGAGAGTCGTACCCAGGGGGTAAGCCGACCTCGATCGTTTTGATCTCTCCTAAATGACCGTTGCGCACCAACTCGACCGCTCGCCGAAACTTTTCGTCGCTTCGCTGCTGACTTCCTGTCTGAAAGACAGTGCCTGCATCTTTCACAGCTTTGCAAATCATTTGACCTTCAGCGAAGGTGTGAGTTACCGGTTTTTCACAGTAAACATCTTTCCCTTGCTTGATTGCTTCGAGTGTGCAGTGGGCATGCCAGTGATCGGGTGTAGCTACCACGACAGCATCTACCTTTTCTGACTCACAAAGACGCCGGAAGTCTGAAGTCTTTAGCAGGTCAGCTTGATTTCCTTGTGAGGATGCAATTTTCTGTGCAGCGGGATTCAACCCGTAGGATGGACCTTTGCCCCAAGCTCGATCCCGATAGTGCAAATGATCAACATCACAGACCGCGGTGATCCGAGCTTGATCATTGGCCAAAAAACCATCGATGAGATTGTAACCACGTGCTCCTAAACCAATCACACCGACTTGGATTCGCTCGTTAGCTGACACACTCTGCGCGTCACTGCTCTGGGACGAATAAACACCAACCGGAATCACGATACCTGCCGCACCTAGCTTGATGAGCTCTCGGCGTTTGATTACGTCTCGGCGATCAACTTTGGGAGAACTTTTCTTCATCTTTTAGCTTCTTGCTCCATCGTATTGGAAAGATTCAATACTTAATCATTCGGCACCTTGGATGCCCCAACACAACGCATCATAACAAGAAAAAAGCCAAACCATGTTTTTTCTATCAAAATGGTAGTGTTCAAGAGACACATCCAGTATCCGACAGCGGTTAAAATCCGCCCGTGTGCGGACAAGTCAAGTTCCAACCGCCCGCGACGGTAACTTTCTGTCCAAATCAAACGTTGGGGTAACCCCCACGCTTGCCACAAACATCTACAAGAATTGAGATTCGCTGCAATGGAACCCCATCAACCCTCCCACCTTAACGCTGACGATCGATCGACGGCATCACGACGAAAATTCATCAGGCAGGCGGCAGCAGGAACCGCTGGGGGTACAGCAATTTTCTCTTCCCCGCTTGCCCGTCAGGCCCATGCGGCACAAGCCGATGAAACCTTGAAAGTTGCACTGATCGGCTGTGGCGGACGCGGCACCGGGGCAGCCGTTCAAGCCCTCTCAACAGAAGGACGGGTCAAGCTATGGGCGATGGCAGATGCATTTGGAGACCGCCTCGAAAGCAGCCTAAGTTCAATGCAGCGTGCTAACCCCGGTCGATACGATAGAGATGCGGGTCCGTCTCTCGCAAGCAAAATCGACGTCCCGCCCGAACGTCGCTTCATCGGACTCGACGGCTTTCAAAAAGCGATCAACAGTGGAATCGACGTCGCCATCATCACCGCTCCTCCCGCGTTTCGCCCACAACATTTTGAATACGCTGTGAATGCAGGAAAGCATGTGTTCATGGAAAAACCGCTTGCCACCGATGCGCACGGCGTCAGAAGAATTCTCGCGTCAGCAGCAGCTGCCAAAGAAAAAAACTTGAAAATTGGCGTTGGCCTTCAACGACATCACTCCCCGGCCTATCAATCCGCCATCCAACAAATTCAAGAAGGTGCGATCGGAAAGGTCAGCGCAATGCGTTGCTTTTGGAATACCTCAGCACCAGCGAAAACCCCAGTCAAACGAGAAGAATCCATCAGCGAACTGCAGCATCAATTGCGGAACTGGTATTTCTTTCACTGGCTAAGTGGCGATCACATTTGCGAACAACACATTCATAATCTCGACGTTTGCAATTGGGTGATGAACCAATACCCCATCAAGGCAGAAGGAATGGGCGGACGACAGGTTCGTGTCGGGAAAGAGTACGGTGACATCTACGATCACCACGCAGTTCTCTACACGTATTCCGACGGCACCACGATGCACAGCTATTGCCGCCAGATACGAGGCTGCAAAAACCTAGTCGCCGAATACGTCGAAGGAACCAATGGCAGCGCTGAACTGGGAACCAATCGATGCACATTGCTGCGTGATCAAGAGACCATTTGGCAATCACCCAAGGATCCAAAATCTCCATACCAAATCGAAAACGATGTCCTCTTTAACGCCATTCGCAACGACCTGCCACACAACGAAGCGAAAAACGGTGCCATGAGCACCATGACTGCAATCTTAGGACGACTCGCTACCTACTCAGGTAAAGTCATCTCTTGGGATGACGCATTGGCGTCAGACCGCCGCCTGACCGTTGATGCGATGAATTGGGAAGACGATGCTCCACTGGGGCCGAACGAACAGGGTGATTATCCAATTGCGATGCCGGGTGTCACGAAAGTGCTGTGACACACACGACTTATTTGACAAGCACAGCTCGTAGATAAACACCGAGCCTAGCGGCATTCAAACACTCATCACCTCACAGAAAACCACAGTCGCCCGCAATCGCCCACAATCCGTGGCTCGGTTGATTCACTTCGCATCGCTCGAAAATCTTTCAAACGACATCGAAGCGATCAGGCGAGAAGATCCGTCACAACTTTTCCGTGAACATCGGTCAGACGAAAATCCCTTCCTTGGAATCGGACCGTAAGACGTTCGTGATCTAGCCCAAGTTGATGCAGTAGCGTCGCATGCAAGTCATGAACATGTACTGAGTTTTCAACAGGTTCAAAACCAAATTCATCGGTTTCACCGTAAACTTGCCCGGGTTTGAATCCACCACCAGCAAGCCACATCGTGAAGGCATCGATATGGTGGTTTCGACCGGTGTTTTGTCGCACCTCACCCATTGGAGTTCGACCAAACTCACCTCCCCAAATGACAATCGTATCATCGAGGAGACCACGACGTTTTAAGTCTTTGACCAACGCCGCGCTCGGTTGATCTATATCTTTGCACTTTGATGGCAAGTGTTTTTCGAGCGTTTCCGTGGGCCCACCGTGATGATCCCAATTCGTGTCATACAACTGAACGAATCTCACCCCTCGCTCAATCAACCGCCGAGACAGCAGGCAATTACGAGCATAGGTGGACTCGTTGGGATCTTTGATTCCATAAAGATCCAAGGTCTCCTGATCTTCATCAGAAATATCCATCAACTCTGGTGCACTGGTTTGCATTCGATAAGCCATCTCGTATGCATTGATACGAGTTGCAATCTCTCCGTCACCTGTCTGCCTTAAACGCTCCTGATTTAACTGATTGACAACATCCACTAACTGCCGCTGCTGATCTGGCGAAACGGATTGAGGAGTGGAGAGATTCAAAATGGGATCACCCTGATTTCTCAGTGGCACGCCCTGATAGGTACTTGGCAACATCCCACTGCCCCAAAGAACAGCACCACCTCGTGGCCCTCGGGGTCCACTCTGCAAAACAACGAACCCAGGCAAATCATCGCATTCACTACCGATCCCGTAAGTGACCCATGATCCAATACTCGGACGCCCAAATTGCCCACTGCCCGTATTCATGAATAACTTGGCAGGCGCATGATTGAAGAGGTCTGCCTGCACGGTCTTAACGATGCTAATCTCGTCAACAATCTCAGCCGTCCACGGCAACAGATCACTTACCCAAGCACCACTCTGGCCGTGCTGTTTAAAGCTTCGACGCGAACCGAGCAAATTGATTCGGTGACTGCTATCCATAAAGGCAAAGCGTTTTCCTTCGATAAAACTATCGGGGATCGGCTTGCCGTTCAGTTCAGCCAGTTTAGGCTTATGCTCAAACATCTCCAACTGCGAGGGTCCACCCGCCATGAACAGAAAGATCACATTCTTCGCTTTGGGAGCAAAATGGGTGGGCTTCGGTGCGAGCGGATTGTTGAGCAACTCGTTCTTTGCTGCCGCACCAGCCTCCTGATCCATTAAGGATTGCAGAGCCATCGATCCAAGACCAAGCGCTCCGGTACTAGCTGCAGCCCGTCCAAAGAAGTGCCGGCGAGTCTCTTCACGTAGTAGGTTTGAGTTCCACATGATTTATTCTCTCGTGATTGTCTCATCAAGGTTCAGTAACGCTCGAGCCACGGTGAGCTTATCGAGACCTCTGAGCAAGCTAAGTTCTGTTTCGTTGGGCTGACGACTCGTACAACGCTGAAAGGCAGTCACCAACCCTTCCTTCTCAACGATCTGTGCAAGGTTCTCTGCAAATTCGAAAAAGGCAGAGTCATTCATCAGCGTCAATGACTGAAGAGGTGTATTACTACGAGTTCGGCGAGTGCAACTGCTAAAACCCTCTGGAGCGTCAAACACCTTGAGGGACGGAGGTGGAGTCCCACGATAAACGAAGGTATACAAGCCTCGACGATAGCGATCTTCACCTTTACTCACCGACCACGACCTTCGAACTTGCCCCTGCCCCATCACTCCATCGGGAATTGGCGGATAGACCGGCGGACCGCCCTGTTTACGTGAAAGCAATCCGCTGGCTGTCAAAGCAACGTCACGAACCAATTCAGCATCCAGCCGCAAACGATTTTGCCGCCACAGGTAACGATTATCGGCATCAACCTCCAGTGCGGCACTCATCGAAGGCAACATCTGTGAGGTCTGCTGATAGGTATGGCTAGAAACAATCAGACGGTGGAGTTTTTTCAAACTCCAACCGCTCTGAACCCACTCGACCGCCAACCAATCCAACAATTCGGGGTGAGTCGGTCTTGCACCCACTAATCCAAAATCGTTTTCGGTCGCGACAATGCCAACTCCAAAATATTGTTGCCAAACACGATTCACGATAACGCGTGCCGTCATCGGATTCTTCGGTTCAACAATCCAACGTGCCAAGTCAAGTCGATTTACCGAGTCATGATCCCCATCGAACTCATGCAAGATTGAAAGTGTTCCCGGCGACACCTCTTCGGATGGACGAGTAAAGTCGCCTTTGACATAGACCGTTGTCTTGCGAGGTTCTTTTCGTTCGCTGAACACCATCGTTGTTGGAACATCGTTTATCTTCCGGTTCACATCGGAGTATTCATCTCGCAATGCTTGGAAGCTTTTACGCTGATTGTCATCCAGAAGACTAGGTGCCTCCGCGAGCAGTACCGCCTTATCGTCAAAGCTTCGTTTGCTGGCCTCCTTTGCAAGAACCTTCGCGAGGTTACCTCCGAGATTTTTCTTTTGCGTTTCGCCTAGGCCTTCTTCCCATTTTTGTAGCGTCTCCTCGACATCCTTGAACCGCTTGTTCATCTGGTCTTTAAGATCATTTCGCCGCGCCGTGAGTGCATCGAGATCGGTTCCCGGGGGATAGACCTTGATCGACGGTTCATCTTGGTTATTGAAGAACGCAAAGAGCTGGTAAAACTCTTTTTGTGAAATCGGGTCAAACTTGTGGTCGTGGCATTGTGCGCACCCAACGGTTAGCCCCAACCAAACGGTTCCAGTCGTCCCAACTCGATCAAAAACGCTATCGATGCGAAATTGTTCTTTGTCGATCCCACCCTCTTGGTTGATCTGCGTGTTGCGGTGAAACCCGGTCGCGACCTTCTGCAACGTGGTCGCGTTCGGCAACAGATCCCCAGCGAGCTGTTCAATCGTGAACTGATCGAACGGGAGGTCATGATTAAGAGCGTCCACCACCCAGTCGCGGTACTTCCAAATCGAACGCGGAGCATCGATGGAGTAGCCATTGCTGTCCGCATATCGTGCCTGATCGAGCCACCACCGAGCCCAGCGTTCGCCGTAATGCTCGCTCTCCAATAACCGATCCACCAGTCGTTCCCAAGCCTTTGCGGAATCGACCGCCCAATCTTTCTCGAAGTCAGCAACCTCCTGAGGTTCAGGCGGCAAGCCGATCAGATCGAGACTCACTCGGCGAATCAAAGTTGATGGATCTGCTGACGGAGCTGCATCGAGTCCGATTGCTGCGAGACGATGCTGAACAAATCGATCGATGGGATGTTCTGACCCTGAGTCATTGATCGACGCAGGTAACTCTGGCCGCTTTGGCGCAACAAAAGCCCAGTGCGAATCATACGAAGCTCCCTCGTCGATCCACTTACTGATTAACTCTCGCTGCGTCTTCGACAAACTCTTTCCGGTCTCAGGTGGAGGCATCACAAGATCGGGATCATCCGACCACAATCGATCAACTAATTCACTTGCCCCCGAGTCACCGGCAACAACAACACCATGGCCCGCGTCACCACCGGTTGCTCCGTCACGGGTATCGAGACGTAGATCCGCCTCGCGGGCTTCGGCATCGAAACCATGACAGGCAAAACAGTTCTCAGCCAATAGCGGGAGGATGTCTTGGCTGAAATCGACGATGTCCTCCGCAGCAAGTCGCTGGCCGTGGGAAAAATGCGACAACAGCAAGACGACAAGAACACTTAAATATTTCTTCATTATCCCTAACCAACTCAAATCAAACGCCGTGCGAATGCGCAAAAATCTGTTGTGGATTGAAAACTTATCTGCCAGCAGAGCCTCAGTTGAAGCGGAAGCACCACGACGAATTTTCGGTCCCGAGCACACCTACCAAGAGTGTCCCGAAATTCTCTGCCTGTAACAACCGGCAAAACAAACCCCGCTGGGGAACCTCTGCACTTCTGCGACTCCTTGCCCCTCAATAAACGCAAAAAGCGACCCACCGCAGCAAGGTCAGCCCGATTAACGAACAACCCACCATTGGACTCACCCGAAATTGGACTCACCCAAAACTTAACTAAAGGTGCACCCAGGCTTGGGATCGGGTCATTCGCGACTGGGCAACAAGCGATGCTCAGCGAAGAACTCTTCCATTCTAGCTAGCGTCTGCAAAAAGAGCGAACGATCGAACATGAGATAGCCATGCCGTCCACCCTCATGTGTCTCCAACTCACAAACGTTACCACTTTGTTTCATCTTTTCATAAAAGCCAATTGCCCCTCCATAAGGCGTTACTCGATCTCCGCTACCATGAAAGATCAAGGTTGGTGGTAAACCCGAGGTGACTCGATGGAGCGGCGACAATCGCTCCCAATCATCTCCGATCTTTTTTTGCCCATATCCCTCGGAAGATGTATCGATCACTGGGAAGAGCAGAACAAGTGAGTGAGGTGTCGGATTCGTCTGGAGCGAGTCACCCTCGGCGTTGATATCCGAGAACATTGCGGTCGCAGCAGCAAGATGCCCTCCTGCTGATCCGCCACTGACCGTGATGCGATCTGGATCAATCCCAAGCTCCTGATGATGTTCCTTGATGAAACGCAAAGCAGTCCGAACATCCGAAACAGAATCAAAAACGGTAGCCCCCTGCTTGGCATCTAAAAGTCGATATTGAACGCTGATGCCAACCATTCCTTTTTCAGCAAAGTGCGAAGCGAAAGGATACATCCTGCGAGGCTCTCCACCGGTCCACCCGCCACCGTGGATCACCACAAAGCAAGATCGTCCATGATCACTCGCCTCAACTGCATTGGCCTCACCCGATGGCTCGAACAGATGCAGAAAGAGTTCTCGTTGACCTTTGGATGCATCCCGTTCATCTTTCGCCACCGTCTTGTAGGCAATCTTGCGAGACGGTTCCAATGCGATTGCGATCTCATCGACGGGATCTAGTTTTTGCTTTTTGATAATTGGTGGCGGATTACTCGATGCATGACGAATGATGAAATCAACAATCGGCTTGGGATCTTCGAGGCTATGGGGATGATGCCCAACACCAGGTTTCTGTATCAACTCAATGACCCCCCCCAAGGCCCGATATCGATCAGCGAGGATGCCGGTATTCTCGCGCCACGGCACCACCTCATCGGCATCTCCAAAGACATGCAGCAGTGGCACGTTCGCCTTTGCCAAGCTCGCAAGAGAATCCACTGGATTACCATCGTATTGATTCGCCTCAGCATCCGAGTCAAATCCATACTGACTCAACACAAGGCCCCAATCTCTTGGACTGCCCTTACCGGCTCCTTGCCCACCTGGCCAACTTTTGAAATCGCACACCGGTGCGTCACCGTAAATGCAAGCCACTTTCTCGGGGTTCTTCGCGGCCCAGTTGTAACAATAGAGACCGCCGCGGCTGAGACCCACGAGCGAGACCTTTTTTGATAGTCCATAAGTTCGTGTTAACTCGTCGTAGAGTCGATCCCAATGCGCTACCGCCTGAGGTGAACCAAGCATGTTCGGCACCCGAAGGTAAACGACATGAAATCCTTGGCGAAGAAGCTCGATATCTGGAGCAGGCTTATGCCCGAAGAACTCACCATGCCAAACCCAAGGATTTCCCTCGGCTGGTTGATCCGGCGATACCACGAGTACGGATTTACCATCTACCTCAAAATCATGCCGTACAAACCCGTTCCATTGCGTCGCGTCTCCGGGGAACGGCTTCAGTTGCGGTTCATCGGCAGAAACGTCAGCCGGAGAAAACAACACTGCGGCGAAAACCGACAGAGTCGTACAGATGAAAAGAGTCGAACACGACTTAAAACGACAGGAACGAGTGCTGAGCACGAGAACGTCTCCGATCTAACTTTGATACAAATCCCCCGCACAGAAACTTCAAACGTCAAGCAAACAGGTCGCTGAAAAGCCCATCTTTGCTCGAATACGCCGCCAAATAGCACGCAAGAGGCAGCACAACCACCTTAATCTCACCTAACACGCGAATCAGAGCCATTGCGGGGCACTTATTCGTTGCAGCGGGGAGCAGATTGTACGACAATTTATCGGCGACGGTGACCATAAATTCACAGTGTCCATCAAGTCGGTTGAGACCTAAAGTCCGTTGGCTTGCCAAAGCCCACCAACTCCCCTCGCACTTCCCCCCACCTCCGTGCAATTCATCGTGACTCGCGCCGCAATCACCACCGCGATTCTCACTTGCCTCAACCTGATCCTTCAGGTTGTTGCGTTAGCTGATGAGAGGTCTGCTTTCTTTGAGAGCAAAATTCGCCCGATACTCGTTCAGCACTGCTATGAATGTCACTCACCGGAAGCTGATTCCGTAGGAGGAAAGCTCTTACTTGATACCCGCGATGGAATCCAGCAAGGCGGCGAGTCGGGCGCGGCAGTCGTCGCTGGCGATCCCGAGAGCAGCTTGATTCTGCAAGCGATCCGCTATGACGGAATGGAAATGCCTCCGGATGGACCGTTGCCCGAACCAATCGTGCGCGACTTTGAAAAATGGATCCGTGATGGTGCGTACGACCCTCGCATTGTGAAGACGACATCCGAGCCCGCTTCGACATCCAAAACCCATTCCCCAACCGATCATTGGGCGTTTCAACCACGCTCGGTACCGCAGATACCCGACGTTCAAGACGAAGGTTGGGTCAATGAACCAATCGACTTCTTTACACTCGCTGCAATGGAAACCGCGAAGGTGCGTCCAACCAAAGATGCACCGCCTCGCACGCTACTGAGGCGACTTCACTACGACCTCGTTGGCCTGCCACCAACCATGGAGCAAGTCGAACGTTTCGAGCAGGCCTGCCAAACCGATCGCAGGTCTGCGATTCTCGATGTGGTCAATGAGTTACTCGCAAGTCCACAGTTTGGTATTCGCTGGGCTCGACATTGGTTAGACCTTGCAAGGTATGGTGAATCGAACGGAGACGATGGACTCGGTCGCAACGCCAGTTTCCCGCATGCTTGGCGGTATCGAAACTACGTGATCGATGCCTTCAATCTTGATCTACCACTAAACCAATTCATCATCGAACAGATTGCCGGTGACCTCTTACCCCACGAATCGGCAACTGAAAGAAACCGCCTGCTAACGGCTACCGGTTTTTTGGCGATTGGTTCCAAGCCGGCTTCCGCGATGAATAACAACTTCGCGATGGACATTGTCGATGACCAAATCAACGTCGTCAGTACGGGACTCACGGGACTAAGCGTGGCCTGCGCACGATGCCACGATCACAAGCATGACCCGATCTCAACCCGTGACTATTATGCGCTCGCGGGAATCTTTACGAGCACCGAGACTCTATACGGCGCCGCAGGCAACGAGAAACTCACTGCACCACCTACCCAGCTGCACCAACTGACCTCGAAACTGCCTCAACCTGAAACCAATGCGACCGATCGGACCGCCACCCCAACACTTGACTCAGGCTACTCAACCGCAGTTCAAAATCTGAACCCGCTGCTTTACGAAAAGCTCGGTAAGGCACCGGTTCATTTTGATATTCAAGATGCTGCTGGATTCGATGAGGCAGCATTCGGTCAGGTCAAGAACTCGTCAATCCGAACGACCTTCACAAAAAACACCGCTAACTATTCCGTCTCCTTCTGGTTTCGCAACACACTTGATAACAAAGCGAGACCCATCACGGCCTATTTATTCTCACGGGCGGAATGGAGAAACAAATCTTTGCCGGGCGATCATTTAGGCATCGGAGGGAATCACGAATCGGCACGCACGGGCAAGCTTTTTATCTTTAACGGCAACGACTCCAAACAAACTGTCGGCGGATCCACGGAAATCCCACCCAACACTTGGAATCACGTAACTTTTACACGCGAGGCAAATCAGGTTCGAGTCTATCTCAACGGACAACCCGAGATTGATGCATCACTACCGGCGACCTTTGGGGAATCACTAGATATTTCCATCGCGACACGCAGTGATCAGTTTGCACCCCTCGAAGGCAACATTGGCCACTTAGCAATCTACGAGCACGCAATCAAAGATCACGACGCGTCAGCACTCCACCAATCATCAGGTCAACCGCTTGGTCCAGAGCCGATCGAAACACTCGGCTTTGCCATGGGAGTACGAGAGACCAACAAACCAACCGACTGCAAGATTCACATCAATGGGGAAACTAATAAGCTCGGGGAAGTGGTGCCACGCGGATTCCTTTCCGTCTACCAACCTCACCTGCCCGAGGAATTGAAAACGAACCCGATCTCTGGGAACCAAAGCGGACGACTGAAACTAGCGTGTTGGATCACCTCGGACCAGCACCCCCTCACTGCGCGTGTTCTTGCGAATCGAATTTGGCTGAACCTTATGGGGAAAGGGATTGTTTCTACCCCCAATGATTTTGGTGTGTACGGAGCGACCCCGACTCACCCTGCGTTACTTGACCACCTAGCAAGCGAGTTGATCGCGGGCAATTGGTCCACCAAGCAATTAATCCGATCTATTGTCCTCTCTCGTACCTACCAACTGGATAGTCGCTGTGACGAAGAGGAGTACAGACTTGATCCTGCAAATCTTTGGTACACTCGACACTCCCGTCGTCGACTCGACGCCGAATCTATCCGCGATTCCGTTCTAATGGCCAGCGGAACGCTTGACACCACCACCCGAGAAGGTTCAGACGTCGACGCCGTAGACATGCTGATTAATTGGCCACCGGGCGAATCGACAAACCTTCATCAGGAGACGAATCGGCGAAGCATTTTTCTCTGCATGCTACGCCATGCTCCTCCCACACAATTAGCTGCTTTCGATCTACCCGATGGCGTTGCGGTGGTTGGACAACGAGAAACCACAACGCTACCAACACAGTCTCTGTTTTTCATGAACAGTGACTTTGTTCTTGACCAGACTCAACAGTTTGCAAAACAACTCGAGCGTTATCCCGGAGACCAGCAAAAAATCAAACAGATCTTCGCGAGAGCCCTACAAAGACTACCTACTGCAGAAGAGGCTGAAGAGGGCATCGAATTTTTCCAATCGCTGCAGCGAGAACTGCAGGATGAAATCACCGATCCGGCACGGAGAGCCGATCGCATTTTGGCAAGTTACACACAAGCCATCATGAGCACAAACGAATTCCGATACGTTGACTAGCGGGAAGAAACATGAGCAACAAGCTACCTTTTTCACGTCGGTCCATGCTGCAAAACGCATCCTGTGGTTTTGGCCTACTCGCCTTTGAGGCTTTGAATCAGCGGGTTTCTCGCGGCACAGAGATCGTTAGCACAACCAAACAGAATAATGATTCACCGGCCATACCGGCCCGTGCAAAGCGAGTGATCTTTATGTGCATGAGCGGAGGCCCCGCTCAGATGGACACGTTTGACTATAAGCCTCAAACCGGAAACAAGCCGCATCCGGGATCGGTCTACCCGTTCCAACGGCGTGGGCAGAGCGGGATCTGGATGTCTGACCTACTACCGGAAATGTCCAAACACGCTGATCGTCTTTGCGTGATCAACGGAATGCATGCCGACACGGGAAACCATGCACAATCATTTTTGCAAATGCACACTGGCGAGCGATTGAGAAAACGCCCGAGCATCGGATCATGGATTTCCTATGGACTCGGTACGGAAAATGAAAATCTGCCCGGATTCATCAGCCTTAACGCTGCCAAACCGTCGGTCTATTCCAGTGCATTTTTGCCCACCGAATTCACCGGGACGCCCATCGGGACCAATGGTGAAAACATGTCACTGGCAACAATTCGTGACATCCGGGGCGGATCACTTCCAAACGCAAGTCAAAGAACTCAATTGGACTTAATTCAGTCCATGAACAGGCAGCACATTGCAGAGCGGGAACGCGACCAACAACTTGAAGGTGCCATTGAATCCATGGAATTAGCATTCAGAATGCAGGGCTCGGCTCAAGAAATCCTCGATCTCAACAATGAAACCAAAGCAACGCTCGATAGGTATCGAGTAGGCAAAAAGCTGTCGGTCGGAACCTGTCGTCCAACTGACTTTGGCCGGCAATGTTTACTGGCTCGGCGGTTTATCGAATCCGGTGTTCGCTTTGTCGAAGTCAATCATGGTGGTTGGGACCAACACAAGAACCATCGTCGAGACTTAGAAGCTAACTGCGAAACAATTGATGCGCCCATTGCCGCTTTGCTTGAGGATTTAGCAGCAAGAGGTTTACTGGATGATACGCTCATCGTTTGGGGAGGCGAATTTGGACGACCCGGACTCGTACCAGATGACGGTAAAGATGAATCAGGCCATAACGAGAAAGGCTTCACTTTCTGGCTCGCCGGTGGCGGCATGAAATCAGGCTACGTTCATGGAAAGACGAGCGAGACCGGTGCCAAAGCCGTTGAAGACAAGGTTCATTTCCGCGACTTGCATGCCACGATCCTGCATGCACTTGGACTCTCACACGAGAACCTAACTTTCGAACACGGTGGTCGTACTCATCGCTTGACCGGCCCCGACCAAGCAAACGTCGTCCACAAACTCTTCGCTTAATTGCTCAACAACACTCGAGGTTGCTGCGATCATCCTACGCAGGGATCGCCCAGAAGAAGCCATCTGAGTGCAAAATCGCGGAACCCCGAAACGGTGTGATCCGACACTGCCTACGACACCGGATACGAAAACCAACCAAAGTATCAATGTTCAAAATCGAATCTTTCTTTTACCGATCGCTCCTAGCAACCGTCACCTGGACTCACGTTCTCGGATTCTGCGTCGTCCAAGCGGAAACACCCGTGCAGTTCGATCGTGAAATCAGGCCGATCCTTTCCGATAAATGCTTCTTCTGCCACGGGCCGGACCGAGAGCATCGCGAAGCGGACCTTAGGCTGGATCTACCTGAGGAAGCGGCAACAGCAATTGAACCGGGTGACCCTGAAAATAGCGAACTGATCCGCCGCATCTTGGCGCATGACGACAGCAAGATGCCGCCGGAGTCTTCAAAGAAATCTCTCACGAACACCGAGATTGAACTGTTAAACAAATGGATTAGAGAGGGAGCTCAGTGGACAGAGCATTGGTCCTTCATCCAACCCGCAAAGACAGATCACGTCAGCGGGCAAGCACGAGAGGCTATCGACTCACTGATCCAACAAAAAACACCCACCGGTCAATTATCAAAACGAGCAAGTAACGAGACGCTGATACGACGTGCAACACTGGACTTGACGGGACTACCACCAACGGCCGATGAGATTGATCAATTTCTGAAAGATCAATCTCCGGACGCTTACGAGAGATTGATTGACCGGCTTCTGAATTCGCCACGCTACGGCCAGCGAATGGCGGTTGATTGGCTCGATGCAGCACGCTACGGAGACACCAGTGTTTATCACGCTGACGGACCGCGTGATATGTGGGCCTGGAGAGATGCCGTCGTTAACGCGTTCAATCAAAACATGCCGTTTGATGAATTCTCAATCAACCAGTTAGCAGGCGACCTTCGCGACAACCCCACCGAGCAACAACGCATCTTGGCTGGCTTCAATCGAAACAACGGCACGACGGATGAGGGTGGAGCGATCGCAGAAGAATATCGAGTCGAATATGTCGTTGACCGTGTGAAAACAACCTCAACCGTTTGGCTTGGGTTGACCATGGAATGTGGCCAATGCCACGACCATAAGTACGATCCGATCTCACAAGAGGATTACTATCGTTTTTATGCGTTCTTCAACACCAGCAGTGACGCTGGCATGCAAACGCGGAATGGGAACGCCGCGCCGATGATCCAAATCGCGGATCCAGAGAAACAGAAACGCTTACCGGGCAAACGCCAAGAACTTGCGGAAACCAAGAATGCGATAGGCAAGATGGAGGAAGCGTGTGAGGAGACCCTAGCAAAATGGTTGACAGAACAAGCAGAGAATCAAGATTCCATTCTTCCGCATCTTGAAGGATGCGTTCTGCGTGTACCGTTTATCGAAGGAGAAGGCAAAGGAGTTAACGCGAGCCTACCTAGTGATGCAACTGGAACCATTGACGGCAACGTTGACTGGAAAACCTCTCGTGTTGACTGGGGTCTCAATTTTGACGGAAACACTTTCGTTGACCTCGGAAACCAAGCGGATTTTGAGCGGACGGATTCATTTTCTTACGGCGGTTGGATTCGACCTCACAAAAAATCTGGGCAGGGAGCCGTCGTTGCCAAGATGGACAACGCCAACAAATTCCGCGGCTATGACATGCTCACTGGGGACTCGCCGGTCTCTGTCCATCTCATCCATGACTGGCCCGGCAACGCTGTTAAAGTGAATACGAAGAAAAAGCTCGCTGCCGAACAATGGCAGCATGTCATGATGACCTACGATGGATCAAGTAAAGCATCGGGAATCAAGATCTACGTCAACGGCGAGAACTGGGAGTGGACCATTGAACAGGATGGCCTGAGTGAAACCATTCGCACGGACAAGACTTTTCTCGTTGGAAGTCGCCATCCGGGATCAAGATTCAAAGGAGAGATTGATGAAATCCAAGTCTACAATCGCACTCTTGGGTCTGAAGAGGTTAAACGACTTGCCTCGTTAACACCGATCAGCGACCTCGTTTCCATTCCGAATTCCAAACGTACCGACCAACAGAACCTCGCACTAAAACGCTATCACCTACGCGAGGAAAACCCAGACTATTCGAAACTCGAATCCCTCGTTTCGACTCTCAGCAACGAAATCACTGAACTGGAAAAACCAATGACGTCGGTGATGGTGATGGGTGACATGGAAAAGCCCAGGGAGACCTTTATTTTGAATCGTGGTGCCTACGACTCACCGACGGAAAATCGCGTGGAAGCGGGTACACCGGCGGTGCTCCCCGCCATGCAGTCCGACCTACCGAGCAATCGACTTGGTCTCGCCAAATGGCTCTTTCAAGATGACCACCCGCTTACCGCGAGGGTCGCGGTGAATCGCTACTGGCAAATGCTCTTTGGAAATGGACTCGTTTCCACACCAGAGGATTTCGGAGCACAGGGAGAATTTCCATCGCACCCTGAGTTACTCGATTGGTTAGCGACTGACTATCGCGAAAATGGCTGGAACACTAAACGACTCCTCAAAGAGATCATGATGTCGTCAACGTATCAGCAATCATCCAAATGCACGCCCGATGCTTATCAAGCTGATCCCGAAAACCGGTTGCTCGCCCGAGGTGCTCGCTTCCGACTTTCTGGCGAAGCGATTCGTGATTCCGCACTCATGATTAGCGGTTTGCTGGTGGATGAATATGGAGGTCCCGGAGTGAAACCTTACCAACCAGGAGGACTCTGGGCTGAAGTCGGTTTGGGTGGTAACCCCAAGTTTGTTCAAGACCATGGTGAGAAACTTTATCGAAGGAGTCTCTATACCTACTGGAAACGATCCGCACCTCCGCCATCCATGCAAATTTTCGATGCTCCAACCCGAGAAAAATGCACGGTCCGCAGGGCGAGGACCAACACACCCCTTCAAGCACTCGTCACCCTGAACGACGTTCAGTTCGTTGAAGCAGCTCGAAACTTCGCGCAAAAAATCTTACTCAACGCAGCCCAATCCGACTCCGACAGGATTCGTGATGGTTTTCGTCAAGTGACTGCGAGATTCCCGAACAAAGAAGAACTTAACGTCCTGACAACACTGCTTATTGATGCACGATCAAGCTACGCCGATGACTTAGAATCCGCTGAAAAGCTGTTAAAAGTCGGAGAGTCTAAACGTGACGACAGCATCCCCTCACAAGAGCATGCTGCATGGACACTCTTGGCCAGCACCTTGCTGAATCTCGACGAAACACTCACTCGCGAATAATCGACAATAAATAGCCTTATGAACCCGATCGAAACCTATAGCCGTTCATTGACCAGAAGACAGCTGCTATCGCGTGGACGCGGATGCCTAGGTGCTGCGGCACTAACAACGCTTCTGAAAAGAGATCAAGCTCGTGCCGCTACCAAGGCAGCAAGTTCCTATCCGGGGCTTCCCGAGTTGCCACACTTTGCTCCAAAAGCGAAACGGGTGATCTATTTGTTCATGGCGGGTGGACCAAGCCATATCGACCTGTTTGACTACAAACCGGCCATGAGAAAACTTCATGGCACTGAACTTCCCGATTCAATCAGAAACGGGCAACGACTAACTGGAATGTCGAGTGGTCAGAGCACCTTTCCCTGCGTTGCTCCGATGTTTGAGTTCAAACAGTTTGGTGAGCGTGGAACCTGGGTTAATGGTGAGCTGCTACCTCATACAACCAAGATCGTTGATGACCTAACGATCGTTCGTACGATGAACACGGAAGCGATCAATCATGATCCAGCAATTACCTACATCAACACGGGCACTCAACAGCTTGGCAGGCCCAGCATGGGATCATGGCTCAGCTACGGACTTGGTAGCCCCAACGAGAACCTACCGGCCTATGTGACGATGATTTCGGTCGGAGCAAAACCGGGCCAGGCTCTCTTCTCACGTTTATGGGGATCCGGTTTCTTGCCTTCCAAGCATCAAGGTGTGCAGTTTCGCAGCGGCGAAGATCCGGTCCTTTACCTGCGAAATCCCGACGGTGTCGATCGTGAGACCCGGCGAAAAATGCTCGACGGACTCGCGAAGCTTAACGCAACCCATTTTGATTCCGTTGGCGACCCAGAGATTGAAGCCCGAATCTCTCAGTACGAAATGGCTTACCGGATGCAAACGTCCGTTCCCGATCTGATGGACATGGAGAATGAGAGCGAGCAAACCTATGAACTTTACGGTGAAGATGCTCGGAAGCCTGGAACTTTCGCGGCAAATTGCGTGATCGCCAGAAGGCTGGCGGAACGAGGCGTCCCATTCATTCAACTCTTCCATCGTGGCTGGGATCAACACGGCAATCTCCCGAACGAAATCCGAAAGAACTGCCAATCCGTCGATCAACCCGCTGCAGCACTTGTGCAAGATTTGAAGCAACGAGGCATGCTGGAAGACACCGTGGTCATTTTTGGTGGTGAGTTTGGACGTACCATTTACAGTCAAGGAAAGCTGACTGAGAACAATCATGGACGCGACCATCATGGACGCTGCTTTAGCACATGGGTGGCCGGAGGCGGATTTAAAGCAGGGTTCGATTTTGGTACGACGGACGACTACTCCTACAACATTGTTGAAGACCCCGTGCACATCAACGATTTCAACGCCACCGTTCTCCACACGCTTGGAATCGATCACGAGCGATTTACGGTCAAGCACCAAGGACTCAATGCAAAATTAACCGGCGTGGAACCGGCAAGAGTCGTCCATGAAATACTCGCTTAATCACGAGAATCAATTCACAGACTGTTAACGGTTCACGGTAGCATCCATTTAGAAAAACCACCTCACGCGATGCCTCCCTTGTTCTTTGGAACGAAAGCCCAACCCATGAGATCTTTCGGTCTTTTTTTTACCTGTCTGATTTTCTTCACCGGCTCAGTTCATGCTGGCACCAAGACTTGGGATGGCAGATACTCAACGGAGCAGATTGAGCTGACGGTGGTCTACTTTGTCCCCGCTGATCGCAGTCCGCTTGCTGACTGGCGTGACCGAGTTGATTACTACTGTCGAAGGATTGAAAAATTCCACTCCCGTGAATTCGGTGAACAATCAACACTCACAACCAAAGTGATCAACCGTCCTTTCACCTCCAGTCAGACAACCGCAAAACTGCGTCAAGGCGACGCCAATTCGATCTACTACAAGACACTTTCAGAAGTTGACCGTGGTATCCAATTCCAGACCAAACCAGAATCTGGAGCCTTTCCGATCTTGCTCGTCCTCAGCGAAATCAACTGGCGGCCACTAGATGACTTCTATCGACTTCGCCCATCGGAGCAGGGATTCGAGTTCGAAGGAAATTACCAACGTGGGGAACACTTCCCAGGAGCAACCTCCGGCGGAGCTCGTGCAAGCTACATCGCTAACCGAGGATGTGGCTGGGGTTTGGTAAGTGCAGATGGATGGCGAGTACCCTATCGTGGATCCGACTGCGTGATCTATCACGAAGGATGCGGACATACGGTTGGGCTACCACACCCAGAACCAGGTAACGGTTCAGTGATGTCCCTTGGACAATACCGTGGCTGGATCAGCGAATCATGGTTGGATGACGACCAAAAAGAGCGTTTGAATTGGCAAGCGGAATTCGATCGGCAACAGCGTCCGAGCGATCTCTTCTCAACCTTTCGCGCCATCCCCAACCCTCGCGAACCCAAGCCAAATCAAAACATCTCTCTCGAACTGGACTGGCCTGTCGGATCCAAAGTCCAGTCACTCAGAGTCCGTTATCAGACCGCGGTCCATGGACCGTGGTCTGAGGTTCCTACTAGTTGGGAAGGTGATACGCCCTCAAAAATTGACTTAGGAAGTTTCGATCGAGCAACGCCGATTAGTTATCGCGTTGATGCGGAGTTGGATTCCGGTGAATCAGAGGAGATCTGGGGTTACCTGCAAATACGGACAGAGCGGAACCTTATACCCCAACCAAAAATCCTTTCACCAGATTTACTCGTAAGCCAAAGCAACAATCAGGGTTCGCTCAAAAAAATAGATCCTTCCAAAACCATCAACCTGCTCCAGAAAATATCGATCGAGGACTGCTGGAGCGTTGGAACATGGACTCGAGACGGACAGTCGCTATTGAGTCCGAAACAATATGGCGCCAGACTCGAACTGCCAGCCACCGATTATGATTCGTATCAGCTTAACCTGCTCGTCGAGCCGCTTGATGCTCCGAACTCACTACTGATTGGCAATCGCCATCAATCAAATCGATTTGCCACCACCTTTGGTTTTCTAACCAACGATGGCTTCCGTAGCGCGATTGAAAACATCAACGGGCGAAACATAGGCAACGAGACCACGTACCAAGGTGAACTATTTAAAAAGGATCAAATTTCACAGGTGATCATCGAAGTTCACGCCGGTCGCGTCATCATGATGGTCGACGGGACAATAATTATTGACTGGAGAGGTGACCCTTCAGAACTCTCGCTATCAGAATACTGGAGTACACCAAATTCAAACGCCCTATCTCTAGGAACTTACGACTGTCGTTTCAAATTTCACCAAATCCTGATCACTCCTTTCTAAGTAAGACAAACTACCTTCGCTTTGCGGGCGTAAAACAGGTCAGTTATCTTGATAAGAATCGTGAGACGATTCGATGTCACCTTCAATAAAGACCATGCGGCAGAATACGATGCGATCAAATTTGCTCCAATCATCGCAGTGCCTCAAGCTCTCGCTAGTGTTGATCTTTTTGACTCTCAATTTTGGACCAGTTGGGTCGAGCATCACTGCAGAAGAAGCCACGCTTTCCTACGAGCGAGACATCCGACCCATTTTTCGGGCACATTGTTTTGATTGCCACGGTGCAACCGAAGAAATCGAAGGAGGACTTGACCTTCGATTGGTGCGATTCATG
>JBMHCO010000150.1:0-39036 GCA_049889895.1 Rubripirellula sp.
CCTTCGCCAAGTGCACGATGAATGGACCGCATGGTGTCACCGGGGAATTCAAAATGGTGATAGACATCGCAGATGAATGCCACATCCACGCTGTTAGGCGGTAGGCAGATAGAATCTTGGTCACACATCACCGTGGTGACGTTGTTGAGTTTTCGCTGATCAAATTGCTGACTCAGGTAAGGGACAAATTTTGGTGAAAGATCAATGGCATAAACCCAGCCGGCATCGCCAACCGCCTCAGAAAACAAGATCGAGTAAAATCCGGTGCCCGCACCAACATCCGCAATCCGCATGCCTGAGGTGAGTTTCATCTGCTCGAGAATTTCTTTTCGAGCCTGATAGACCTCTCTGCTCTCAACTTCGAATCTCGCAACCCATTGATCCACGTCAAGTTCAGGGTCGAGGAAGTTTGAGTTGATTCCGGGATTGATGCTCTCCCTTGTCTCCACGTTGCCAGTGCCCGTTTCTTGCTGCGTGTTTGGCGGCTGAACGTTTATTTGTTGAGCAGCAAGATGAGTTGCGGCAGGCAAAGCGACCAGAGCGTGAATCAAAAAGAGCAATTGGGGCGATAGGGTGTGTTTCATTCCGCTGCATCGTGTTTGGAGGAGACTTTGTCAAAATTGGCTAGTGTTTGATCGTTGAGTTTAAACCAGTGGATCTATGGTTGATCAAAAAAGTGGATAAGTAGGCATCGCTCGCATCATTTAGTGGATTCAGAATCCACCCCCCTCACCTAATAGCGGATCGGGGTGTTAGTATGTTGAGCCAAATCGATCGATTGATTTCCATCTGATTGTGGCGGAACTGTGTCGTCCTAATACTGTGCCGTCCTACGTTGGAATTGTGCCTTACTAGGTTGGAGACGAAACGTCTGGCTCGCGGGGGTATCAAGATAGGATCGATCACGGGGTGGAGGAACACCCCATGAGCGAAAGTCCAGCATGAATGCGTTGAGCCAATTGGATACGGTTCAATTTTGAGATGTTTTTTGAAGCGGTGACCCCACCGGAGATTCGAGGATTAGCGTGACCGATACCAAAGCCAAGATTACTTACACCCTGACTGATGAAGCGCCAGCGCTTGCAACTGCCTCCCTGCTGCCAATCCTGCGAGCTTTCGTTGGGGTTGCGGGGGTTGAAGTTGAGCTGAAGGACATTTCGCTAGCAGGTCGAATTGTTTCGGCTTTTCCTGAATTCCTGTCTTCTGACCAACAGCAAGAAGATGCGTTAAGTCGATTGGGAGAGTTGGCCAAGTTACCAGAGGCCAATATTGTGAAACTTCCAAACATCAGTGCGTCGATCCCACAGTTGACCGCAGCGATCAAGGAATTGCAAAGCCACGGATATCCGGTTCCCGATTTTCCGGAGGAACCGCAGAGTGACGAAGAAAAATCAATTAAGCTTCGTTACGCTAAGGTCCTCGGCAGCGCGGTGAACCCTGTTCTACGCGAGGGAAATTCTGACCGCCGCGTGGCAAAGCCGGTCAAGGAATACGCTCAGCAGCATCCACACTCGATGGGGGCGTGGTCATCTGATTCTAAGAGTCACGTTGCTTCAATGACGGAAGGTGACTTCTATGGCAGCGAGCAATCCCATGTAATGGAATCCGCGGACTCGGTGCGTATTGAACATGTAAATGCTGAGGGCGAAGTTACGATTCTCAAAGAAGGATTGGATCTTCTGGAAGGCGAGGTGATTGATTCTTCTCGCATGAGTTGCAAGGCACTGAGAGCATTCTTTGAACGCGAGATTGAAGATGCGAGAGATCAATCAATGTTGTTGAGTCTTCATATGAAGGCAACCATGATGAAGGTCTCTGATCCGATCATTTTCGGACATGCCGTTTCAGCTTACTATGCCAGCGTGTTTGAAAAGTACGGTGATGTACTCAACTCGTTAGGTGTTGATGTGAGCAATGGGATTGGCGATCTCTATGCCAAGATCAATCAGTTGCCTGAAGATCAGCAGGAGGCGATCCGAGCCGAGATTGACTCCATCTACGCTGCCGGACCTCCGCTTGCCATGGTGGATTCTGACAAGGGAATTACCAACCTGCACGTGCCGAGTGACATCATTATTGATGCATCCATGCCTGCAGCGATTCGGTCATCCGGCCAGATGTGGGGGCCTGATGGTCAATTGCACGATACCAAGGCGTTGATTCCCGATCGAAGCTACGCGGGCGTTTATCAAGCAGCCATCGATTTCTGTAAGCAGAATGGTGCCTTTGATGTTACTTCGATGGGTAATGTTTCGAATATCGGCTTAATGGCTCAGAAGGCAGAGGAATACGGATCCCACGACAAGACTTTCCAAGTGGAAGCAGCTGGGGTGGTCCGTGTGGTTGCAAGCGATGGTGCTGTGCTCATGCAGCATGATGTTGAGGCGGGTGATCTTTGGCGGATGTGCCAAACCAAGGACATTCCCATTCAGGATTGGGTCAGGTTGGCCGTCGTTCGTGCTCGTGCCACCGGCTCAGCTACCGTCTTTTGGCTCGACTCAAATCGCGCGCATGACGCGAACTTGATCAAGAAAGTGAATCAATATTTACCAGAGCATGATACGGAAGGATTGGATATCCAAATCATGTCACCGGTGGAGGCAACTCGTCACGCCTGCCAGCGGGCAAAGGATGGCCAAGATTCGATCGCGGTCACAGGTAATGTGCTTCGTGACTACCTGACCGATCTGTTCCCCATTTTAGAACTGGGGACCAGCGCGAAAATGTTGTCGATCGTGCCACTGTTGGCTGGTGGTGGCTTGTTTGAAACGGGAGCTGGTGGCTCTGCACCTAAGCACGTTCAGCAGTTTGTTCAGGAAGGGCACCTGCGTTGGGATTCTCTTGGTGAGTTCCTTGCTTTGGGTGTCTCCCTAGAGGATCTAGCAAGCAAGATGAGTTGCAAAAAGGTTGCGGTTCTCGCCGCAGCACTCGACAGTGCGATCGGCACGATTCTCAATGAAGATAAATCACCGAGTCGACGAGTGAATGAACTGGATAACCGAGGCAGTCACTTTTACCTCAGTATGTACTGGGCTCAAGCACTCGCCACGCAGGATCAGGACGTTGAGTTGAGAGATCGGTTTGCGCCGATTGCGAAACAACTTGTAGAGCAAGAATCGATCATCCTCGATGAGCTCAATGCGGCTCAGGGTTCAGCGGTTGATATCGGCGGTTATTATCAGCCGGATGCCGGAAAAGTGGAGCGAGCAATGCGACCGAGTCGCACCTTGAATGGTGTGATCGATTCTTTGGCTTAGTCAATCGCAGAAGAGGCACCGCATGATTTCAGTCATGCGGTGCTAGGTCTGATTTTGCTAAGGCCAATCTTTGCTAAGGACTGTTCGCTGCTTTCGTCGGTTGCTTTCTTAAAGTTCCAAGCATGCTTCGGATGGGCGGCGAGAACGCGTAGTAGCAGAATGCAATTGGCAACGCGAGCCAGTGCAATACCGAAGCTCCGATGAGAACGAAGAGCGCTTGTCCAATTTGGTGTGGTGCACGTCTGCCCTGCACGAGTTGTTGGAAGACGTGCTTGTACTGAAAACGCGACACCATCAAATAGGCTAGTACCAATGTCAACGCGGCCATGAAGTACTGCGAGACATGTAGCAGTTGTTGTGCGAACCACTGAACCTGTTCTGGGTACTCGGCATCGTTTGCATAGCCTGCAAGTTCAGGCATCGCGATGGCAAAGGATGCAAGCGTGCCAGCCGCTGCGGGGCTGGGCAGCCCGTCAAATCCTTCATGCGTGTCATCCTCATCGGTTTCAACATTGAACCGAGCTAAGCGAATCAACACGCACAGTGTAAACAGCACACCAATGCCCCAGCTAATCTTTTGTGGTAGCGCCATTCCGTGAGCGTATTCCCAAACAATCACGGCGGGAGCGGTACCGAAGGTGATGGCGTCACAGAGGCTATCAAGTTCGGCTCCGAACTGGCTTTCCTGCCCAGTCATTCGGGCAGCGGAGCCGTCTAACGCATCAAACAGCATCCCTCCAAAAATTAATGTTCCCGCAATGAGCAACTGGGTTTCTCCGCTCCAGCGTGGGTCGTCGCTCATCGCGATAGCGATCGCAGCCAAGCCGCAAACTCCGTTGCCAAGAGTTAGCATGGTTGGGAGGACGGCAAGTGTAAGTCGTCTTTTTTTACGACGTTTCTTTGGTCGGCCAGTCCACGATTTGCCGTGGTCCTGCTCGTCATCGGGTTGTGACGCAAGGGAATCCCGTGCGGCCGAATCGGTCGAATCCTGCTCGTGGGTTGGATTTGTCGGGTGGAGCTCTCGCTTCAATTCGCTCATGCGCGTCTTGCTACAGGATTCGGAAGGGATCTAAAAAGGGAGTGCTATGAGGCGGATTGCCGCGGCCACCCTATCCTCAAAAGTTGCGTGGTTTGCTTGTTAGGTTAACCTTTCAGCCCAATCTGTTCAGCCAATTTAATGGTGGCACCGTTTGATTAGGACGCCGGCCGTCTTCAGTGTATCCTGAGTAAATAGGCACGGGGGAACTGCTTTGGAGTAGTCGTGTCTTGCAGTGAGCTAATTCTTCCCACTGAATCTCAAGATCCGTACGTCTCGAAATATTTAGTTTTCTTATTGTTGGTTTTCTGGCGCTGAGTTTTCCGGCTGCGCGTTTGTATTCGCTGGATTGACAATCGTTCGGTAGCGAGCAAGTGTGGTACTGCCGGCGCAAAGTTTATCACCCAATTTTGCCGTGATCTCTAATGTCTCATCCGCTGGAATGATAAGTTCGGTACGTGATCCTAGCTTGATCATTCCATACATTTCGCCACGGTTAAGGATGTCACCGGGGCGAACCCAGCAAACGATGCGTCGAGCAAACTGGCCGGTGATTTGACGAATCCTAAACTTTCTTGGTTGTCCATTGGGCTGGATCTCTTCGTTATCTACTAAGACGACGTCGAGGTTTTCATTTTCTCTCGCGGACTCGGGCCGCAGGGCATTGAGCATTTTTCCGGGGCGATAGCGCACGGCAACAACCCGTCCCGGTAAGGACGCTCGATTGGCGTGAACGTTGAAGATGGAAAGAAAGATTCCAAATTGCACGCACGTCCCAAGTTCCGGATCCTCGATGGTTTCGATTTGTACGAGTTTTCCATCCGCCGGTGAGACGACTGTTCCGAGTTGTGATGGGATTTGTCGATGAGGATCGCGAAAGAACCACGCAACGAGAATTGCAATGACCGCCGGAGGGATTGATAGGAGGGGATGAATGAAAGCACCCGCGATTGCCAATGCGACAAAGCCTCCACCTAAAAGAATCAGTTCCGCGAGTCCAACTCGAACAAACGGTAATCCATCTCTCCAAGTGAACGGGTCATCCGACTCAGCCCACCAGTAGGTGTCTTGATTTCGGTAGAACTTCAGATCGCGAGGGTCGACCGGTTCAAACGGGAGTGGTCCACGGGTGCCTTGTCGCGATTCGGCCATGGATCGGACATAACCCGGACGCACGATTCTGAGGATTGCTCGTCGGAGTTTGCCCCAAGCGAGTTCGATCGACATGACCACTCCACCACCCGGTTGAATCGTCGTGAGCTGCGGATCCATTTCGGTTTCGCTGTCGGTGAGGTCGTTATGTTGCATGAGTGCGGGTCCTCAGCCACGCGGCTGGATTTGTTCAAAGGGCAAATTAAGCGGGTCATTCCTGCGTTCTGCTTTTCTCTGCCTTTTGGGAGGCAGGGTAGCAATCGCCGTCTTCGAGACACTATCGAAAGCGCAGAAAAACATAGTCGGAGGGTGTGATCTACAACGCACAAGGGTATCCTCGGAGGCGAATGGATGTCGAGGTGCTCTCGTGGACAAACTGATTTTTGCGTCTAACTGAGCCTCTCAAGCGTCTTTTTTTCCCTTGATTAGCTAACCGGCAAAGATCGCATTAGGAATTCGTTGGTTGACTGATGTGACGATGGCTGATCGGCCATCCTTTCCGGCGATGGATCCGATGCCAAACGAGTTTGCTGCGGGTTTTCGTCAATTCTGGGCGTGTCTAGGCCTGGGGGGCTTTGCTTTCTGTCTTGCGATGGCTTGATTGAACGCTAGGGTAATTGCAGTGCGGAGGCGTGGGGGCAAACGAGGCTCAAGGCTGACGACTCGATCGGAGCATTCACAACGCGATCGAAGCACTGGGAGATTTGCTACGCTGGTAGTGCACAATTCCTGACTGACCAATAAAAACGACATGCTGACTCCTCGCTACCTGCTCCCATTCGATTCAAGAAGGGCACTTCATCGGTATACCGATATCCTCATCATCGGTGGTGGATTGGCAGGGTTGAGAGCTGCCAATGCGGTTGCTTCGCACCAAAGTGTGTTGATTGTCACAAAAGATCGACTTGCTGAGTCCAACAGTTCTTATGCACAGGGTGGTATCGCTGGTGTGCTCGATCCGGAAGATTGTTTTGAGTCACATGTTGAGGATACCCTCGGGGCCGGCGGGAATCTTTGTGACCCCGAAATCGTTGACATGGTCATTCGTGAGGGGCCCAGGAGGATTGAGGAACTGGTCACCTGGGGGACGCAGTTTGATCAGCTTGAGGGGACGCTTTCTTTGGGACGCGAAGGCGGTCACAGCCGAGAACGCATCGTGCATGCTCGAGGTGATGCAACAGGCCAGGAGGTGATGCGAGCGATCATCGACCGAACGCGTGATCAGGCGAACATTGACATCTGGGAGAATGCGTTCACGGTCGACCTGCTGACGCATGAGGGACGCTGTCGAGGAGCCCTGATTGTTCAACAGGGAAAGCAACCAGTGATCGTTTGGGCAAAGGAGACCATCCTATGCTCCGGTGGGGCGGGTCAGGTTTTTCGCGAGTCAACCAACCCTCTCGTTGCGACCGGAGATGGTCACGCATTGGCTTACCGCGCAGGGGTTCAGTTGCGTGATATGGAGTTCATGCAGTTTCACCCCACCGTACTTTATATCGCTGGTGCCTCTCGCTCGTTGATAACAGAAGCGTTGCGTGGCGAAGGTGCGAGGTTAGTTGATTGCCACGGTGATCGCTTCATGCTCGCTTATGATGATCGTGGTGAGTTAGCGCCGCGAGATATCGTGAGCCAATCGATCATTCGGCAAATGGAAAAAACGAAGCACTCCAATGTTTACCTTGATTTGACTCACTTGGATTCCGATCACGTTCACCAGCGTTTTCCCGGAATCGCCAAAGCATGTGCGAAATTTGGTTTGGATATCGCACGTGACCGAATTCCCGTTCGTCCCGGTGCACACTATATGATCGGCGGAGTCTCCATTGATCGTCAGGGTCGCACGACTCTGCCGGGTCTATGGGCCGCCGGTGAAGTGACCAGCAGTGGTCTTCATGGTGCCAACCGTCTCGCAAGCAATAGCCTGCTTGAAGGTCTGGTGTATGGAGCTCACGCCGGGGAGTCCGCATCACGAGCTGCTGCCGAGGGCTCGCAGAAAATGGTGTCACTTCCACTTGAACATCCCGTTCACCGTCCTACCGAAGCGTTTGACGTGGCAGATGTGCGAGTTTCCCTAAAAAGCTTGATGGGGCGTTTGGTCGGAGTGGAGCGTCAGGCGGAAGGCTTGCGGGAGGCTCTGGATTCGATCCATTCCTTTGCTGCCTACGTCATGCCCCATCAATTTGATTCGATTGAAGGGTGGGAATTGCAAAATATGCTTTTGCTCTCTTCCTGCATTGTTGATGCGGCTCTCGCGAGAACGGAATCACGGGGTGTTCATTTTCGCAGTGATTTCCCTGCGGCGGATGATCATGCTTGGCGAAGGCATCTGACCATTCAGATGGATGTTGACGGGGGGCATCCGCAGGTAACAGCTCCTCTTGCTCCATTGGTGCCAAACGCTTCTCCTTAGATGAAACGAGTTTGGTTGATTACGAGTTTCGTTGATCAAGAATTTGTTGTTCAGTGATGGTCTGCAACATCGATGATGTATTTCGATGAAACAATCGACGTTTTAGGATTTCGCGAGAGGTAGATCGGATGAGTGGCGATGAAGGTGCGGCGAATGACAAGCAAGACGGCTACGTCGAAATTGACGGTGTTCGTCTCAAGCTTTCCAAGCCTTATGAAGGATCAGCACGTTGGATTGGTCAGCACGACATCTTGATGCAACTGCTCGCCTGTTGGATCACCGTCGATGAGTCCGACTTGCCGCTGACTCCTCGCCTTCTTGGGTCCCCAGGTATGGGGAAGACTCAACTGGTGATAGCAGCCGCTAAGCAGCAGGGGTTGCCGCTCTATATTTTTCAGTGCACGGCAGACACCCGTCCCGAGGACCTATTGGTGACACCTGTCCTCGGGCAGAACGGCAACATTTCCTATCACGCTTCACCACTGGTCTCAGCAATGATTTGTGGTGGGATCTGTTTGTTGGATGAAGGCAATCGGATGAACGAAAAGTCGTGGGCGTCCCTCGCTCCTTTGTTTGACGGTCGGCGGATGGTGGAGTCGATTGTCGCGGGAATTCAGATTCCCGCGGCTCGCGAGTTTCGCGCGGCGGTGACGATGAATGATGATGAGTCAACGTTTGAAATCCCCGATTACATCCTTAGTCGTTTGCAGCCCACGCTCAAGGTAGGCTTTCCCAACAAGCGCGACGAGATGGAGATCCTGCGGTATCACCTACCCTATGCCGAGCCTGAAATGTTGGCGATGACTGTGGAGTTTCTTCAGTCATCCCATCAGTTGAAGTTAGATTTCTCACCTCGCGATGGGATTAACCTTTTACGTTATGCGATCAAACGCTTGGGACAGGATTTGGATCATCCGCTAAGTCGTGACGCCGCTTGGCGTGAGGCGCTGGACCGATGTTTGGGCGAGGAGGCGAGTGATCTTGAGGAGCTCGCGAAGCGACGCAAGCGAGCATTGGGAGGCGAGTCGGTTCCTCTAGGTCTGGCGGATCTCTTTTTTGACTCCGATGACCCTTTGCATCCAGATCGTGATGACGAAGAGGATTGGGATTCAGGCTACCCAGACGGTGATGGGTGAGGGATTTTGGCGATCACGAGCAGCGGATCGGGAAATCGGCATGGGTGGTGTATAGATAGCCCTTAAGGGTGGTTCTCGGGTAATTTAGGTGGTTTTTGGTGACCGGAAAGTCGGGTTAGGGTAGGTCTTACGGCCTCCAGTTACGCCACATCGTGAGAAAGAGGGCAGGTTGGCATAGGCAAAATCGGAAATGTCAGCAATATTTTCCCTGTCCAACCGTTTTCACACTGAGGTTTGAAACTCGGAATGCGCCTTAATTTGTTGTTCTGCAGACGACAGATAGGGTTCGGTGGGTGCCATCGTTGGAACTTTTTGGTGCCCTTAGCCGTCTGAGAATCTCGGGCCGAGCACGGAAGGTCGGGCGCAGTCAGGAGGTATTGAATGCTTTCTGGCACGAATCGTTACGAGTGTCAGCGTCAGCCTAGGCAATTTCACTCGTCTATACTCATCGATATTGTTCAAGTCAGGATAAGCAAAAACAGCAAATGTTTGCGGGTTCTGAGGGTCTAACTATACTTGGCGACTGTCTGCATATGGGTGCGCCCCGTGGTGCGCTCCGTGCAAGACGATCGTTAGGTGAGAAGACGTCTCTCGGCCAGCTTCGGAGACAGAGTTTTATGCTTGCCTACTACCACCGTTTCACTGTGTGCCCCGTCGAAACATCAACGGGGAGCACGTCGCCTGGAAGGTTCGGTCTATGACCTCGCGTAAGCGAAAAAACATTTCGACGGTCTCTTCAAACAACAATGACCTACGTAAGTTCGGCAAGGAGCGTCTTGATGGACGTAAGTTAAGCCGTAACAAGCGACGTCGTCACCTACTCGAAACGCTGGAGCCGCGGCAGCTGCTGGCAGGGCCTCAGTTGGTTGGGATCCAGCCCAACGTCGGTGAACTGATCGTCGAGGGGTCAACCGTTGAGACGGCACCTCGTGTGTTGACGTTGCGTTTTGACCAAGATCAGAACATCGATCCAGGCACCTTTGATGCCGTCAAGATTACCCGAGCCGGTGATGACGGTGAGCTGGGGACTTCGGATGACATTGTGATTCAGCCAGGCTTGGTGACGCTTGCTGATAACGCGAGTAACGAAGTGGTGGTTCGCTTCTCTGAAGCACTCCCCGATGATCAATATCAAGTAGAAGTGTTTGGGTATGACGATCCTTCGAAAGGGATTGTCGGTCTTCGTAACACGCTCGGCGAACTTCTGCAGCCTCGGGTTGCAGGGCAGCGTATCGATACGACTCGCTTTAACTTGAAGTTGGGTGCGCTCATTGAAGCGGTGATTCCGCAACCGGTCGTGCGTCAACCAGACGGGACGCTACGGCAGAATCGAGATGAGATCGTTGTATACTTCAACGAAGACCCAATGTTCGTTGAGCATGACGATGCGGGTAACCCAACCATTCGCTCAGTTGAACATCCTCGTTTTTATCAACTGTTCCTTACACAAGGAACGGTAAGGAATAGCGATGATGCGCTCTATCACCCGGAAGAGGTGATTTATGACGAAGCGACTCACACTGCCCGTTTGATTTTCGCTGAGGATCTCAACGAATTGGGACCAGATGTTGACGGCAACTCGGGCGTACCTATCGAAGGTGGTACGTTCCGGCTGCGAATCGGGACCGCGGTCGATGATCGTCTCGATGTGATTCTGCCACCGCTGCAGACAACCGTGGTTGCTTCGGCGGTTGTTGATTTTGGAGTCTCAGGCCTTGCACTGCGTTTCACGGAGCAGAGTCTGGTTGGTGAAGATAGCGCTGGGCGGCAGATCAGTTTTATCGACTCCGGTGCGGCAGGCTTGTCACACACGCTAGCTGGCGGTTCCTTGGGGGCAATCGTTTTTGATCTAGGTGGTGCTGCGCCTTCGGTTCAGGATTTGGCGGATTACATCACGGCAAATCTATCCGGTGAAATTGCGTTGGTGGTAACTCCGCAGAACACCGCGGACTTGACTGTGACCCTCGTTCCCGCGCGCTTGGTTGATTCTCCAGCGATCACCTTGGTTGCAGTAGGCGATACTCTGCAGGAGGCATTTGATGTTGGTGTGTTCGGGCAAGTCGATCCTGCAACGGGCACTGCATTGAAGAGTGTCTTGCTTAGCGAAACGATCGATCCACAGACTGTCGTGATTCAACCCGTCGGTAGTGATCTGGATCCCGGTTCAGACGATCGTTTCAGCCACATTAACCCTGACTTTGGTGCAGACGTCACAGCGGGTGTCACTGAGGTTGCCTACAACTTCCAAGGTATTTTCGCAACGGATCCGCTGACTGGAACGAATTATCTGAATCAGATTACGGAAGTCCAGAAAACCAGAATCCGAGAAGCATTGGATTTATGGTCTAGCAACATTGGAGTTCAATTCCGGGAGACCTCATCCGACGGGATCACCTTTGCCGTGGGTGATGATTCGCGAGTTCAGCCGGCATTTGATGCAGATTTAACGACCGCATACGGTTCAATTCTGAATGCGACGCTGCGGATTCCAAACAACCCGAACGTTGCCGGCTACGACGATGCAGCTTTGGTGTTTGATAAATCGATCGATTTCAATCTCGATTACGGCGAGGACTTTACTCGTAAGTCGGTCGCCGGCATCGGTCTGCTTTTGGGGCTTGAGAGAGCGACAGACTTGCTGTCGATGTCTGACGCTGGTGATCTAACGGTGCGTGGTGATTCCACGCCGACGATCATGGGGCTTAGTTCAGGATTCTTGAACGCGTCGATTCAGTCGTTAACCGACCTCGAGCCAGTTTTCCCGAACAACTATGACGTGCTGCACGGTCAGTATCTGCATCGTACTGACAGCGTTGATATCGACCTTTACCGGTTTGTTGTCGACTTGGACGACCCAACGCAAGTGGGAACCTTGACTGCCGAGACTTTCTCGGAGCGTCTAGCGGACTCGAGTCTTCTTGATACGGAGTTGACTCTATTTGAGGAAGTGTCTGCGGGTGTTCTGACCGATCTTGGTCTCGGCTCTGACATGGGTCTACAGATCAACTCGCTGATGCCAGGACGCTTGGGCAATAATTCATCGATTTCGTTCGTGCAGTCAGATCGCGGTGTTGGTGACACTGAGATCAGAGTGCTTCAATCACTCGATCAGTCAGGCAATCCATCCCCCAATGGGATTCTGGTTGACCTTCCAAGGCTCGGTCCAAATGTCACTGAGGTGTTGGTTGGCGATCTTGTTGACGCGATCAACAACCATCCTTTCGCGAGCTCGATTTTCCGAGCTGCCGTTGTGGTCGGTGATGCGAACACTGACATCGGCGGCGCCGACCTAACGACATTCTCGCCGCTACTTCTTTCCGGTGGCGGACTTCAGAAGATCCATCGCAACGATGATTACTTTGGTGAAGATTCTCGGATTATTGCTTCGTTAGGCGAAGGTGTTTACTACCTCGGTGTTGCTGCGAGTGGCAATGATCAATATGACCCAACCATTTCTGGAACTGGAAACGGTGGTCGGACTCAGGGTGACTATGAGTTGCACCTAAAGTTTGAGCCACAGGTTGATGAACTTGACGTCCTACGAGATCAGGACAGTGATCGAGCTGGGGTGCCCGGAACACCACTCGATGGCGATGGTGATGGAGTGCCAGGCGGCGTTCACAACTTCTGGTTTGAGACTCGTGCGTTACAACGACGAGTAACCGTCGAAGGTGACGGCCAGCGTGCCGAGCCTGGACAGATTATGACGATCGTTAGCGGCGGAAGCGTGGTTCGCCAATACGAGTTTGTGACTGTCGCCGGTGGTGCGTCCCCAGGGAACGTCGAGGTTCTTTTCAGCCCCATTGATACTCCCGCGGATATTGCAGGGAAGCTGGCAACGGCGATCAATGCACAGACAGGAAACACAGGGGTTTCCGTCGCCCTTGATCTAACCGGATCGACTCCGGTTCTCGAGTTTGCAGGTGAGCGAAGCGTTGATCTCTCGAGCGACTTCTCCGGAATGGAAGTCATCGGCCGAACGATCTTTGTGGATAAGCTTGCAGGGCCATTTGCCGAAGGGACACTCGATCGACCATTTAACAATATCGCAAACTCGGCGGTTGCAAACGCATTCGGTTCATCTGCCTATGGCGATATCGTTCGAATCGTGGGCAATGGCGGTCTCGACAATGACATTACCACCGAAGCGGACAATCTCAGTTACCAGATTGGTACTTCTGAAACGGGTGGTGGAGCGTTGACCGATGGTCGCTCGATGAATATTCCGAGTGGCGTCACCACGATGATTGACGCCGGAGCGGTCTTCAAGCTTCGCAACTCGTACATCAACATTGGTAGTAGTACCGTTCAGGTTGACCGCAGCAACGGTGCGTTGCAAGTCCTTGGTACACCGCGTCTAGTTGATTTGAGTCTCAGTGGCGATCCGGTCGTCACCACTTTGCTTGGTGATGATGATCAGGTCAGCACCGAGGGCTATTCGGACGGTAGCGTGATCTTCACGAGCACCCGTGACCGATTGGTGGATACTGCCGCATCTGGAATTAGTCCTGCACCATCATCTGGAAACTGGGGTGGTCTCATTTTCCGCCGGGATATCGACCAAGCTGAAGGGCGTCGTGACCGAGAGGATGAAGGTATCTTCCTGCAGACGGTGAACCACGCAGAAATTCGCTACGGCGGTGGATCGAATGTGTTGATTGATTCGGTTCAGCAACTGGTCAATCCAATTCAGATCGTAGACATGCGTCCAACGGTCGCCTTCAACACGATTACTTACAGTGCTGACTCAGCAATCAGCGCGGCTCCGAATAGTTTTGCCGAGACAAGTTTCCAAGCTCCGCAGTATCAGCAAGGCGGGATCTTTACTGCCGATTACGATCGCATCGGCCCGGATATTCACAACAACCTGCTTGTTGAAAATAGTATCAACGGCTTGTTCATTCGAGTGACTACAACGCCGGTGGATCCCCCCAAAGAGTTCACGGTCGCTGCACGATTTGATGACACGGACATCGTTCACTATGTCGCCGAGAATTTGACCGTCGTTGGTTCGCCTGGTGGGTCGGTACAGGATGATGTTGTTCCAACTTGGCAGAATGTGACTTGGCAACCGCTCTCGTCCGGTTTGCTCAATGGCGGTGACACCTATGAGTACAAACTGACCTACGTCGATGCCGATGGGTTCGAGTCTGCACCGTCAGCTGCCTTTACGACTTCCATCCCTGGTTCGTTTACGAGCGGTGCCAGTGTCGAATTAACCGCATTGCCTACCGTTGGCGGATTAAGCGAGTATGTGTCGCGTCGACTCTACCGAGCCGACCCCGGTGCACCTGGCGATTTCTATCTGGTCGCTTACTTGGACGCGGGCTCCGTGAGCTTCATCGATGATGGTTCACGGCAGGACGCTATTCTTGATCCAGCTCATCAGGGTATTCGCGGTCGCCTCGACGCATCGCTGGTGATGGATGCTGGTTTGATTGTCAAATTGCGTGGATCGCGAATTGAATTGGGCCATGGTACTCAGTTGCTTGCTGAAGCGGACGAGACCAATCCGATTGTATTCACCAGTTCCCTTGATGACCGTTTCGGTGTTGGTGGAACCTTCGATACCAACAACGATGGAAACGCAACGACGGCCGATCGAGGTGATTGGTCAGGTGTCTATGCAGGTCCGAATTCAACGCTAAGTTTTGACTACGTCGTACTTGCCAACGCTGGCGGTATCAGTCTGCTCCGCGGTGGTCTTGCAAGAGGATTCGCTCCCGTCGAGTTGACTCAGGCCGAAGGACGTATCACGAACTCAAGGTTCGAAACGAACGATACCGGTCAGGATGGTGCTGGACCAGCTGGCCGATATGGTTTGCTTTCCCTCAACGGTGTTGCGGTCAATGACCCTGCTGCGCGCTCGCACGTTCGCGATGCAATCTCGACCATCATGGTTCGTGGATCGCAGCCTGTGATCGTTGGTAACACCTTCTACGATAACCGTGGAACGATCATTAACATCGATATTGAATCGATGGGTGCAGATCATCGTGTCGACCCAGGTCGTTCAACTGGCGACATCGAGCGATTTAGTGGTTTGGATGATAACTATGGTCCATTGATTCGATACAACCGCTACGAGAACGTTGTCTTCGAAGGTCCGAATCAAGGTGACAGCAATTCCCAGCTTTCAGGTTTGGAAGTTCGAGCGGGACAAATCACTACCGAAACAATCTTTGACGATACCGATATCGCACACTTGCTGTTTGATAACATCGAAGTCGGTAACTTCCACAGCTCTGGCGGCTTGCGTCTGATGAGTCGTCCGGACGAGAGTCTGGTCGTGAAGTTCTCTGGTCCTGGTACTCCGAACAGTGCCAATGAAGGAACCGGTATCACTGCTTCAGGTCAGGTAGGTAATACCGATCGGATTGCCGGTGCAGTTCACATCTTGGGTCTGCCTGGGGCTCCCGTTGTGCTAACGAGCCTGAATGATGATTCGGTGGGCGCTGGTATGTCGCCTGATGGATCATCGTTTACCGATCACGATGGCGACGGTGTTTCTAGTCGTCCAATGCCAAACGATTGGCGTGGTATCTACCTTGATCAGTACAGCAACGACAACAATATTCTGGTTGTGCCCGAACTTGAGTTGCTCACCGAAGTTCCTCCGGGGTTGAACGCCTCGGTCGACAACGCGCAGTACCTCGGCGAGTTGGCGAAGGATGTGATCACCGCGGACCACGCTCGACGGGCAGGGTTCGAGGTCGAGGGCTACCTTGGTGGCACCACCGACATCGACGCCTACAGTTTCACTGCGTCACCGGGAACTCCTGTTTGGATTGATCTCGATTCAACAAGCTTCACGCTTGATACAGTCATTGAAATTCTCGATGCGAACGGAACGGTTCTCGCCCGAAGTGATAATAGCTTCGACGAGACCATGGCCACCAATCCGGCAGAAATCACGATCTTCGATTCAACACTCGACGATGGCGTAACTAGCTCCCTTCAGGTGGATCCTGAGTTCTACACCGAGCGAAATGACTTTGGACTCTATGCTGACTTTGGTTCCTATAACCCACGTGATGCAGGTATCCATCTATCCCTGCCAGGGAATTCGACCGATCCAAGCGCACGTAGCGTCTACTTTGTCCGCGTAAGAAGTGCATCGCTGAATCCCGATGACGCAGCCGGTGGTATCACCGGTGGTCACTACCGGATGCAAGTTAGATTGACTGAGGAGCAGGCGTTCCCTGGTAGCTTGGTGCGATTCGCAGACATTCGTTACGCCAACAACGCGATCCACGTTCAGGGTTTGATGTCAAACTCTCCACTTCTTGGTGAAGCCCAAGAGAACGAATCCGCTGTGACCGTCGCTGCTGGGTTCAGTTATGGTGCCGCTTACAACAACACGCCTGCCGGCGGAACGGTAGGTAGTGGCGCGCAGTACATTGGTAATTTAAGCGTTAATGATCGCGGAGTGATTGGTGTCGGTGGTAGCCTTGGGGACTCTCTGCTCGGTTACAACCCGGACGACGTCGACCTCTATCAGTTTGATGTGACTGGTGTTCAATCTACCGTCTTTGATATTGATTTCGCTGATGGCTTTGACCGTTACGATGTCAACATCTCAATTTTTTATGATGCCGATGGGACACCGCTGGTCGGCGAAACCTTAAATGATGCACCAAGGCTTATCTTCTTCGGTACCGCGTCAAACGTATTGGATGACTTGCCGAGTGCTTTCGGAGCCAATAGTGACCTAGAGAGTCTCGTGAGAGGTTCATTAACCACGAATGACCCGTTTGTTGGTCCGGTCGCGTTACCCGGGGATGGCACTGGAACTTATTTTGTCGCCATCACTGAAAGTGATCGGCAGCCAGTTAGCTTGAATCTCGGTACCGCAATCCGAGAGCCTGTTAACTCGGTAACACGTCTTGTTGAAGACCGTTTTGCCGATGAAGCGACAACCACTGACGTTGCTGGTGTTACGGTATTCGATTTGTTCGATTCAACTTCACCCTTGCTGCCTGCTGGTTTTGGATTGAATGATGATTTGCTCTTTGGTCACGGCAGACCCGAGAGTTTCTTCGATACCGTTGTTGCAAATCCATCGGGATTTGGTTCGACAAGCTCGGGTGTACACACCACAACACCTGAGCCACCCCGCCCGGAGGGCGCGGATCTTGCCGATGAATGGCCAGACGATACGCCGAAGTTCTACATGGACTTGGACACACAGCCTTGGACGTTCACTGAGACCAATACAATCGGTACCTCGGCAACTGAACTTGGTGGCTCGTTTAATACCTCGACGACGATCGCTCACGTGTCCGTTGCGGGAACTTTAGGAGGTGGAGATCCTGCCGATATCTATAAGATCAATATTCCCGCGGGCGGTGGCAGACTGTGGATTGATATTGATGAGGGCTTCGACATGGGGCAGTCCATCAATACGAAGCTTCACTTGTTTAGTCTCGATAGTTTTGGCGCTCCAGCCGGTGACTTTATTCTGATGGGGAACTTCGGGGCTAATGAGTTCACCGATTCGGAAATGATTGAAGACGGAATGCTGGGTAGCGTTTCTCTGAACGACCCCTTCTTCGCGACTGTAGATATTCCATCGAGTCAATCGCAGTACATCATTGCTGATCCGATCAACGGTAATTTCCTCGCGTCTGGTAATTATCTGATCGCTGTAATGCCTGAGGATGCAAACCCGAGTTATAACCCAGATACACCTGCGTTAGATGTCTCGGATAGCACTTTGGCCGGTAACTACGTGATGCGAGTCTCCCTTGATTCCAAGGTTGGATTTGTTACCCCAGATGTTGGCAATGGAGACCAATACCTCGAATTCGATCGAACGGAGGTTAATCCAGCGAACGTTTCGTATGGTGCTAGGTATTCTCTCTTCACCAGCGGTGCGGATCAGATTGAAATCGTCAATCCAACGACGAATTTCACGGTTCGTTATGTTGACGCTGCAGATCCTGCTCAGGACACCGGAGCAACGGCCGGTTTTGCTGGCGGCGTATTGACGATTAATTACAACTCACTTGCCGCAACGGCAACCAACGCGGATTATGACGCAATTGTCAATGCGATTAATGGCGTTGCTGGATTCACTGCGACGGTTATTGATCCCGCGGTAACGCTCGGGACGAACTTGTTCCCCGCCTCTGATGTTGGCCAGATTTCAATTGATTATCTTGGGGATACCGCAGATATCACCATCACCAACACCAATTTCCTCGGGCAAGCAAATTCAGGTTTGCAGGTAGTCGCTACTGCTCCGGGCTTCTCTGATTATCGAATTGTGTTCGATGATTCTGTGACTGATGATGTCCCGCCAGATGCTTCTTTTGATCTTCCGACCCGCACGCTGACAATTCAGTACAACCCAACCGCTACACCAGGGAATCTGAATCGGATTTCCAATGTTGCGGGGGCAATCATTGCGACTGGATTCTTTACTGCATCTCAAACCGCTGGCAACTTCAACTCTAGATTGCCAGCAGTCGCTTCGACTTCTGAGCAAGTCGGTAATGTCGCGTTGTACAGCAATGGTTTAGATTCGATTGAAGTGGTTAATAGTGAAGATCCGCTGTCTAGTTTCATCGTTTCACTGACTGAGGTGCCGGGGTCCGGTGTAGTAAATGCGACTTGGAATCCGCTGTTTGGAAATGGGATTCTGCAACTGAATGTTGGTAGTGATTCCCTTGCAACGTATCAGGCATTAATTGACGCGATTAACGCGTTGCCTGATTTTAGTGCAACACTCGCTTCCGGTTCCGCTGGGAACACAGTGCCGCTGGGTGAGGAGAATATTCTCAATGCAGCGAGTACCATTGATCTGACGGGCTACGTTGATGCTGATCAACCGTACCTCTACTTTAACCGCTTGTTAGATCTTGGATTCGATGATACCGCCAGAATCACGATTCAATCGACCCAGTGGGCGGATGCTGGAAATGATCCTCTCGATCTAGTGGCTTACTCGAGTGCCGACAATTCGCTATGGCAACAGGAACGCATTGACCTGACGAGTGTCATTGTCGATCCGCTCGATCCAACTGTAACGAAGTCGTTTGCGGGTGATTCTGGGATTACCTTGAGCATCGTTTACGAAAATGGTATCAGTCCATTTGGAACGGGGCTCGGAATCGATGACTTGATCGTTGGCTTTGCGGAACGGGGAGAACAGATTTTCCGCGCGGTGCAGGGCACCCGATTTGAGGACATTGATTTAACCAATGCTAGTTTCCCTCCTTACAACGGTGAGTATCAACTTGAACTTCGAAAGGCGTCTGAGTTCGCGTCGCCGATCGGATTTGGATCGTTCATAACCGGCATCTCGATCGATAGTGATTTCGATACTAACGCTCGACTGACCAAAGCGATCACAATGGTGATCCCCGAGGTGGCTGAAATCGCTGATGGGGATACTTTCGTGCTGAGCGATGGTGTTACGAATCAGATATTCGAATTTGATGATGACGGCTTTGTAGAATTTGGAAACATCAAAGTTGATTTCTCAGGTCTTACTGAGACGTCCGAACTTGCAGCTGCAATTCGTGGAGCAATCAACGGTCAGGACTTTGTTGCGATTGAAGCGACGACCGATGGTGGCTTGGACGGTAGTGAGGCCGATGGCGGTGTGCCTACGGGGGCTCGCTTGGCTCTGTCAGGTGTTCGATTTGGAAGCTTTGAGGAAGCAGCACTTGTTGCTGGTAGTCTTCCTGCTGGGCCGCTGAACTTTGATTCAGAAGGTCATTTGCTGATGCCGGTCATCTTCTATGATGAGTTTGGTGATACGAACTATCAGCGAGAGCAAGGCGTTGTTCTTATTGAACACAATGAGATCAGTGATGTTCGCGGAATCGGTATTTGGTCCGAGCCTGGCGAAAGGGAGAGATCTCCCTATCAAGACAATCCAAATGTCGCCTTTGTTGGTGACGCTCTGGACGACGAATACTATTTGAGTGCGGCATACATCCTCGGACAAGAAGACTTGCTCGTTGCACCACCGGTTGCAAATCCGAAACCCGGTGGTGTCATTAATTTGCCCGAATTGAACGATCATATTCTTGGAGGTATAGCGCCCGGCGTGGTGGTGCAAAGTAACACCATTGATCAGGCTGAATACACTGGTATCAAGATTGACGGTCAGACGGCCCCCTGGGTGATTGAGATTGGAACGGGCGAGACAATCGCTGACGGGACGACCTTTGTGATCGATGCGGCGGGTACTCGCGTTGTCTTTGAGTTCGAAGAAATTGGTGATGGCCGCATTACTGATAATCCTCCGGGAGCCTTAACGCATGGTGGTGATGGTGTAAAGGATGGGCATGTGCCGGTGTACTATCGTCACAATGATGACGTACACGCAATTCCATCGCAGGGTTATTTGGGGCGACTCACCGAGTACTCTGAATTGGAAATGCTTCATTCAATTCGTGAGGCAATTCAAGGTAGTATTCTGATGACCAATGGATTGGTCGAGCTAGTTGAGGTTTCGGTTGGTCCGTCATTGACTGCTCCGTACTACACCTCTGGTCCTTTGGATGATGATGGAGCTCCACTCGGGATCTATACGCCGACACCAGCGCTTTACATTGAAGGTGCGACGGCGGTTTATGCAAGTAATGAAATTCCAGGCGTTGCCTCTGCCATTGGTTACTATCAAGCACCGGTTGCTGAAGCGCCGCAGCCATTTGCGAGGATTGTCAACAACACCATCTTTGGTGACGACGGCTCAAGGACCGTGAGCGAAGGTTCTGCTGCAGAACCCAATGATTTGTTCGTCAATGCGGTCGATACGCGAATCAGCGGCAGTCATCGGGATGACTACACCGTTACTGCGGTGATTGGCGATAATGGCGGGTTGCAAGCTCCAACAACAGATGTCGATTTCTATCGCGTTTATTTGGAAGTAGGTGATCGATTGGTTGCGGATATCGACACCAATGGTGCCGGTAACCCAGACACATCACTTCAGGTTTTTGATGCGAGTGGCAGTGTCCAGAGTTTTGTCGACACACAAGGTGTCACTCGAACCATTAGCAGTAGCGACTCCGCTCCGGCGGTTTTAACGGGTAACGGTGAGCCAGGTAATAACGCTGATCCATTCATTGATTTCGTGGCACCCAAGTCGGGAGTGTATTACGTCGGTGTAAGCTCCGAGGGCAATGATTCCTACTCTGGCCGTACGCTTGCAAATCGCAAGGAAGGCGTCGGTGGGACAGGCTCATACACGTTGTCTCTTCGCTCGTATTCACCTCGCTCGTTTGTGATGAGTTTTGATAACCCCGCACCGAACGGTGCCAATCAAGCCGACTTGGATCAGGTTGCCGTGGCAAGTCTCATCGGAACCACGTTCACGGTAACCGCCATCGAGGATATTCCCGCCGCGTTCCCACAGGGCAACGGTACCAATCAGGTGACCTTCCAATTCGTTGGTGGAAACAATGTGACGGTGAATGGTGCGGGTGTAGTGGGTGTCCCCGTAGCAGGCACTGAAGTGCATGATGTGATGAAGGGAATTGAAGCTGCAATGAACTTTGCGATAAGTTCTGCTGGTTCGCTCGTTCCTGTGATTCCCAACTACATTAACGACGGTACGACTCCCGGTGCTGTACGACCGGGCAAGGCGACGGCTCTTGGTGGCGTTTCGGGTCAAACGCAGGTCGGAGACGAGCTGCCTTGGTTCTTCTGGGAGCAGATTAGCATTCCTCTCGATAACAACGCTTCGCAGCAAGAGAACGGTGTAAATGCCGGTTTCGGTAACGTCGGTTCCGCTTTTACGGGGATAACGCCGCAAGGGTTAGTTCGGTATAACGCCACCACTGAGCTATACGCTCTAATCGAGAACGTCGCGGAAATTCAACTGAGTGCTGCGGCCATTGCTGCTGGTTTACGGTTGGATCCAATTGCTGGTGAAGACGCCGATCAGCTCTTAAATGAAACGGGTGTGATGGTCGCTGGTGGTGCAAGCCCTACGATCTTGAACAACATCTTTATGAACCTGCACGAGGCTGTGGCGGTTGAAAGTAGCAATGGTATTTTAGGACTAGGTTCAGGGCGTGGGCATTCGAAGCCTGCTGAGGTGATCGTGGTAGGAAATATCTTCCAAGATAACTTCCTCAATAATGCCAATATCACCAATGCTCAGAGCACGATTGGTGTTACCCACAGTAGCCTTACAGGATGGGTGAACGCTCCCGGAACCTCGAACGTCAACGGTGGTAGCGATGACTTCAACATCACGTTGAGCTCAAGCGATTTGTCGTTGCAGCACCCAGAGGCGAACAACTTCCAACCGTCCGAAGGTTCGGTCATTATCGACTCATCAGTGAATTCACTGATTGAACGTGATGGTTATGCCGAGGTCCGAGCCTCAGTTGGTTTAGGCGTCACCAACGTGTTAGCTCCCACACACGATGTCTCTGGTGTCTTGCGAGCCGATCACCCTGATTTTGCATCGGTTGGTGGTATTGGTGCATCCGTCTTCAAAGATCGCGGTTCCGTTGAACTGGCAGATTTTGTTGGACCGATCGCAATCGCCGAAATGCCACGGGATAATGACGCTGCGGGTGTTGATTCAGACTCAACTGTCAGCGTGATCAATCTGCAGTCAGGCACTTACAAAGAGTTCCGGATTCAGTTGCGAGATAACGGTGATTCGTCGGATCCGTTTACTGGGATTGGTATCGACGATTCGACTGTTGTCGTGCCCGTCCTTGAGGGGCTACGACCAGCCGGTTCGAATGTCACGCTCCTTGAAAATGATCGTCTGTTGACCGAAGGCGTTGATTACACCTTCTTCTATGACGAGACACGAAAGCTCATCACGCTAACACCGCTTGCTGGCGTATGGCAGAATGATCGATCGTATCGAATTGAGATCAATAATCAGGATCGAGACGTTCTTGTCGCCCCTTCGGCGAGTGCGGTAACTGACGGCGATCAACTGACCATCATCGATAGTCAGGGTGGCGAGATTGTCTTTGAATTCGAGTCGGGTTACTCGTTGTTCGTACCACAGCCAATCACCTTGGTGGTTCCGCGTGCAGGGACTGATATTGGTGGTTTGAGCGACGGAGATCTGTTCCAGATCAATGACGGTGTGAATGTTCCGGTCATCTTTGAATTCAATGCACAGGGTGGTTCGACGCTGCCCGGTACAGTGCCAATTGCACTGCCGCCGCAGGCAACTCCGAGTGAAGAGGCTGATCTACAGCTCTTCCTCACGGAAATCGCCGAGAACATGGCTGCTGCGATTCAAACCAAGATTGACGATGGCTCTCTTGATGTTGACGTTCGCGTTCTTGCGGATCGCGTTGTGATTGGCGGTGAGCCAGGTACGACCGCGATTACAACACTTAGCGGCTTGGATCAACTTGCTCGGACGCTTGCTCTGCAAGTTCCACAGGCCGGTGTCGGTCCCGGTGGAATTGCTGATGGCGATTCGTTCCGAATTGACAATGGTAGCGACACACCGATCGGCTTCGAATTTGATACCGCGGGCGATGGAATCATTTCCGTGCAGAATCGTTTGGTGGATGTCACCGGCGCTTCAACACCAGAGGAAGTTGCCGCTGCAATTCGTGATGCGATCCTTGCAACTAATCTGGGACTTGAACCGGTGGTTGAGGGTGATGGACGAACCGTTTATCTGAATCTGCCAGTAAGTGGTGGGGCGAATGTCGTTCGAGGCCGTTTGGAGGTTGTTGGTCTGAGCCGTACTCCAATCGATGGTGATACGATTACCATTTCTCCTGCGGACGATAGTGAGCCGGTTGTTCTTGAGATCAATCGTACCGACGAGCCAGATGGAAACGGTGTTCCTTCCGACGATGGAGTCGATCCTGATCACTTCGCTGTGAACATCACGCGAACAACCACCGCGGATGAGTTCACTGCATTCATCGCAAATGCGATGCAGTCGCTTATTGCTGTTGATGGCTTGAACCAGGATGACATCACAGTGATTCCTGGTGGGTTGCTGGCAGTTGGAGGTGAAGCGGGTCTTGGGCTCGAGACAGATGGTTATTCAATGTCCGTTACCGGTTCACCGTCCGTGACGGGGCCATCAACGGTCACCATCAATGGCCCGTTGGTTCTAAGCCTGCCATTGGTCGGCGGCGGCGGTATTCTTGATGGTAGCGTCTTGGTACTTGCGGATGATCTCGGAAATGAAGTCGTCTTTGAGTTCAACGTTGCTGGAACACTGCCAACTTATCCAGGGTCAATTCCGGTTCTTTATAATTCCTTCGATACGGTCGATGTGATTGTGACCAACTTGGTCGCTGCTATTAACTCAGTTGCATTAGGTATCACTGCAACGGGTCAAGCAGGTGGCCGAGTCTCGCTGGGACGCATTTCAGAGGATCGTGTCAATATTGATGGGATCTTCGACCCAACCGGTCAGATCACTTCCGCACCAGGGTTGGGCGGTGCAACGCTACGTCGTGACATTGTTCGCGACGGTGAGGTGCTCGAAATCACTCAAGGCTCCACAACCGTTCGGTACGAGTTTGAGACCGCGTCGGGTGGTGGTGGCGTGGGCTTCGGCAACGTTGCTGTTCCATTCCAACCGGGCAGTACACCGGCGGAAGTCGCGGAGAGCTTGGCGGCGTCGATCAACAACAGCCTGAACGGTCTAACCTTGAACGCAGTTGTTGTTGTGGATTCGGTGACCGGCGAGCTTACCGGCAGCGTTTCCCTGAACGACATTCCTGGGACGATTGTCAACATCGCGGCTGCACCGACACTGGAGCTCACCGGAGTTCCTGGTGGGGCGACACCAATTCAGTACTCACCATCATTCGGTTCAACCGAAATGAAGTTCGCCATGATCAATGCGATCAACTCGGTGAATGTCGCTGGTGAACCTGCGGTCACGCCAATCACGGCGGTTGACCGTGGTGGAAGCACGTTCTTTGTCACCAACGCGGAGTTCTTCGCGGGAGTTGCTGACCTCGGTGGCTACGTTAAGAACTTCTTCCTGCCGGGCGTCAAGGACGAGGCTGGTAACCTGCTCAAGGCAAATCGATCCGATCTGACAACTCAGTTCACGATCCTGATGCCTACCGCATTATTCGATTATGGTGATGCACCTGATCCGCTTTATGGTGTGGCTGGGCGTTACCCAACCACTTCTGCGAACAACGGACCTCGCCATGTGCTTGGTGGTCGCTTGAGATTGGGGACCAAAGTCGATGCGGATGTGGACGGCCTGCCTGGTATTTCTGCACTGCGTGACGATGTTACGATCGCTATTTCAAGTGAGGGTACTCTCTTCAATACGACCTTTGCTGATGGTCGTGCGGTGATTGCGATCGATACCAGCTTGGTTGATCCGCTAACAAGAGACGGTGATACCATCACCATTGATCTTGGCACCGCTCAGTCAACATTGGAGTTCGACGTCGCGACAAGTTCGCAAGGTGCGTTTGATGAAGATAACTTCGCCATTCGTCCTACTGATCCGACTTCGGCAACTTCGATCGCAGATGCCATTCGCTTGGCGATCATCGAAAGCCCACTGCAGCCTGCAAATGTTTCAATCGAAACCATTTCTGCGACCGAAGCTATCGTGACGGTCGGTGCTGATGACGAGGATGGAGTGATCTTTGTCAGTGAAGAGAATCCTTACGGTGTTCTAAACCGTGGTGTTGCTACGCCGATTGAGGTCAGTGTGACCGGCGGCGGTATCCTCGAAGCTTGGATCGACTTCAACGCCGATGGTGACTGGGATGACCCGGGCGAACAAATCATACCGCAGCCTAACACCGCTTCGTTTGATGCGCTCCGTAGCGAACTATTGCCTGAAGAACTTCAGGGAGTCGTTTCGAATGTGTTCTCGGATACTGGCGGAGTTAGCACACGAACCTACGGAATCGTGGTTCCCGAGACGGCACCGATTCCGCCGACCGCGGTAACGACCTATGCTCGCTTCCGTGTATCGAAAGAAGGTGGTCTGACAGCCGAAGGCTTGGCTCTGAGTGGAGAGGTCGAAGATTACGCCATTCAGATTTTGCCTGGTTTGCCGCCACAGATTTCCGATGCCCAAAGCTCGCTGAGTTACACCGCGACGGAAGACACCACGCTTAACGTCGTTGATGCTGCGTCAGGATTACTCAGTGGGATCACCGATCCAGATGGTGACCTCGTTGAGATCTTTGCCGGTGACGTTGGTCCTCAGACCGTAACGGATGCTGCAGGAGTCACCGCAGGCGTGGTCACCATCAACGCGAATGGAACCTTCAGTTACGCACCAGCTGCGGACTACTTCGGAACGTTCAGCTTCACCGCGAGAGTAACGGATATTCACCCTGGATCTCCAGAGACTCAACTGGTTAGTCCGACGGCGTTAACGATTACAGTCACTGTTGATCCAGAGAATGATGCTCCTGTTGCCACACCTGCTGCCCCTGTGGTCTCCAAGACAATCGTCGAGGATGCAGAGACAACGTTCACTGCTGCTGACCTGATTGATCCGTTTTACCAGCCAGGGCCGGCCAACGAATCAGATCAAGACTTGGTCTTCTTCTCGGCTTTCTTTGGTGCAAATTCATTGACCACGCAGCAGGGTGGAACGCTCGCGATTGCTGCAGATGGTAAGAGCGTGACTTACACGCCACCTGCTGATCACTTTGGTACAGATGAGTTCTCGTATGAGGTTTCAGATGTTCCAGCGGCAGGGCAAACGGCTCTCGTCTCGGCTAACATCGGCACGGTTCAGATCACTTTGACTCCACAAAATGATCCACCGCGTCCGGGTGACGATAACGTGACGACTCAGGAAAATGTGCCAGCTACGATTGCAATTGCTGACTTGCTGAGCAACGACACTGCGGGTCCTGCTAACGAAACGGGTCAGTCGATCGAGTTTGTCTCGTTTGATGCAACTTCCGTTCAGGGTGGAACCATTGTTCGGGTGAACAATGATCTGATCTACACACCTGCTAACCAATTTAGCGGTGCCGACTCGTTCACTTACCGCATTGCCGAGGTTGGAAATCCAACCTCGTTTGCAGATGGAACGGTGAACATTACCGTTGAAGCGGTGAATGATCCTCCAGCATTCATTGGTAAAGATGGTGTTCTAGGATACGTTCCTGCTACCGATGATCTGAGTTTCGTCGAAAGCAAAGCGATTCCGCAAACGTTCACTTACGACTTGAATACATGGTTCACCGAACCAGACAGTGAGTCGATGACATTCGCGGTCTCCTCGAGTGATCCTGCTTCGGTTGTTGCAACCGTTGTGGGTGCTGGAAGCAACACCCTGCAGATCACCTTGCCATCTTACGCTGGCTCGGCGACACCAATCGATTTAACGATCACTGCGACCGATTCGTCCGTGGATGCAAATAGCACTTCTCAGACGATTCAGGTTTCGGTGGCTGATACCCCAGATGGCCCGCAATTGGATAACCCAATCGGCACCATCACGGTGGTTGAGGACACGCCTGCTGTAGCGGTCACGATGTCAAGCGTCTTCAGTGATCCGGATGGTGATACTCTTGAGTATTCGGTTGCCCAATTGGGTGCTCTTGTGAACCCAACGGTCCAACAGATCGCTGAGCATCCGTTTGTTCAATCGATCAGCTTCCCAGGCGGTGTGATGCAAATTGTGCTTAAGCCAAACGGGAACGGGTCCACCGTGATTGCGATTGCTGCATCGGATGGCACCGCGTCTGTCACTGACACCTTCACATTGAACGTGACGCCAGTAGAAGATGATCCAATCGCGGTCGACGATGTCTACTCGGTAGCACTTGGTTCAGTGCTGCAGATTCAGGACACACAGTTCGGCCTGATCGCTAACGACTTCGATCCAGATGGTGACGCGATCAGTGTGGATGTGTCATCGATTGTTTATCCGACAAAGGGTACCTTGGCCGTCAATCCAAATGGCATCTTCGTCTATACGAACACGACAGGTCAGGTGGGTCAAACGGATACCTTCAGTTACCGAGTAACAGATGGATCACGCTACAGTGACTTTGTCACCGTCACGATCAATCTCACCTCATCGACCTATCAGAACCCAATCTTGCAAGCAGATGTGAATGCTGATGGTCGCGTCTCCGCGATCGACGCTCTTCGGGTGATCAACTTCCTGAACCGACGTTTGACATCCGGGACTGCCACTTCCGTTCCTGTGAGCGAAATTGGTTCAGCTCCTCCGGATTACCTTGACGTCAACGGCAACGGTAGCATCTCTGCTAGTGATGCCTTGGTCGTGATCAACGAACTGGCCACCATCAACAACGCGGGTGGTGAAATGGTAGTGCCTTTTGGTACCACCACGAGCTATGCAGCAGGAACTGTTTCCGGCCTTCCGGTTACGAACTTTGACGCGGTAGAGAATTCGGTTGAAGAATCGGTAGATGAAATCTTCTCTGGATCTCTTGAGGTTGAATCATCATCGACCGCCGCTGCGGCTGACTGGTTCTTTGACTCCAACGTCAATCAGGGTGATGCCGCTGATGCGTCTGACGAAGCATTGTCGAGTTTACTGGGAGATGACGATTTACAGTCTAGTCTCTAGATTCCGATAACAGGTGACTATGAAAAACCTCGGAGTGAACCGTTTCGACGGCCCTCACTTCGAGGTTTTTTTGATGGTTGGAAAACGTTTGACGAGTTTGATTCGTCAAAATGGTAGGGCATGAACAGTCAAGTTGATTCCATCGAATCTGTGGAAGAGGAAGCTGCCGGTAAAAAGCTTGCAGCTGAATTTGACCATGCGCATCGGGAATTGATAGGGACACTTTATTGCATCGTTGGAAATGCCGAAGAGGCTCGCGATGTGCTGCAAGAGACGTTTCTGAAGTGTTGGCGAAATCGATCATCCATCGAGGAAATCACAAACCTGAGGGGTTGGGTTTTCAGGATTGCTGTGAACACGGCTCGTGACCATCGAAAGTCAGCTTGGAATCGAAAACGGCAAACACTCCCTGACGAAATTCCCGTGGCTGCTGGTTCGATGGTACCGGAGCAAGAACTAATGCAGGATGAACAGGTCAGGCAGTTGCGGTCGGCAGTGATGCGACTGCGTCCCGAGGAGCAAGAGGTTTTTTTGTTACGCCAAAACGGTGAAATGACTTACGAAGCGATTGCAGATGCGGTTGCGATTCCCATCGGAACCGTGAAAACGAGGATGCGTTCTGCCCTCAAGCAGTTACGGGAATCATTGGGAGCAAACCCATGAATCATCAAGAAATAGAAGCACTCAAGCAGCAGTTGATCGAACTGCATTATGGTCTGCTTGATGCGCGTGAGGCACAGGAGTTGCGCGACAGAATCGCTAGCAGTGAGGAGGTTGCTCAACTGTGGTTGGAAGCTCAGGGCTTCGCGGGAAAGATTCAGCAAGCGACTCTGTCGGTGCCAACAGAGATCGAAAAAACCGACTTCATGGAGTTAGCTCGCCACGCAAATGTTTTAGAGCAAGCTGGAGATGACTCTGTACAGGCTAACGCAGAGCCGAGTGTGGACGATGTTCAATTGAAGGTAACACCTCTCGTTAAAGGTTCTGGCTCGAGCGGTCGTTCAGCGGTATGGGCAACTGGATGGGCCATGATCGCGGCAATGATTGGCTGCTTGGTCGTTGGCCGTGGCTACTTGCTAAGGTTACCACCTTCGCCCGTCGCTAAAACGGCGTTGGAAATCAAACCTCTGGGCGATCATGGTTTGACAGGTCAACTCCATTACCAAGTGCTGACATCCATCGTTAGTCGCACCGTCGTAGGTAACGCGGCGCCAGTAGTGCCTGCTAATATTTCGTTTCGATTGTTATCGCCCGCGGGCGTTTTATTTTCTGGGTCGACAAAATCTGACCGAGAAGGCTTGGCGAGGATTGTCTTGCCTGAGCGTTTGGTAATTCCGCAAGACGCTGTTTTGGATGTCGTAGCAAAGGCGTCCGCAGGAAACGTGGAAGCATCCTCTTTGTCAATGAATGTTCCACGGACACGAGCAGTCACTCATTTGACGATGGATCGACCCGTGTATCGGCCGGGAGATGATGTTTTCTTTCGTTCGCTGACGCTGAACCGTCGTTCATTGCAGCCTGTGTCTGGATTTCCAATTGAATTCACGCTGCGGCAGGTCGTTGCGGCGCAAACCACGGAGATTGAAGATCAGCAGTTCACGCCACAGGTGGGTGTGACTCAAAGCGGTGTGGGCCAGGGTGTCTTCAATTTGCCAGCGGATGTGATTCCCGGCGACTATGAACTTAGCGTTCATAGTCTCGATCAAATGTTCCCCGATGAAAACGTGAGTTTTCAGATTCGATCTTACCGGGTTCCGCTCTATGACCAAAAGGTTCGTTGGACTCGTGAGAGTTACCGTCCGGGTGATCGCTTGGATGCGATGCTCCAAATTGCACCCGTTAGTCAAGCGATTCGGTCAGTCCCCAAGATGATCACAGCGAGTGTTTTGCTCGGTGGCGAAGAGCAAGGCACGGAACAATTCGAGGTGTCTGATGAAGGTGAAGTGGAAATCGAATTCGACTTACCCGAGCAGTTCTCAGATGTTCTCAACCTTAGAGTAACCGTTGGTGCTGGGGTTGATGCAGAGGTTCGAACGTTTCCGATTCCAATGCAGAATGGTGCCCTCAGTATCGATTTTTACCCTGAAGGAGGTGACCTGTCGGCGGGCGTCTTGAACCAGGTTTATTTCGCGGTAACCGATGCCAATCGTCAGGCGGCTCCGCTGCGCGGCTGGTTGGTTAATCGCGCAGGCGAACGGCTGGTTGAGGTCGAGACGATGTATGAGGGTTTGGGGCGTTTCCGTTTCGTGCCCGCTGCCAATGAGCAATACAGCGTGGAAGTTGTTGGCTCCGAGGCATCGGCCAAGCAGTCATTTGAGTTGCCCGAGATCAAAGAGGGCTTGCCTGTGATTGACTTGCTTGGCGGTGTCATCGCAGAAAGCGAATCCTTGCAAATGATCATTCGTAGCGAGATGCCAAAGACCACCTTGGTTCAGGTCGCCTGTCGTGGAAACGTCATTGCGAGACGAGAGATTGACTTGATCAGAGGAGACACTGAGGTCGATCTACCGCTTGATCAAACTGTAGGTGGTGTTGTTCGGGTTACACTTCTCGAGTTGCAGGACGGGCGTTGGCATCCCGTCGCGGAGCGGCTTATTTTTCGTCGTCCTTCTCAGCGGTTACAAGTTCGCAGCGTTGACCAAGCAGGGCTAGTGGGCGTTCGCTCACCCGGTGAGAAAGTGCAGATAGAACTGCAAGTGACGAATCATTTGAATCAGCCGCAGCGAGCGATACTGGGAGTTTCGGTTGTCGATCAAGGATCGCTTAGTCTTCGTGCGATGGCACCTGCATCGATGACGACAAAGTTTTTGCTTCTTAGCGAGATTAAACATCCTGAGGCTCTTGAGACCGCAGACGTCTTACTAGCGAACAACGCCGAAGCGGAGCAGCATCTGGATCTTTTGTTGGGAACTCAGGGATGGCGTCGGTTTGCGACTTGGGAAGAGACTGCTAATGGTGATGAGTTTCAAGCTTTGCTCGTTAAGTTGTTGGCCATCAATGGTATGGATTCGGCTGATGAATCCGTGGCGGGTAACCAAGAGGAGCTTGTCGCTGATTGGCTGTCTTATCGTCGGGCGATGGATTCATCGCTGAGGGCTGCTTGGGTTGAACTCGGGTACGTTTTGATTTTCATGCTGGGCTCTTGGTGTTTTGTCTTTTTTTGGCATCGTCAACGTTCTCAGGTTGCGAACACTTGTACCCCGCTTATTTGCCTGCTTGCACTTGGTCTCAGTGGATTGGGACTTGCTGGATGTGGAGCCAATGTTGAATCGATTGATGCAATGATTGAATCCGATTCACAGACTGAAATGGCCAATCAATCGATGAATGACGTTCTACCGAGTAACGAAGAAGCAGCGACCTTTGGTAATGAGGGACCCGTTGAAATGGCACCTGCGATGCTCAACCAGATGCCTCCACAGACTTCAGCTAGACGCTCGAAAGTCCCAAGCCCCATGTTAATGGACACTGGCATCTCGTTAGACCAAGCTCAGGTGGATTCGCCAGCCGAATGGAAAAATGTCGACGAACGCTGGGCGGACTTGTTGCCTGAGCGCAAAGTCGCTTGGTTGCTTCGCCAACTGAATCAAGTTCGAAATGCTGAATCTGAAAATACTTCGGTTGGTGGGGAAACGTCGAATCGTTTAAGTGTCGAGGATTTGAAAAATCTAAGGGTGATTCGAGGGATGACTGCTGAGGCGGCAGCGGAGAAGTTGATCCAAGAACTCCAGTTTCCAATCCGACAATATGCTCACCAGCGAGTGGAGAACGCTGAGCCTGAAATGCCTGATTATCAAGAAACTTTGTACTGGAATCCTTTTGCGGAAACGGATGAAGAGGGGCGTTTTACCATTGAGTTTGACTTGTCCGATGCGGAGACCCGTTACCAATTGCAAGTAGATGCTCATACTTTTGGTGGGCAACTCGGATCACTCAGTGCAGAAATCGTTACCCAATGAATGAGTTTCAAACTGGAGCAAGGTGCGTATCGCGGATCTAGGTGACAATGTAATCGAAGGATCAATCCGTCGTTGATGTTCCCGAATTACACAAAAAGCTAAGAGCTTCCGTTTTCGCGTTAGCTGCGTCGCCAACGCTGCATCCATTGCTGAAAATTTGCCGCGATTCTTTGAAGCGGAGTGCGGCGAAGATGCCCATGGCGATCAGCTTGAATGACTTCGCAGGAGAAGGTTTCGTAGGCAGTTAAGTATCCACCGCCGAAACAGTAGGTGTCGACGCAAATGATGTGTCCGCCATCTAAGACGTTACCATTGGCTTGGGGCGTGTGGCCGACAAAAACTCGTTTCCCACTCTTGTGCGGTGCAGGTAGGATTTCTGGCAGGTGATTCCAGTAGGTGATCGCCTGATCCTGTTCGTGAATTGCCTGTTCGGGATGGTATCCCGCATGCACGAAAATGGAGTCGCTGGTTTCATAATACGATTGCAGCGACTGAAAGAAATCCATGTGGCTCGTTGGCATTTTAGAAAGTGAGCCACCGTAACTGCTGACGGTCGAAATGCCACCGTTTTCTAGCCACACTTGGTCGTCAAGACCGCCAAGGACACCGAGAAGCATGAGCTCGTGATTGCCACGAAGAGGGACCACCAAACAATGCTCTCGAAGTTCAGTGATCTGTTGAATAACATCGCGACTGTTTGGGCCACGGTCGATGTAGTCCCCTAGGAAAACCAGCTCATCATCACTTTCGGGACTGATGGATTCGATCAGTGAACGCAACGCTTTCGCGCACCCATGAATGTCACCGATTACATAGCGTCGCATAGCTCTCTCGCTAAAGGTGCTTCATCCTGAACAGGTTCAAGAAATTAACACAGCAGGCTGCTGAGTTAATTTAAGTTTGGGTCAATGCTGCCAGCGTTCGGAGTGATGTCATTGAGTATTTTGTGACCACATTGTTTGACAGCGATTTCCCATGCATCGTGAGGTGATCCAAAAAGAATCTCTTCCGTGGCATCGCCAACTAACCAGCCGCCGACTTTGAGTTCTTCATCGAGTTGACCAGGCCCCCAGCCGCTGTAGTCTTTGAAGTATCTGACATGGGCATCGGTTCGTGAGAGTAACAGCCGCAAATGATCTTCATCACTGGTGATCCAAGCTTGTGGGTTTCCCAAATCGATGGACATGGACCCCCACGGATCCGCCGGGCAGTCATGAACCGTGTGTTTAACGCCTTGGGTGATTGTTTCACCCGGCTTTAGCTCATCCTCGCCGTCTTGGTTATCGGACGGGCAGTTACATGGATCTCCAATTCCCGCAAGATTGTGCAACGCCATGATGGGACCCGGTACCGGACCGCCGATAAAGATTTGATCGTCGTCTCGAACTTTAGCCGAGTCGACAGCTTCATGAAGTAGGTCCCGGAACCGTTTTTCGATGGGACGGTTGATGGACAATCCAAATGCTCCATCAAGTTCGTGGCGAACGATGAACACCACCGACCGCATGAAATGTCCATCAGATAGATACGGAGAGGCGATAAGGAGGCGGCCAGTCAGGTTGTGATTCATGTCATGATCCCAAGCAGCACGGTCGGTAAGCTCCGATCCTCAGCGACACTTTTGGTGTGAGATTCGGTACCCCATTCTTATTCTTATTCAAGTTGGGTTCGATCTTTAAGCATCTACTTTCCGTATTGATCCTTCCAGAGACAACCAGCCCAGGAGAGACCAACGCCGAAACCGACCAGCATGTTGTTTGAATCTGGTTTGAAGCGATCCTTAGCACGCATTCTATCGATCAGAATCGGTATGGTGCAGGAGACAGTGTTGCCGATGTCGGCAAGTTCAATGGGTAAACGATCTTCGTGTACATCCATCCGAGAGCGAAGTTGATCCAGCATCTTCCACGTCGCCTGATGGAACAGGTAGTGATCAATGTCAGAGTCCTGAAGCCCGTTCTGCGTGAGGATCTCATCAACTAGATGAGGAATCGCCTCGACGGTAAAGTTGATGAGACTCGGTCCGTCCATGTACAGCCGACTTTTCCAACGTTTTCGATGGCGTGGCTTGATGGCATCTTGTTCCAGCCTTCCCCCTCCATCTGAAACAAGCAGCATATCACCGCCGCTTCCATCACTACCAAATTGAAATCCCCAAAGCGATTTCTGTGGGGACGCGGTCAACAGGGTGGCTGTTGCTCCATCGCCAAAAATAGTTCGGAGGCTACGATCTTCCGCATCGATATATTTGCTGTAAGTTTCAGCCGTCAGTAGAAGAATTTTCTTTGCTGCACCACTTTGGATCAGGCCATCCGCCATCGCCAAGCCGTACACATAACCACTGCATCCAAGATTGAAGTCTAGGGCACCGCAACGAGTACTAAGGCCTAGGCGATCTTGGATTAAGCAACTTGTGGTCGGCAGAGGGTAGTCAGGTGTTTGTGTGCAAAGCAAAACAAAATCAATCTCTTCTCGCTTGATGTCATGCTCTGCGAAAAGCTTCTCCGAGGCCATGACAGCTAAGTCAGACGCTGTTTCGTTTTCCGCAGCAATGTGGCGTCGGCGAATTCCGGTTTTCTCCGCAATGAGCTCTAAGTCCCAACGAGGGTATTGCTCGGCAAGCATTTCGTTCGTTTCTACCCGCTCTGGGAGGTGAACTGCGATTGGGCCAAGCTCTGCGTGGGGCACTTTGAATCCGCTTTTGATGTCGTTCTAGGTAGAGTTGGGCGGATCGAATCCGATTTCGAGGTTATACCCAAGTTTCTTCGGTTGGGTGTACCTTTAGAGACCATTTGGAGACAAGAACAATTCAGCAACCGCAGGATTCTCGGTCAACATTTCAATAGTCGGGGGCAAGAACCGTTTTCCTAACCGTTCAAAGAACTGCTTAAGATAGTTGAACGAAGGAGCTTTTTCCCTCGGCGGGGGGGTGCCTAGAGGTAGGCAAGAAAGAAAAAGAGCGGCTGATGGGATTCGAACCCACGACAATCACGTTGGCAACGTGATGCTCTGCCAACTGAGCTACAGCCGCATGAGTTGGTCGATGTGAGCAGATTATAGGCTCGGCCTGTTTTACGGCAAGACCTGATTCTCGGGCATTCTGCCTGAGAATCAATTCGGACCCATTACGAGCATCGGTTTGACGGGTTTTACGGTTTACCGCTTGCTCGATTGAAGCCTTGGACGATAGACTACCCCGCTTGATTTTTATTTAACCCAGATTTCCAGTTGAGATCAGCGGCAAGATTCCCGTGAGCGGGGAGCCGTGGTGGCAGTTTTGCCTGCTTACTTGATCTCAAAGACCCGCACTTCGTGGTGTGCGTTCAGTCTTGAGAGTGATCGATCCGATGACGCAGTCCTTTGGCATTTGAGTTGGACTGTGAGCGTTGGTTTTCCGAAAACGAATCTGAGTTACCCGAAATACCTGAACCCGAAAAAGATTCGAGGTCTGTCGAAGGATGTCCACCTCTACCGAGAACGAAGTGGCCGAAGCCCAAGAAAAAGCGCCCATTCAACTAGAAGTTAAGGTTGAAAGTCCGCAAGCCTGCTTGCGTGAAGTGGTGGTCACGATTCCCGAAGCAGAAGTGCAACGCTACCTCAAAGATGCGTACGACGAACTGGTTCCTGAAGCGCAGGTTCCAGGTTTTCGCAGTGGTCGTGCTCCGCGGAAGCTTGTTGAGAAGCAATTCAAAGATCGAGTCACTGAGCAGGTCAAAGGCTCTCTGTTGATGGACAGCCTTTCTCAGGTCACCGACACTGAGCAGTTCTCTGCGATTGGTGAGCCTGACTTTGATTACAACTCGATTGAAATCCCGGATTCGGGTGATTTCAAGTATCAATTCCAGATTGAAGTACGCCCGGAATTTGATACGCCGACTTGGAAAGGTCTCGATATCACCAAGCCAGTCGAAGAGATTGGTGACGCTGAAGTTCAAACAGCGATTGACCGAGTGCTGGCAAAGTACGCCACCCTCGAAGCGACCGATGCACCTGCGGAGATCGGTGATGAACTTTTAATCAGTGGTAAGTTCGCTCTCGATGGTAAGTCCGTCTCTGAGATGGAAGAGGAACGAGTCACACTTCAAGAGAGACTTAGTTTCACCGATGCGGTTGCATCCGATTTTGGTTCGGTGATGGCCGGAGTGAAAGAGGGTGAATCAAGAGAGGTCACCGTCAAACTAGCTGACGGTTTGGCCGACGAGTCGCTTCGTGGAAAGGAAGTGCAGGCAACCTTCAAGGTTGTTGAAGTTCTAAAACGCGAGATGCCAGAGCTCACTGAATCATTCTTGGAAGAACTCGGTGACTTTGAGTCTGAGGACGAGCTTAAGACCTTCGTTCGTGATTCATTGGTACGTCAGGCTGATTACCGCACCCAGCAAGAGCTGCGTAAGACCGTCATTCAATCTTTGGCTGGAGATTCCAACTTTGACTTGCCTGAGTCTTTGGTGAAACGTCAGACCATGCGAGAACTCGAGCGTAAAGTTCTTGAGTTGCGTCGCAGCGGTTTCGACGAAGATGCCGTTCGCCGCTTCGTAAATGCCTCAAAGCAAAACGCGCAGGCATCTACCGAATCGGCTCTCCGCGAACACTTCATCCTTGAAAAGATCGCTGAAGAAGAGAACGTCGAAGCAGAAGAAGCAGATTACAACGTCGAAATCGCGTTGATTGCACAACAGAGTGATCAGCCTGAACGCCGAGTGCGGGCAAGGCTTGAAAAGCAGGGGCAGATGGATGCTCTCCGCAATCAGATCATCGAGAGAAAGGTGATTGAGATGATTGTCGAAGCAGCAAACGTTACCGAAGAGAAGGTCGATCAATCGTCAGATTCAGACGATAATGAGTTCGCTGTCTACCACAGTGTCGTTGCTGCCAAGGAAGATTCGAGCATTCCTCAGGCCAAGTACGATGACAAAACACCTGCTGGTGCTGACAAGGATTCAGATAAGTCATAACGCTCCTTTGATGCAAGAAATCATTGAAGGCTGAGTTCTAATGGGACTCAGCCTTTTTTTGCGCGCTGTTTTGAATCACCGGACATGGTCGGTTTTTTCAATGTTGCGCTAATCGGATGCCAGTCTACGAATGGTTGCGGTATTACGGGGCTCTTTGCAGTATTATGGAAACACTGGACCTCTGAAGAATCAGTGTCGGTTCAGCACAATCAATCAAATTCTTTTACTCCACTGGGTTTAAGGTAATGCTTGGCATGCAGTTGCTTGGGCAGGCACGAGAGACCGAATTAGCTAGCGGTGCAATGGTTGGATTAATCATTGCGGGGATTGTCTTCGGGCTGATCATGATCAGCCTTTTGGTGTTCAGCCGTTACTTTGGTCTATGGATTCAGTCGCAATTGACCCGAGCGGACATCAGTTTTTTCAATCTGCTCGGGATGACCTTCCGTAAGGTGAATGTCCGCACGATCGTGCATAGCAAGATCATGGCGACACAGGCGGGGTTGGTTGACCCAGATCTGACCAGTGAAGCACTCGAGGCGCATTTTCTGGCTGGTGGAAATGTCCAGCAAGTGATTCGAGCTTTGATTGCTGCCAAGAAAGCGAAGACGATTTCATTGACCTTTCGTGAGGCGGCCGCAATTGACCTCGCCGGACGCGATGTTCTTGAATCCGTACAAACCAGCGTCTATCCCAAGGTGATTGATTGTCCGCCGCGGGGTGCTACAAAGCCATCTCTGGATGCGGTCGCAAAAGATGGCATTCAGTTGAAGGTGAAGGCTCGAGTGACAGTCAGGGCGAACTTGCAGCAACTGATTGGCGGGGCGACCGAGGAGACCATCATCGCTCGAGTCGGCGAGGGAATTGTTAGCGCGATTGGTTCGGCGGCTGATCACAAAGCGGTTTTGGAAAACCCTGATGTGATTAGTAAGGCAGTTTTAGCAAAGCGTTTGGACTCTCAAACAGCATTTGAAATCGTCTCGATTGACATTGCTGATATCGATGTTGGGGCAAACATCGGTGCTCGGTTGCAAGCCGATCAGGCTGAGGCTGATACGCAGGTTGCACGTGCCAGAGCCGAGGGTAAACGGGCAGCAGCGGTGGCTGAGGAACAAGAGAATCAGGCAAAGATCGAAGACAGCCGAGCTTCGGTTGTAGCAGCTCAGGCGGCGGTGCCGCGAGCGATGGCTGATGCATTTCGCTCGGGTCAGTTGAACATCATGGACTACTACAAGTTGCAGAATGTTAATGCGGACACGGAGATGCGAAAATCACTTGCTACGACCGCAAAAGATGGGGCACAGCCTCTCGAGACACGGTAGTGCGGCGGTGTTCTGGGGTGGTTCAATAGCTTGAGTTTGCGTATCGCATATTGGTGAGACTGATGTCTGGTGATTTGGAAGACTTTCTAGCAAGAGCGGCTAAGCGTCGCGCCGAGAAGGCGAGCCAGCAACGCGAGCAGGAGGTGCGCGGGCAGACGCAGCGCTCAAGAACAGCCGTACAGTCGCAGTATTCAAATCGCAAGACCGAGCGACTGGTTCGCCTCGATGATGATGACGACGAGATACTGGAGGCTGAGATCGTTGCAGAGTTGGTGCCAGAAAAGACAACGAAGCGACTT
>JBMHCO010000151.1:0-3055 GCA_049889895.1 Rubripirellula sp.
TGAAGCTTTCTGGGAAGCAGTGAGAGCGAATTAACGCTTTGATCATGAAGAGCCTTAAAGACAACGGATTGAATTCGCCTAAAGCTGATCGCACGCAGCGAACACGCATCGCGATTGGCCCCGCGACCATCAGCTCGAAAAGACACTCCACCAAACTGCCGGCAGCGAGTGGTTTCACGCTCGTTGAGATGCTGGTTGTCATCACCATCATCGGCGTGCTAGTGGGACTGCTTTTGCCCGCAATTTCGAAAGCGAGAGAAGCGGCAAGAAGCGCTCAGTGTCAGAGCAATCTTAAGAACTTCGGCGTAGGTCTAACCAAGCACTCAATCGATAGTCCCAGCGGCACTTTTTGTTCAGGTGCATTTGATCTGGAAAAGGATGGTGTCCCAACCGAAATTGGCTGGGTGGCTGACCTTGTCAAACGGGGAATGATCCCAAGTGAAATGCGTTGCCCCAGCAGCAGTGTGCTGACATCCGCTGCCGTTGAGCAAATGCTCACCTCATCGGTTGGTTCGTTTACAGCCGAATCGATCGGCGATCGCCTCGGCAGCAAACCTTACACGGACGAAACAGGGCTAGTCATTCGCAACGTCTCACGTGTTGTGGTCGATGACAATCTCTCTGCACTGGGAGCCGATCGAATTAATCTCGTCACCACAGAAATGATCGAGAAAGGTTTCAACACGAACTACGCCGCCACTTGGTTCCTCACGAGATCCGAAGCGAGGTTGGATACTAGCGGCAATTTGCGGCCGCTCAAGACAGCGATTAACGAGCGTTCGATTAAAAGCTTGAACGTGACGACAGGGCCATTAACCACCCGTCAGCTAGACAGTGGAAAGGCTCCAGGCAGCACGGTCCCTCTGCTTTGCGATGCATCAGCAGTCGGCGCGATTTCGGCACCGCTGGGTGAATGGATTGCTGCAGGGTCTTTCTACGGAACCTCAATTGTTGGCGGTCCGATCGGAAACCGTAAGCGGATTGATACTGACGGAGATGGAAATGCCGACGCGGACAATCCTAACTTCCTGCAGACACCATCGTTCGCAAATGGACATCAACGATCTGGCCCTAATGGCTGGCTGAAAACCTGGCGGCACGATACGCGTCAGGATTATCGAGGCATGGCTCCAATCCATTCGGGTGTTGTTAACGTCCTTATGGCAGACGGATCCGTCCAATCCATCGCTGACCGAAACAATGACGGGTTTATCAACAACGGCTTTGACGGTGCAGACATTGCCGGTGCTGGCGGTGCCGTTTATTGGACCGATTCTGAGATTGAGGTCGAGCGGTTGAACCTCGCCAGCTTTTATTCGCTCACAACCAAGGGCGAATAGGTCGGAGAACGCAGTAACAAGACTTAGTCTAAGCGGTCGAAATACCATTAACTCAAGGAGGCGAACAAGCGACCTAACCCGATTTCACAAAGAGGAATAGTTTGATTAGGCCGCGTGTCAGGATTGACGCGGTTCGCTGCGGGTAATGAAGCCCACAAGAGAAACAAGCGGTCATTCGAAAACCGCAACGAGAATCAAAGACACAGATTCAACGAATCGTGTTTCTGGAAAATTTTCAGGAAGCGGAGTGCATGAAGAGTCGTGGAAACGTTTGCTGGCGGCAAATAGCTTCCGCGGATGACTCACCACACACTCCACCATGTTTAACCCATTCTGGACTAAACCTTCACATAAAGTCCAGAGTAACTCTAAGGACATCATAATAATGTCGCGATCGCGAAATTCAGGTTTCACCCTGATTGAATTGTTGGTGGTAATCTCCATCATCGCTCTTTTGGCATCGCTCGCGTTGCCAGCCCTGACGAAAGCTCGCGAAGCTGCTCGTCGGACTCAGTGCTCCAGCAACCTTCGTCAGTTCGGAATCGGACTAACCGAGTTTGCAAACCGTGACCCGCTAGGTCGATTCACCACCGGTGCATCAGACTGGTACCGTGACGGTGACATGGATTCGATCGGTTGGGTTGCTGACTTGGTCAACAGCGGAAACGCACTTCCAGGTGACATGCTTTGCCCCACCAATCCCGGCAAGGCTTCTGAAAAGCTGAATGACCTTCTCGGTGGTGATACTGTTGACGGTGCAAAGGTACCAAAACAAGGCAACACCTACGCCCGCATGCGTCAGGGTGCAGGTGCCTTGATCATCGATGCCTCTGGCACCGCACTCCTTACGGGATCCGACCGTGTTGCGTATGTGGGTGCACAGTACGTCGACAAAGGCTACATGACAAACTACGCCGCTGGCTATCACCTCGTTCGAACCAACCCAAAAACGATCTACGATGCCAACAGCGACATCGTTGCCAATGGCGGTACCTGCATCACTGCCGATGGAACCGCCTATGACCGAGACGCGTCTGGTAAGTTCAAAGAGCTCGGCGGCACCGCTGGCCCGATTCAACTGAGCGTCATCGACAAGAGCCGGATCCCGGCGTCGCAGATCGGCATCTTGGGTGACGCCGGCCCTGGGGACATCGATGAAGCAATCCTCGTGGCTCCAGTTGCCAACACCAAAGTTGAGCTTCCCTCGGGCATGCTTCTTACCGAAGCGTTCAACGACGGACCTGCTCAGTGGGATGGATCGAACATCGGTCTTCGCTTGATCAAAGCTAACGACAACTTGAACTTACAGGTTGCTTGCGAACGAGGTGAGGCGACCACGATCAATTGCAAACAGGCAAGCACTGACGCCACCCTCGGTGGAACTTACCTTCAGCACACTCGTGACTGGTTTGCTATCCACAGCGGCCAAGCCAACATCCTGATGGCAGATGGTTCGGTCGTAACCTTCACCGACAAAAACGGCGACGGTTACCTCAATCCAGGCTTCCCAGTCCCCGGCGATTTAACTGCGGATCAATACGTCACCGTCGGGTACACCGACAGCACCTTGGAAGTCGCTCCGACGGACATGTTCAACGGTGTCTTCGTCAACGAGACCTACTTCAAGGGTGCGTTCGAATCCTCGAATCCGTAACTTCTGTTTTCCGTGTCAATTGCGACACGAAATCAATGAGCAGCGGCACTCGAGATCTAGT
>JBMHCO010000152.1:0-2798 GCA_049889895.1 Rubripirellula sp.
CTCGTCAGCGGCGGCACCGACAATCACCTGATGCTGGTTGACGTCACCTCGCTTGGACTTGGCGGCAAACGCGCCGAGGCTGTCTTGGATGAATGCGGTATCACTGTCAACATGAACATGATCCCGTTCGACCAACGCAAGCCAATGGATCCATCTGGCATCCGCATCGGAACCCCTGCACTGACCACTCGTGGTATGGGCACGGAAGAAATGCAACGGGTCGGAGCCTGGATTCACCAGGCTCTCTCGAACGCAGACGACGCGTCACTGCACGAGCAAATTCGTGGGGAAATCAAGGAGATGACCAAGAGCTTCCCTGTTCCTGCTGATCGCCACGCCGTGGCAGAAGTGGTTTAGACAGCGGCCCTGAGTGGCGTCTTGGTAACGCAGGAGTGGATGTTGCGAAGTCCCTCCGAGCGTGATTCATACAAGCCCGCCACGCCAGCAAGGGAATTGCGGGCTTCCTGGCAGGTACAGTGTCGATTCAATGCGAACAGCCGCGACACACTCGCTGGCGCATTTTGATGTTGCACCGTTCATACAAGCCCGCTGCGCAAGCAAGGGAGTTCTGGGCTCTCTGACGGCAATTTGTCAATTTGATTTCAAACAGCCGCGACACACTCGTTGGCGCTTTTTGATGTTGCGCATGATGCAGGGAATCTCATGCTGCGCATCGATATTCGCGGGCTAAAAGTGCTGTGTAAGTTTTTGTCAGTGTTTTGCGTCCGTGTTTAGATTTCAGTCTCTTTGCGATCCATTTGTGTTGGCGAATTTGGATGCCGGTCAGCACCGCTTGACGGAGACCGTAGCTGCGTTGCCGCTGCCATCGCTGACGCTCTTCCGAGGTGATGCGGCGATCAGAGAGTTTTCGCTGGCGAGTCCACTCGAGGTAGCAGAATGTGATCAGAACCACATCGATCCAGCTCTCCACTGCCTCGAATCGTTTCAAGCGATACTGGTGCATGCCCAGAGTGCTCTTGAGTTCCTTGAACAGCAACTCAATTTGCCAACGCATGCCGTAGAGCTCCACCACCTGTCGGCTAGAGAGATGGGTGGCATTGGTCATGAGAACTTTTGTCGATTCCCGTTTCGCTTTTCCCTTGATGGGCTTTGTTGACGAAAAGACGAGCATGACCATGCCCACGCTGTGGACCTCGCGCTTTTCTGAGCAGACATGAAAGGTCCGCGTTGTTTTCTTGGATTCATTGCGATGTTCAGAAAGCCGCCGCTGCTTGCAGTAGCTGCCCGAACTCGGATGGATCCGAATGGTTTGGAAACGGTTTGTCGACAAGTGTTCGATGTGTGAGCTGACTCGTGGGCGGCTACCACGCTTGCCAGCGAAAACTCGGTTCGCATTGACTGGCGTGACCCAGTGCCAGTCCCTTTTCTGACAGCTCTCGCGGACGATTTCCGCATCAAAAGCCGTGTCTCCAAGCACAATAAGTTCGATGCCAGGGGGCACGGGAAGTTCATCGATAATCTGTGCGGCGAGCTGTGCCTGGGTGCGGCGCTTTAGCTTTTTGGACTTTGCATAAGGCCCGGTGTAGTAGGGAAGGTACGTCGGAACTCGTACGCCACCGGGGGCGATTAGCAAGCCGAAAACAAAGCAATGACAACTTCGGTAAGCGTATTTGTGTTTGCTGTAGCGTCGATGTTCCGCCGGTCGTCGTTTTCGATTTCCAGTGCTGTATGTATTCTCAGTGGTTGTGCCTTGAAGACCGATCATGGTCGAATCGATGATCAGCAGATAGCGACCGTTCCAGTCCTCACCGCGCAGCAATTGGCGCAGGGCAACGCTGAGAAGACTTGCGATCCCACTTCGCCATTTCAAGAGAAACCTGGCCGGTTGAGCGCGATGCAAGGGCTTGCTGTCAACGACGCTGGCCGCGTTCATGCAGGAGTTTCGGCCGTGCCGGATCAGGATCGAGATCATGAATCGGATGACCATCTGCCGCAGGTACGAGATTCGGGTAGCAGATGCGAAGAACGCCTTGATTTCGGGCAGCGAATCATCCATGATTGCCATTGGTGAGCTCCTGTTTTTGTTTGTGTTGTAACTCCCAAAATGCAGGATGTCTCACCTCTTTTTCAAGACCAATCTTTGCTAGCAGTTCCAACGCCGCGCAACATCAAAACTGGCGCGTCGTGCTTGTAGGCTTGAGAGCTGTGGGTGCCACGGCTCATCGCGGCAATCCCCCCCAATTCCCCCAACGTTGCCCATCAACATGAACGGCTTGCCCCTGTGGACCAACCACTTGTTTCTGTCTCTGGCATTTTGGATCGTCGCGACATCCATCGCACCAGCGCTTGCCGATCCACCGGTGCCACCCGCGAAGTCGACGAAGGTTAACGACTTGGCGAGCACACAAGAGCTCTACCTTGATCGGAAACTGGCGTTTGCAAATCCCAAGGCAGACAATCCAGAGTTACCCAACGTGCTACTCATTGGGGATTCAATCTCCATTGGCTACACCGCCTATGTGCGGCGAGAATTGCAAGGCAAAGCCGATGTCTATCGGATTCCGACCAACGGGAGAAACTCCGCCTACGGCGTCGAGAAACTAGACCAATGGCTTTCCGCCCAGCCAGGGCATTGGGACGTGATCCACTTCAACTGGGGCTTGTGGGACCTCTGCTATCGACACCCTCAGTCGAAGACACAAGGGAACCGTGACAAGATCAATGGCACGCTGACCGAGTCGCTCGATGGTTACACTGCCAATCTCAAAACGATTGTAAACCGCCTCATTGAATCGTTTAAGCAGAGCAATAGCTTCAAGGTTTTCATTACCACCATG
>JBMHCO010000153.1:0-3134 GCA_049889895.1 Rubripirellula sp.
GATTGGTTCAACTTGCTCTTTGTTATGCAGCAAGCACATAGAGCTTGGTCATGCTTCTACGATTAAATCGGATTTGGCGATTGACTGACACGCCAGAATCATGCTGCTCGCTTGTTCTTGATCAGTGAGAGCATCTTCGCAGTCCATGTCAACTTGTCCACGAATTAGCTTCACTTTGCATTGTCCGCATATCCCAGCACGGCAGTCAGATTCGATAGTGACGTTGTAGCTTTCCGCTAACTCAAGAAGAGTTGTGTTATTAGAGATATTAACTTTCTGTTTCGAGTTTGAGAATTCGACAGTGTGTGTTTCTTGGTCTGTTGTATCGAATCGTACTGATCCACTACGTCTTCCTCCAAAGCTCTCTCGATGAAGATTTCTTGGGTTAATCCCAGTCTCTAGAACCATTGAGGATATTTCATCGGCCATGGCGTTGGGCCCGCAAATGAATACATGTGTCCCGTCTTGATCCGGCTCCATTTTGCGTATCGTCTCCGGGTCTATGCGTCCCGTGCGACCAGTCCAATTCGAATTGCTATTTTGGGTAAGCGTCTGCTCAATCGATATGTTTTTATGTAATTGACGAATCTCACGTAATTCATCATTGAACAAAAGATCGGATTCTGTTTTGGCTGACAGGAGAACGTTCACCTCACCTTGCCAATTGATATCACGTATGAATCGTATCATGGACATGATAGGGGTGATTCCGACACCGCCGGCGATCAGAATCAATCGGCGAGTGAGGTCTGCGTCGAAAAAGAATTTGCCGTGAGGTCCATTCACCTGAAAAACATCACCGACATTTGAGCTTTCATGTAGGTAACCGGAGCCTTTACCGCTCGGTTCTTTCTTAACGGATATCTCGATCCAATCTAGCTGATGTGGGGATGATGCAATCGTGTAGGATCGCTGCAGTGGTGCCGAGTTGTCGTTCAGAGTGAGGTTGATAAATTGACCGGCTAAAAACCGAAACGGTAGTCTGTCACGATCATTTGGAGCCAACCGAAAACTCTTCACGTTATGTGAATCATTCCTGATTTGGGTCAGAATAAGATCGCCACTCCATTTGCTCTTCGTTTTAATTACCCTCTGGTTTTCTGGATCAACATTCGGGTTGTTTGCCGTTCCGCGAAAGGGAATTCGGCTGGCCAGAATGAATCCGAGAACCACGGCAAATGCAATTGGTGATTGGGTATCAGATTTCACTTCCATGTAATAATGGAGTACGACTAGCACCGCGATCAGATAAGCCAATCGATGTAGACGCTTCCATTTCTTAAACCCCAGACGCTTTCGCATTCTTTGAGTTGATGTTAACGCTAGAGGTAGCAGCAGCACGATGGCTAGGGTTCCGACCAGAAGAAACCGTCTGGTTGCCATTTCATGAACGAGGCTTGAGACATCTCCTTCTCGATCGAGAAAGAAATAGATAGTGAGGTGGACAACCGCATAGAAGAACCCGAAGAGCCCGAAGGTTTTCCGGGCCGCGAACCAATGCTTTTGGTGTGTGACGCGAATAATGGGGGTGACTGCCAGAGATAATAGCAATAAGACTAAGCTGACGATCCCCGTAATGTGGATTGCTGTATTAACCGCGTTGGCGCCTAGATTCTGATTCCAGTAATCCAATCCAAGAATGGCGAGGGGGATGCTGGCGTTAATGCAAATCAGCAGATTTGTGAATTTAGATGAGCTCATCAACTTGCTTGACTTAGAAATATGTTCTCAGGTCCATTCCGTCATAAAGCGATGCAACTTGATCTTCGTATCCATTGAACATCAGCGTTTTCCGCCGACCTGATTCACCAATCCGTTGCTCCGTTGCTTGACTCCACCTTGGATGATCGACATGTGGATTTACATTCGCATAGAAACCATATTCAGATGGTGCGTAACGATTCCAACTCGTTGGTGGCTGCTGATCAACTAAGGTGATTCTTACAATCGACTTGATTCCCTTGAACCCATACTTCCAAGGAACGACTAATCGAATTGGCGCACCATCTTGTGGGGGTAGTTCTTTGCCATAGAGACCCGTTGCAAGAAGCGTTAGGGGATGCATCGCTTCGTCGATGGTCAGTCCTTCAACGTATGGCCATTCAAGCACTTTTTTCTTCTGACCAGGCATGCGAGTTGGGTCAAATAAGGTTTCAAAGGCAACGTACTTTGCATTGCTCAGCGGCCGCGCAGTCTCAAGTATCTGGTGGAGTGGTAAGCCAGCCCAAGGTATGACCATCGACCATGCTTCGACGCAACGCATTCGATAAATACGTTCCTGCGGTGGTGCAATTGAGTGAATTTGGTCGATCGTTAAGGTTAACGGATTCTCGACAAGTCCATCGATCGTCAATTCCCAGTTGTCTGTCTTGAAATCTTTCGCGACTAAAGCAACTCGGCGTTTATCCGTGGTGAATTCATAAAAGTTGTTGTAGTTGACCACGTCAACTTCAGGTGTTCTGTCTTCATCGGTTTCCCATCCAGTCGCAGATACTATCGTTTTTAAATCGTCCTGTGCTACGAGGCCTTCAAGTGATTTTGCATCATTGGATACCTTCTCAGCAGGATTAAACCACCGGTAAACAGAAGCGGTTGTCGCTGTGCTCAGAGCTACCGCGCCCGTTCGCATCAAGGACCGTCGATTAAAATACAGATGCGGCGGTGTGACTTCATCCTTGCTAATTTTTTGCTCGTTCATGGTTGCTTACAATTTTGCGGGCACGGTCGACATCACGATCTGTGAACGGATAGAAGTTTCTAACCAGTTTGGCGACGGCGACAAGGATCACTTGTTTTCAAATAATGCGATCACGTTATCTAGTGGTCGGCCAATTACAGCCTGCTTTTCATGCTGGACGATAGGGCGTTCAATCAGAGAGGGGTGGTCGACTAGGAGCTGAATCCACTCTAGGTCAGATAGCTTTGCAGATCCTAAAGACAATTCTTTGTATAGCTTTTCCTTTTTGCGAACCAATTGTTCGGGCTTGATACCGAGTTGTTTCACAATCGTTTGAAGTTCGTTAACGGTTGGGGGTGCCTCGAGGTATTTGATGATTTGGTGGGGGATTTTGTTGGACTCGAGGTAGGCGACTGCGTCGCGTGATTTTTTGCATCGTGGGTTATGGAGAACTTTT
>JBMHCO010000154.1:0-5473 GCA_049889895.1 Rubripirellula sp.
GCTCCCCTAAATAGATAAGCTCGAGCTTTTCAACTTGATCGACGAACATATCGTTGGAAATGGTTTTGGGTTGCTGGTCTGCTCGAGTTAAAAAAGTCGAGGGCATATTGCAGAATTGGTACTGGCAAACTTCGGATGCCCTTACACTGAAAGCGCGTGAAATGATGCTTTCGATGTGATTTGCAACGACATGAGGTTCTCCAGTTACTTTGATTACAAACTGGGAAAAGTTCGCACCACCTTTACTGCTTTCTTCTGAAATCTCGTTGATGGTTAAATCCAAGGAACTAGCGATTTCCCTGAGCTTGTCTTCGAGATCGAGATTCTGATCGAACCAGTAGCTTTTCTTAACGCTGGGAACTCTTAAGGAGATTCCATTCGGGATGGGCGCAAGGACAACGTGATTCTCAATTTTGCCGATTGACCCGAGATTGAGAAATACGAGGTCGTTCGGTGACATCATCATTGATTCGATGCAGTCGCCAATACGTCCAAGTGGTAAGCGAACTTCTTTGTCCACATTTGATCCCGTTCCGATGCTGCTTCCCACACCAAGTGGTAACGAAATCAAAAGCCAACCCGCGAAGATCACTAGGCAGATCCCCACTATCAATGATCGACCGATTGCCCTGCGGTGTTGCTGCGTCATTAAAATTAAAGCTTTCAGTTCTGAGGAGTGTGTTCGTGAAATCTCGCCAAGTGATTTTTCAATCGATCGAGAGAAAGATCTAGTTCGATAAAACAGCAGTTATCGTCAAATCATTACTTAGGGTAGACGGTCGTTCCGAGGCAATGGTCCGAAAATAATCATAGCGTTTTGTCATCGGTTTTGTTCAATGCTTGTAAGAGCTAGATAAATTCCGACACTAAACAAAATAGAAGCGGATGTTGCAACAAATGCGATATGCCAATCAGTCCTAGAATTGAGGTAATAGCTCACAGGACCGCTATAAAAGAATGTCCCCGCCTTTGGTAGTAGCAGCGATGAGAAAATAAATACAGATGAGTTAATAGGTAGAAGCGACCACAGAAGGCGATTTCTGTTCATCGTAGTACTCTCTTGGGGTGCGCGTACTGCGCTGCAGAAGAGTGAAATGTACGAACTAACCAAAAACACAGATTGTAACAACTGGTTGTTTGTAGCGAATTGCTGAAACACTAAGCCAATTTGATCAGATGTACTGCGTGCTACAAGTCCTCGGCACCTTCCCCGTCATATGTACCGCCTCCTTTCACCCACAAATGGATTCCTACGCCGAGTAGGACTATCCCCGGCAACCATTTAAGAAAACTCGCATCCCGCAAGTACTCATACACGAATAAACACCACAACAATGCACATGCTTTTAACAATGCTCCAAGGACAAGAATTTGGTTATCTCGGCAATGCCAAATGAACTTTGGCATTCCTCGTAGGATCGTAAGGCCCGCTGAAAGGCAGCCTAATAGGATGGCGATTTGTAAAAGCTGATTCATTTTGGATCGAAGTCACTTGAGCGATTTCACATTGATTCCAACTAGCGTAGTACACACTCTTGTAACACGCTCGAATCCCATCAAAAGTGAGCTTGAGGTAGGGATCAGCAGCAAAGTTGCTCGCACCCGTCGGAATGAGGCGAGGCGGTTTCAGTTGCGGAAGATTCGATTGTGCGGATTGAAAAGTCAGGAGAAATATCCCCAGTGATCAATCGCAACTAGTCATTTTCCTATTCACAAATTAGGAAATCGAGCTCAAAGAAACGCTAAACGAGGTATTCTCAATGAGCTTTCGTTTATCCGTACAATTTCGGAAGAAAAACAAATTCTTAACATTCCGGCGGCAATTCTGACCTACGGTTCAAGGTGTTCAGACCATTCTTTGTTCGAGTTTGAAAGTAATTTTGAATTCGGAAGGTACGCAACATCTGATTTGCGGATCGCTATCCGGATTCTCTCTGGCAAAGGTGGTCGTCATATGATCGATTAAATCAAGCCGAGATATCCGTGAAATGTCGTTTTACCAGCACTTACTAATCGAGATGAGTCAAGATGATTCATCGTGGAAGCTAAAGAGTTTTTTTCTAATGACGTGCTGCGCAAGTGTGGCGAATTTTGCGTACCAATTTACTCGAATGAATTGATAACCATGCACATGTTTTAACAAGCCACATAAATTTAAAAACACCCTGATTACAGACTGTATTCAGGGTGTTTTTGCAGATAGATTCGCAAGCGGCGTAAGCCTGCTAATGGTAACGCTTCATCTTAATCTCGTTTACGACGCTGCTCTCGACCATCGTCATCATCGCGATCTCTGTCGGCTTTACGATCTCGGTCTTTACCATTCTTGAGTCGAGCTAGTTCCAAAAAGAGTGTTTCGCCAGGAGCGTCATCAACGCCATCATTGTCCGTAACAGCGTAGAGTACACCTTCCCGCGTAACTCCTAAGCCTTCGAGCTTTTCTGCAGTCCAAATGCTAGTCACTTCAAGTTCTGGTAAGACGTCGATCATCGGAGTTTTTTGGATCGTGACTAACCCCGATGGATCATCATAAGAGCGAAATTCTGAATCGGCCAGGTCAACCGTGAAGATTGCTTTCAGCTCGGCATTCGGGGCGGTGGAAGTGCCCCATCCCTTATCACGCTCAATGACTGCAAATTTACCATTGGGCAGTAGCGTTAACTCCGAGAGACCGATCCACCCGCCGTTACCTTCCGGTTGTAAAGGGTAATGTACAAAACTCCAACCTCGAACGACATCATAGCGTCCAATTTTGGTGTTGACTTTATCAGTATCACCTTCGTTCGGCCATGCTCGTTGAATTGCAACATATATCACATCAACATCTAAATCGATTCCACCAGCGTCTAGCTTTTCACGAGTTACGGCAATACCCTCGATCCCGTTCTTTCGGCGCTGATCGACCAAGCCGGCAGGAAGTTGGATCTCTTCAATGACATTGCCGTTGTTTGGGTCAACTTTTACGATCAAGTTCGGTCGTGTTCCGTCGTTACCTTCACTACCAACCCAAAAGTAACCATCTTCATCAATCGCAATTCCTTCGAGATCAAGGCTGTGTGAAGACCCATTAATTACCAGTCGATCGGTGATCACAGCAGGTCTTCTCGATACATCAATCTTGTAGATAAAGCCTTCCGAAAGAAATGAGTCACTGACACCATACAAGACGTCATTCACCTTTGGATCGCCAACTAGGCCAGAAAGGGCCACCCAAGGAATTGGATTGCCCTGCTGATCATCATCTGAAATGATCATTGGGTAATAGGGTTTTTTGCTCTCAGTTCTGAATATATTTATCATGGTCGGTATACCATCATCCGCAACTTCCTTTTCAGTCGATACGACAAGAAGTCCTCGATTTGAAATCGCTTTAACCCCCTCAGGGCCGATACCGGTTGGTAGCAATTGAAGTGGAACAGGACACCATGGATCGCTGATATCGTAGACGCCAACTACATTACAGCGTTCCGATCCCACAAATAAGGTTGGAACACCATTAACGTTGGCAAACTCGACCGCCTCCGGTTCGCAACCTTTGTTTTCCGAGCGTCCCTCGTTGTAGTGACCTGCTGAAACAATCCAGTGCTCGAACGATTCTGCAGACTCGAAGATTACATCACCATTCTGATGAAAAATGGTAAATCCGCGACTTCCACCTTCTACACCCAGTTCGTCTTCGTAGTCCCCTTCATTAGCTGTGGCAAAACGATCGTTGTCGATCCACGTAACTGCGTCTGGCTCACGGCGCTTACGAAGGCTGCTGTTTAAATTGATCAAGTCTTCCTCTTCATTATCAACCGAATTTAGATCAACCTCGCCGGCTGAAAATTGGTTGATCACATTACCAGTGATCAGGTCAATCACCGCGAGGTGATTGTTTTCCTGAAAGGTGACAACCGCCTCGTTCTGTCGATTGATATCCACGTATTCTGGTTCAAGATCGCTGCCGGCATACGCGTTGGCCGCCACTACGGATAGATCAGCTGAACGTACTGTCCAATCTGACGGTGAGCGATTAACGAGGTCAATAATTAGTAATCCACCAGTAGTATTTTGTGGAATGAATCCGCCGTTCAGATCCTCATCACGCTCATTTTCGACTACGATCGCCGCTCTCTTTCGGTCGGGTGAAAGGGCGATGGAATCCGGCTGGCCATTGAGTTCATGCGTCGCCACGACTGACTGGGTGTAACGATCCACGACAACCAGCTTGCCAGATGGATTGGTGTAGCTCTCCGATGTATTAACAGCAACAAGAACCCATCGTCTAAGGATTACTAGGCTTGTCGGTTCACCACCAACACTGACTGTTCCTTGACCAGACGGAAACGCTGCGTTCTCGATATTGACGAAGCCAATCGAATTATTTTCAGCGTCGGTGTATGCCAATTGCTTCCCAAGGCGATCCGAATCAATGATTTCAGCGACACCAGAGTCGTTACCAATCATCACATCGAAGGTTGCCAGATGACTGAAGTATTGGTCATCATTCTTCTCAGGTCTATCATCACGATCGTAGTCGTCAGCAAATGCAGAGAAACCTACAGTTGCTGCAAGTAAAGACGCAAGTAAAGCAGAACGCTTATCCATTTCTAATTCCAATAAACAATTTATGCTATGCAGTTCACCCCCGTGGTAAACCGAGCGTCCGCATTAGCCTTGAAAGGAATGTGATTTGAATAAGAGTAGAATGAAAATAAGATTAAAGAAGTCTTCTGTTTTGGTAGCAATCTATCCAAACATCAGTTAACTCTTCATCAAGAGGAATTGAGATGAAGAACCGATGTTTTTAAGTCGCCATCTTGGTTAATTAGACCCGACATACTGTTGCCCCACATCTCCCTTTGTACCCCCCCCAATCCATCACACGAGCGATCCCCTGCACATCGATCTCTTTGACCGTGTCCGGCCCTGACTCGACGCCAGGCAGAAACAGAATCGCCTGTTGAATGTCTGGGGCTAGATTGGTCAGCCACATGATATGCGTCATGCGGGCCGTGGTAACCTCAGCGTGGTGAGCAAGATCGGTTGGATTCTTGTATCTTTTCGGCGTGGGTTATGTTGCGTCAAGGATTAGCAAATGAGAGAAGTGAACAACGGGCATTATTTACGGACGTGTATTATCATCGTGGCATTCTGCTTCATGGGTGGACGTACGTACGGGCAGAATAAACATCAAGTTGATGGTCACCTATTGTTTCATTCAACCTTTGACGACACGACAGATGTCAATTTATTTGGTCCGGATAATGATGCCGGTTGGATTTACACTGCGGATTCGACTCGGCGGTTTAGGGTATTAATGAATAACCGATGTCCATCAGTGACAATCGCAAAAAGCGAAGGGAAAATTCGTGATTGCTTGAATTTCGCGAGCACGACAAAGGATGTTCTTTTCTATCAGGCCTCTCCAAATTTAGAGTCGCCTCGCAGTGACTGGTCAGGCACGGTTAGTTTTTGGCTCAAGCCACGA
>JBMHCO010000155.1:0-6093 GCA_049889895.1 Rubripirellula sp.
GCGCGAAACTTGATGACATGATTCGCGCCGAAGCCAAACGCATGAGAGCCTTCGATGTCCTGAGCAAGCCTGTGCGTCTACAGCACCTCACCGAAGTGATAGGGCGGATTCTGGAGGTCGTCTATGGTTGGCATCCTTCGCACTGAGTGACTCGCGCAAACGAAAAACTCTCAACAATTGTTCTGCAACTCAATCGTTGCAAAATCTCTGAGGGCAAAGGCGATACACTGTTTGGCCAAGTGAAAGCAATGAGCCGAGTGATCACAGCCACACGTATCCAACGCTCGGTGCAGGTCCGACGCTCGGTGCAATCTTCAGGCTTCTAGACTCTTCCAGCTCATCTCAAGAGGGTGTAATCGATGATACGATTCATATTGCCGCACAATTCTTTCTTCGTGTTGGCTTTGTTAGGGATCTCGTGCTCATTGTTGCCCGCAGCTTTGGGGCATCGGAGAGCAACCGGTGCCACTGCACCCAATGTCTTAATCATCATGGCGGATGATTGCACCCACAGTGACCTGCCCATTTATGGAGGGCAAAACGCGAAGACTCCCAACTTGGATCAGTTGGCCAGCGAAGGTTTGCTTTTTCGTAAGGCATATCTAACTTCGGCGATGTGCCAGCCCTGCAGAGCGGAGTTGTATTCAGGAATGTTTCCGATGGGAAATGGATGCGCTTGGAACCATTCGGCCAGTTTTGCCGAAACCAAGAGTCTGCCTCACTACCTCTCCAAAATTGGTTATCGAGTAGGGATTGCGGGGAAGGTTCATGTGCTTCCCAAGCAGGCGTTTCCCTTTGAGCCGGTTTCTGGTTTCGATTCGAACTGCGTTCGCGATCCGACTTCCTTGCATGATCTGAGTGGAGTGAACGAATTTATCAACCGAGATCGTGGTGAACCTTTCTGCTTGGTTGTTGCCTTGGTCGAGCCACATGTTCCGTGGGTGATGGGGGACGCGTCTGTTTACCCCCCGAAACAGTTGAAGCTTCCGCCCAATCTTGCTGACACGCAGCGAACTCGCGAAGCGTACTCAAGATACCTCGCTGAGATCACTTACATGGATTCGCAAGTGGGAGAACTTTTATTATCGCTGGAAACATCGGGTCAGTCGTCAGAAACAATGGTCCTGTTTACCTCTGAACAGGGTTCGCAGTTTCCCGGTAATAAGTGGACTAATTGGGACACAGGGCTGCACACGGGAATGGTCATTCGGTGGCCAGGGGTTACCAAATCCGGCGAGAGTACCGATGCGATCGTTCATTACGCCGATGTGGTTCCCACACTCGTTGATGCTGCTGGAGGAGATCTCTCTGAGTTGAAAGTGGATGGTCGCAGTTTTCTCGGAGTGATTCGTGGTGAACAAACCAAGCATCGTGCTTACGCGTTTGGCGCGCACAATAACGTTCCCGAGGGACCGCCTTATCCGATTCGAACGGTTAGCAATGGTGAGTACAGGTACCTGAGAAATCTACGGCCTGAAAGACTCTATATCGAAAAGCATCTCATGGGCCTGCGTGGGGTCGGAGAATTGAATAACCCTTATTGGCAGACTTGGATCTGGGATTCTTGGAACACTCCAAAGACGTATGACCTCATCCAGCGATACATGCAGCGTCCCGCTGAATCGCTGTATCATACGGCGAGCGATCCGTTTGAATTGAATGATTTAATCAGCGATCCTGAGCATCAAGCGATACTCAAAGAATTGCGTCGGGAGCTCGATGAATGGTTGGTTGAGCAAGGTGATCCGGGAGTTGATCAGGATACGCATGAGACACACCAAGCTGCTAAACGCGGTAACCACCGTTATCGTCCACCGACACACACCGCCAAATAATAACTTGTCATGTCCAATAGAATTTTTGATCGCCGCATACCGGTCCTACTGACGTTATCCTCAGCGATGCTTTGGTTGTTTGCGTCAAGCGTTTTTATCTGTGTGGCGGTTGTCGATGTTACTGCTGTTGGGGTGACTGCGCAGGACGCTACATCTGGTCAACGAGACGCTTCCGATCAAGATCGACTCAACGACCACTCAACTCGAAGTCACCGACCTTCAGTTCTTTCAACTGAGAAAGTGGTTCGGCGAGTCATCTTTGGCTCCTGCATCAAGCAGGATCAACCAATGCCGATTTTTGAGGAAATGTTAAAGCAGGATTCCGATCTAGCTTTGCTCATTGGCGATAATATCTACGGTGATACCGATGACATGGCCGTGCTTCGTGAAAAATATCAAACGCTTCGACGCAATCCTCATTACTCAGCGTTTGAAAGATCTGTGCCGATCTTGGCCACTTGGGACGATCACGATTATGGTCTCAACGATGGGGGCGCTGATTTTGTGAAACGGTCTGAATCGCAGGCTGAATTCCTTCACTTTTGGAATGTTCCAAAGAATTCCGGAAGGTGGGATCGCGAAGGCGTCTACCACTGCGAGATACTTGGTCCTCCCGGATCACGTCTCCAAGTCATTCTTTTGGATACGCGTTTTTTTCGATCGCCACTAAAGCAAGGTCCAACTCGACGTGTGGCGGGTCCTTATGTTGCAGATCCCGATCCGTCAAAAACAATGTTGGGGGATGATCAGTGGAAATGGCTCGCTGAGTGGTTGCTCGAACCAGCGGAGGTTCGTTTGGTGGTTTCTAGCATTCAGTGTTTGCCCGAGGCAGCGGGGCAAGAGACGTGGAGTAATCTTCCGGCTGAACGGAAGAAATTACTGGATCTTCTACGTTCAACTTCGGCAAACGGAGTGATCCTGCTAAGCGGAGATCGTCATTGGGCCGAGCTATCGGTGCTCCGTAATGAGCTCGATTATCCGCTTTATGAGCTGACTTCTAGCAGCTTGAATCAAAAACATCCTCGAGGAACGCCTAGCGAAAATCGTTTCCGTGCCGTCCCGCAGACTTTTCACCAAGAGAACTTTGGTTTAATTGATGTCGATTGGAGTCAGACGCGTCCTGAGGTGGAATTGCAACTGCTCGATGCCGAAGGTCAGACACGGATTTCGCAACGTGTTGTTTTTTGATCAAGAGAGACTGTTTTGATTGCTTAGCATTCGATTTGTTGAGTCGTCTGGATTGATCTGTATTCGATGTCATAACCAAATCTGAGAATCGTACATGCGTTTGTTTTCACTTTGTGTGATATGTGGTTTTTTTCTGCAGTCAATCTCATTTGAATTGTTCGTTCTCGCTGATGAGTCGAGCATTGCAGGGGTTGGACAAGTTGTTTTGCAGCAATCAAACGGCCGCCCAAAAGAGAATCAAAAAGTCGAGTTCATTGTCGGCGATTATTTGGTTAAAGAGGGGGGGCGATGGGACGCTGAGAAAAGCCCCTTGCACAGGCCATTCGGAATCGCCTTTGACTCCAAGGACCGAATGTATGTGGTCGAATTTGAAGGAGGGAGGGTGCATCGGTTTGACTCCGATGGAACGATCAAAAAACTTGCCGGTGAGCAAAGAAAGGATTATCAAGGCGACGGTGGGCTCGCAATTCAGGCCGTTTTCAACGGAATGCATAATCTTGCCATCACTGATGCGGATCAATTGTTGGTTTCAGATACATGGAATCAACGGATCCGAAAAATTGATCTGAAGACTCAACGCATCGAGACTTTTGCTGGAACCGGAGCGGTGGGATTCAAGGGGGATGGCTCACATGTAGGGCATGCGGAATTTCATGACATCATGTGTATTAGTATTAGTCCGGATCAAAAATTCCTTCACGTAACCGATTTGAAGAATCGACGTATCCGAAACATTGATCTTGAAACGAAATTGGTGGTAACGGTTGTCGGGAACGGTGAAAAAGGTGTGCCAGTGGACGGTACCGCCGCAACGGAAAGTCCTCTGATTGATCCGCGAGCTGCCGCCTCGAATCAGGAAGGTCATCTTTATGTCCTCGAGCGTGGAGGGAACGCGTTACGTGTGGTTGATTCTGAGGGACTGATTCGAACGGTTGCTGGTTCTGGAGAGCGAGGGTTTCGCGACGGTGTCGGCGATGAAGTTGCATTTGGTGCCCCCAAGCACCTGTGCTTGGACCATCAGGGTCGTGTATATATCGCGGATGATTTGAACAGTGCGATTCGCCGGTATGATCCAAAATCAAATCGCGTCACCACAATCCTTGGACGTGGCTTTGGTGACTCGAGGATTCAACTTCTCAATCCGCACGGTGTCTGCGTGCATGATGGATATCTCTATGTTGCTGATAGCAGCCAGCATCGGATCATGCGTCTGCCTATCCGTTAATCCGCGTTCGTCTATGCCGTGCGTTAGACCTTGTTATTTAAAACGATCTATTTCTCATTTTGGCAAACAGGTAGCCGACGGAACCAATGCCGAGGGTGCCTAGGGCCGCAAGTGCTGAATAGGGGAATCCTTCCCTGTTGTGCTCTTCGATCCCATAGAGCATCGCAAGCGTGATTGTCGCAGCGACGTAGATTAACGCGGCAATGACGACACCCACTTCCAATCGATCAGGCTCTGCTTTTTCAGATTTTTCTTTTGGATTAAGAAAGATGGATCCGACGGTTAAAGCAGAGCAGAGCGAGAGGGTGAGGCCGAGATATCCAAGAAGCGATCCTAGTGAGCTGATGCTGATCACCATGATTGCCGCAGCTGATTGAAAAACAATCGATGTGATGGGCGTCTCACGCTGAAATGAAAACCATGACGGAAGCACTCCATCATCGGCCATTTTTGCGTAAACACGTGGCCCCGTCATGATCATCGCTGATACCGAGGTAAAAAGAGAAACGATGATGACGGTGCGAACGAAGTTAGCCATCGATGTGCCACCGATCGATGTGGCAGCAACGGTAGCGACTTGCGATAGATTTTCATTAGCCGTCAGCACAGAGATGGGTGAGGTGTAGACGAAGATGCCATTGAGCATGACGTAGATCACCGTGACCAGTGAAGTCCCGAGGATCATGGCACGTGGCACATTGCGTTGCGGCTGTTCGATCTCACCGCAGATGTAGATCGCAGCGTTGAATCCCGCATAACTGAACGAGATCCAGACGAGTTGTTTTGCAAATGTGAGCATGTCAAAACCCACTCCTCCTTCAAGACTCACGTCGCCATCCATTTCATGGTGCCAGACTTCCGTTGAAGTGAACGCGAAGTAGACAAAACCTGCCAGCATGAGAAGTTTGATCAAGACGATGAAATCCTGAACGCGTGCTGCAAAGCGAACACCGATGCAATGCAGCGTGGTTGCCATAGCAATGCTAAAGATGGCTAGGCTCTTGTCAGGGATGCTTTCCAAATTGCAAACAGAAAGAACCGCGGGCTCCAGGTATTCTTCGATTCCGATTGCTGCAGCCGCGATCGCTCCGGTAAATCCAGCGAGCATGGAAACCCAGCCAGCCATTACGCCTGCTGCAGGATGGACGGTTTTGGTGAGGAAGAGATATTCGCCACCGGAGTCTTGAAACTTTGCAGCCAGCGACGAATAACCAATCGCTCCGCAAATCGCAATCATTCCACCTATCACCCACGCCAACACAACTTGCGTTGGGTCCTGTAACGCGGCAAGGCTAAAGCCACTGGTGGTATACACCCCTACGCCAACCATGCTTGCTACGACAATGGTCGTTGCCGAAGCGAGATCGAGAGTGCGTTTTGGTGCAGACAAGGAGGATTCCGAAATTCGAGTGTGTGACTTGAGTGATAGAGCGGAAAGCAAGTTTGACGATGAGTCAACTTTGCGCTTGGTCTGGATGGTAGATGAGCAGTACAGTCGATGACTGGTGTTGCTATCGGCTGCGTTTTCCAAACTCAAGGAAGTAGTTATCTTTGAACCCTGGGATTTTGCGTTCCGCAATCAAGTCGAATCCTGCCTCTTGGATTTCGTTGATGAACGTTGCCTTGTCTGCGCGAACATGGTTGATTGTCCATTCTCGGGTAACGCCGGGGATTCTTTCAAAGTCGATAACAATCACTCGACCACCTTCGCCAAGTGCACGATGAATGGACCGCATGGTGTCACCGGGGAATTCAAAATGGTGATAGACATCGCAGATGAATGCCACATCCACGCTGTTAGGCGGTAGGCAGATAGAATCTTGGTCACACATCACCGTGGTGACG
>JBMHCO010000156.1:0-11286 GCA_049889895.1 Rubripirellula sp.
CGATCGTTAAAAAGTGACTTAACTGCTGACGCGGTCTGCAAAATCGGAGCAACCGCTACAACCGGAACTCTTTCGCGTCATGGTTTTGCCAAGCATCTCTCTGGGGTTTTCCAATTCGCCCTCTGCTCACCCCAATCCAAACTCCGGGTGATCCTTCGCAAGTCACGCTCCGTCACCGTGTCTCTTCTTTTATGCACTTTGGGCAGCATCATAATCGCTTCTTGAATATCCGGAGCCAGAGACACCAGCCCCACGATCTGTGAGAGACGTGCAGACGTCACATAAAAAAACCCGCGGACGCGTCGTTTCGCTACCGTGAGGCTAAAGTTGAGTGATTCAAACTCGTTTCGGAACAAATCAGAGAGTCTTTAGAGAGTCACGAGCGATGACCCAGCAAAATCAGAGAATCGTTTCGGAGAAGGTCCTTCACGGGGAGCTTTGCTCCCGCAAGCGTCCCACTCCGCTTGCAAGACGATCACCCAAAGCCGAGGTTTTACGCCTCGGCTTTTGTCGTTTTATGGGTCGTGTTTTACAGTCTTTTAGAACGCGGCAACTTCCAGAGAGCGCTCTCTGTTTTTCTCTAGAGTAAAAACGTGCGATCAGGTTTTGGGTGATCTACCCCAAGACTCTCGCGCTCTCTGCCGACTTCAGCCGATTTGTTTAACAGCAGCGTTGGGATCGGGGTCGGGCGGGTTGATTCGTGGTCATCACCTACCTTCGACTGGCGTCCTGTCGTTTCCTTTGCCCCGAGGAACACAAAGAATGGCACCTTCATCAACGGGAGAAACGGAACTTTACCTTGGCACTCGAGGATCGAAGTGGCGCTGAAATGCCGTTGTAGCATGGCAAGATGGTCACCAGTGAGAAAAACATTGTCGGCCGCAAACCAACTTTGCCAGAATGTGCGTTTCAACCAACCATGTTTGCAAAGCCCGTTATCGGGGTACTTCCTTGAAACATAGAAATCGGTAACCGCGATCACACCGCCAGGCTTAAGAAGCCTTTTGGCATTGAGGAGCGCATCAAACCAGTCGGGTATCATGGTCAGGCTATACGAGAAAGTGACCAGATCTACTGACTCATCACCAAGATCAAAGTCGCATGCGTCTTGAAGGTGGAAATGAACATGACCAAGCCGCAAATTCTCGGCACTCCTTCGCGCGACAGTGAGCAGTGAATTGGAGAGATCTACCAGATGGACTTCTTTGAGGCCAAAGATCCGATTGCCAGCCAGACGCAAATTAACACCCGTTCCAGCACCAATATCCACCCACACTCCATTCTTCGGAAAATCAAGTTGCTGCATGAGGGGTCGCCTTCCATGCAGTAGGCGTTCGCGGAATTCATCATAGTATTCCGCTTGAGGAGCATAGAAGCTTTCAAGTCGTTCGGCATGAGTGCCACCGTGGATCGGCGAAACGAGTAACCGCCGAAGCACCTTCAGGTCAGCAAGCATCTGCGTTTTAAATAGTGGAGTCACGCGGCCATTCCCTCACAATCAGTGACGTAAAGGCTTCCGTACGTATTAACTCGGTCGCGTTGATGCAGGTCAGCAGCTAAGTCTCGACGATAACAGAGATGGTCTCCAATGCGATGTGAAGCCCCACTGATCTCCACTTCAATGTCATCTACAAATCTGCAATCCAGAGATGCACTCCTCCAGATGATTTTGGCTTTTGCATCAGCATGACGCATGATCTGCTCCCACTCGCCTACCAATGCAGGGCGAGCATGCTCGTAGAGCCAGTCCATGTGATCGAGCAGGACAAACCGATCGAAGGCTCCATCGGAAGACTGCAAAAACTCCTCAACGGTCGAAGTATGGGTCGTAATGTTCTCCACAGCACCATTTTTTAAGACCTCAAATCCCGCTGGTGTCAGATACTCAGGACAACAATCCTCTCGGTACTCACCGGTTACATAAACTCGCCAGAAATAGTTATCCGCTAAGGGCATTTCTGTGAATACCGCCTCTATTCGGTCCTGAATGAATTGAGAGATCCCGCCTTGGTAGCCCGCATCAATTTGTTTACGTTGACTGCGTGGGACACCCAGCATGGCCATGGTAGTGTCACGCTTGAGTAACCATCGAAGTGGTTTTTTCCATAGCCGCTGGCTAATCGCCTTTGAGTGGTAGAGGCTGCGTTGTTGCTCCGGCGTCGTGCACTCTAGCAACTCAAGCACGTCGTCTCGCAAACCACCAGCATTGTCGAGATAGCAGTTAACCATCCACGCAAAAAAACCAGCAGTTCCTCGGAAGTAGAAGCTATGCCTTCGATTGCCGGGCGTGAAAAATCCAATCCGATCATCCCAGATATCTTGATCCACCTCTCGCAAATGACTTCGAACAGAATCGTAATAAAGATCACGCCATTCAGGATGCCAACCCTGACCGAAGAGTTGAAAAAAATCCTCATAATCAAGACCGCGAATGGCAGCCATCTTGAGTTCGAGCAGTGAATTCTGAAGCGGATTCATGTCAACCGCATCCACTGATCGCGGTGAGCAAATTGCATAGTCCAATGCATTGCAACCTGCGGAGGTAATCACCACAACACGATTGTCCTCGCCAATTTCCAACGCCTCTCGGTCTAAACGGGGATCCTCCCAACAGGTGTTGTAGATCAAGTGATTGCTGTGAACCGCATTGAAGCACTTCCGGCTAATCCAATTGCTGACCATCTCTCGTATCCTTGCCTCGATAGTGTCCAAAAAAAGCCACATGAAAATATCGATACGAGATGCGGATCTCATGAAGATAAGCAGATAAAGTCGATCAAGCTCACGCGAGGATTTAGTCAAAAATTGATTTCGTAACAAAGAAGGATCGTCATCCCGAATTTCACCGCGAGCAGACAAGGCAACAACTTAACGCCACCGACACTTTGCTAGCTTCCGGTGGTTCACTACGAAACTTTCCGCATAGCCCCTTACCTGCCTAGCCAACCACGACCGTCATAGAAACTACACAGGAAATTCCTCAAACCGGTTACTTCTCTCTTCGCCGGTACCGCTAAGATTCGACGAACTGTTTCTTGACCTGAGAGAATCGAACGAATGACGCGAATACTTCTGATGCGCCACGGTCACAGCGTTGCCAATCAAAAGGGACTCATCATCAGTGACCCAAATACTGGTTGCTTCGATTACGGCCTCACCTCGCAAGGAAAACGCGAGGTAAGGGAAGCACTGAATCTTTACCAAGACTGCCTGTCCACGGTCACGAAAATCGTGTCTTCGGATTTTCTCAGGACACTCGAAACCGCGAAGATCATCTCCAATGCTCTCTTAATTCCCCTGCAGTTGGAGAGTGATCTGAGGGAGCGTTTTTTTGGTGCCTTCGAGGGAACAAGCAACACAAATTATGATGCTGTTTGGAACTGCGATCAGAATGGCATCAGCCAAATCGAAAACCTAGAATCGGTCGAACAGGTGTCCAACAGAATGACAAGGTGTGTTCATCGCCTATGCAATGAACACCCGGATAATGTGATCCTTATCGTCTCACACGGTGACCCTTTACAGATTCTAATGTCCGTTCACCACGGTCACCCCGCCCACAAGCATCGCGAAATGAAACCACTTGCCACAGCACAACTTGTGCAATTAAAGATGTCGCTTGTCACGCAGTAAGCTGCAGCTTTGCCGCCCCGCTTGATTTCAGTACATTCTCTCTCATTGCTAGATCTGCATCACTGAAGCCGGATCGAAGCCAAGCCACCAGTTCACCTCGCTGTCGATCATACTTCCACACCGTCAATGCCCCCGCTTCGGCTGTGACGCAGGTCGCGCCCCTGCGATTGACATGACCAGAATTAGCGACCAAGTGCGGCAGATCCATCGTGGACCTCGGATCTCGAACCGTGAGGTTTCTTGATAATGGATCATGGGTGTGGCCGAAGATCGTCGCCCAACTGCCACACGCTCTCCCCAACGCGGCAGCAACGGCAACGCTGTCGTGGGTACCAATCAAACCAGCCGCCATTTTCCATGTCGGCTGATCAGCCTGATTCGTCCTCGAGGCAAAATCGAGTAACTTGGCAGCAAGATTTGCCCGATTTCCGTACATGCCATCCCAAAGCGTGGTCAGACCGTTCAAACCATGGCGTGTCACCGTGGATTCAATTAGATGTGCAAGATCATAAGCGATAATCGATGGCTTGAGCTCTGAGTCCAAGACTGCCTCGGACAGCATTGAGTGAATCTCATCGACGGATCGCTGGGAGTGAATTGCCTCGCTGGTTTTCGGAAGGCCAAGAATATGGCCATGCGTGAACGTTACACCTGACTCGCGGTGTGTGTACACAAGACTTCTTTGAACATCACAGCCACCAATCCAGTGAGACAATTGTTGATCGGTGTATCCATAATCATGGTTGCCGCGAACAAACACCAGTGGACGGACAAAGCCGAGTTCCTCGCGAATCGCTCTGAGACCCTCAAAGTCACTGAGCATTCTCGATTCGACTGCCCCATGATCGGCGAAATCACCTCCCAAAAGAATCTCTGCATCCAAGTCGCTCGCCTTCTGCAGCATGCATCGAAACGCCTGATGTTTTTCGTCTCGCTCTCTCTTGCTTTTAAAATAGCGACCAGCATGATAGTCACTGATCACCATCAGTGGCTTTGAAGGAAGTCGATTACTCGACGCAGATGGACTGGCAGATGCCTGCTTCCCGTGTATTCGGCGCATCCTCTCTTCGCGGTGCATTTCACACGCTTCCGCATGCAGATCCCAGTACTGATTGATCGACCTGGTGATTGTGTAGTTGGTTTCAATGTGACGACGCGATGCTGACCCTACGGACCTTGCTGCAGAGACTCCACTGTCCACGAAATCTCCAATCGCGTTGACCCACTCATCAACCTCGCTACCCATGATCAATCGCCCGGTGACACCATCTAAAATGTAGTCAGACGCTCCCCCATGCCCCGACGCGATGACGGGTAGTCCCGAGGCGCCTGCTTCAAGTCCCACCTGCCCCAACGTCTCGGTTTGGGAAGGAAACAGCAGAAGATCTGAAGATGCATAAATGCGAGAGAGCTCCTTCCCATATTTGGCTCCGAGATGGTGCACCCGCTCCGCATTCGCAAACTGCTCAACCTCCCTTTGGTTTCCCTTACCGACGAGCAAGAGATGCACCTGAGCGCCGAACTGCGAAGACATCCGAGCCCAAATGTCTCTGAGGAATCCGACGCCTTTCTCCGGGGTCAACCTGCCAACGTGCAAAACAACGAAAGAGCCCCGGGGAACCCCATGACTCTCCATCAATCCCTCATCCCGAAAAGACGGATTAAACCGTTCAACGTCGGTTCCCGGTCGCAGGTATCGAACACGATCCGAGGCCAAACCGAAGTCCCGCATGAGCAGAGTCTTCTGTTTTCTCGAGCGGGCAATCAGAAGAGTGAACCTCTGGTACACCCTCGCCATCATGTCTCGTGCGGCAGACTCTGCTAATTTCCCAGCAACGACATCGATTTCACCTTGCCGGCCCAACAGCCCTCGATTTCGAGTGATGAGTTCCTTGAGCTGCTCTAGATCATCTTGCCAACAGGGATTTGCTGATTGCAAACGCCCCAACCACGGCACGATCAAAGGCAGAACTGTCGGGAGAATTGGACTGAAAAACTGCAGTGGATCCTCTTTCACGGACCGGATCACATGAGACACTACCGCGTTTGAAAATGCCGGAAAGTCGGTATGGTGGATACCGACAAGTGGAATTCGAAATTGCTCAGCGAGCGAAATCCCAAACAAGCCAAACGGCCCTGGTGTCGAGACGTGCAGGCAATCCGGCCGCAGACGTCTTATTTCTCTCCTGATAACTTTTCTGTGATGCTCGAGCGGCATCGAGACTTGTAGGTCGGGATAGCCTGGAACTTGAAAACTTGGCGCCCGCACCGGCATCAGCCTTGCGATCTTTTCTCTTGCCGGAACCACGCACCGCCAAGGCTTTCCGGTTGTGACGCTGTGCTCTCTCACATCGGCAAGAAATCGCCCAACTCCATTCCCGCTCGAAGTACCGAAGGTGTCTGAAAAACAAACAATCTTTACCTGACGAGAACGTTCAGCATCCCTGTTACGCATCGCAGTGAAACCTCGCTTACGATGAACTCCCCTCGCCACAGCACGTCAACAATTGAAACTGCGACGAAGCAGTGAAGATTCAGTGTTCGCAGCAAGCTGCAACCCGCAGTCCCTGCAAACTCACCTTTACAATCCACTGAATAAAGTGCTGAAGCTGCGGGTCAGCAACAAGGTCAAGTCCATTCGTTAAATAAAGATTCACCAAGACGTGAGCGGACGTTCATCAAAGGTACACAAACGACACCAATTGTTCATCAAACTGACTCACATCACTTTTACAGTAAGTCGCTCGCAAGATCCGCCAACGCCGAGCGTTCCCCTTTTTCCAGAGTGACGTGAGCATAGATAGATTGGCCAACCATCCGATCTATCAGATAACTCAACCCATTCGATAACGCATCGAGGTACGGTTGGTCGATTTGATTCATGTCACCGGTAAGAACAATCTTGGTTCCCTCCGCGGCCCGAGTGATAACGGTCTTCACTTCATGTGGTGTCAAATTCTGAGCTTCGTCAATAATAAAATACGTGCTCTGGAGGCTGCGTCCGCGAATGTAGGAAAGCGGGGTAATCAAAAGGCGATCCTCTTCGAGCATCCTGTCGATCGCTTCCTGCTTTTTCTCGGACCCCCGAAATTGATTGCGAATCACTTTAAGATTATCAAAAAGCGGTTGCATGTAAGGCTCAAGCTTTGCGTTTACATCACCAGGCAGGTATCCAAGATCACGATTGCTAAGAGGCACAATCGGTCTCGCTAACAAGATCTGCTCATAACGCTGATGCGATTCGAGTGCGGAAGCAAGGGCTAACAATGTTTTGCCAGTCCCCGCGCGACCCGCCAACGTCACCAACTTGATCTGATCATCCAATAGAGCATTCAGTGCAAAGTGCTGCTCCGCGTTTCGAGGCTTTATGCCATAGGCGCTGTGCTTGGGAATCTGCCGAAACTGGTTGTCCACGCCGCAATAATGAAGTAGCAGTGAGCGAGAACCGTTTCGATAAATGAAATTCTCGTTAGGAACAGGATCATCGATACGTGCAACTTCATCTGCGGGCACGGAATCACGATGACCGCTAAAAGCTTTGATCTCGTCTGACGTGACTCCATCAATGGTACGTTTTCCCTTGTAGAGACCATCAACGCTCGAGAGTTTGTCAGCTTCATAGTCCTCAGCAATCAGGCCAACCGATTTCGCTTTCATTCTCAGGTTGATGTCCTTTGACACCAATACCACCATTCGATCACGATGCTCGCGTTGAAGCGTCAGTGCGGTCCCCAAAATTCGGTGATCCGGAGCGTCACTAATGAATGCCTTGCGAACACGTTCATCAAGATCAGGCGTCCAAACCACACGTAACTGACCAAGGTCTGGTCCGCGTGAGACCCCTTCGTCACTAACCAAAGAACCAACCATCGCGTCAAGGGTTCTTAGAAATCGCCTCGCCTGAAAATGAATGTCTTCATTGCCGCGTTTGAAGCGATCCAACTCCTCCAGTACCGTGATAGGGATCATCACATCATGTTCAGCAAAATCCTCGATGCATCGAGAATCATGAAGGATGACATTGGTATCAAGAACAAAGATCTTCTTCTGCTGAGTGTTCATTTCTGGAGCTATCCTTTCTCCTAGGTGATTAAATCACGACCCGTTTAAAAATAGCAACTTGAGTGAATCTTCCAACGATCAGAAACGATGAAGATCTAAACACAAAATGATGAAGCCAGCGGTCTTAGTTAGCCCATATGATTAGCAATGAACCAACCGTGTTCGTTGTTGAAGCCTGCCACGACTTATTTTTCCATCTCCGTTCAAAGTTACACCGAAATCGAAAGTTGAGTCAGCAATGACTAAAGTATCCGTTTCGCGAATCACGATCTTCCCGATCAAGTCTCTTGATGGCGTCAGCGTGAGCAGTTCTGTGGTGTTAGATTCAGGTGCCTTGGAATTCGACCGTGAACTGGCGTTGTGTGACCGAGATGGGACATGGGTTAATGGCAAACGAGACCCACGCATCCACTTAATCAGAGCTGAGTATGACCTCGAAATCGGCTCAGTACGCTTGCAGTCACCGGCAAGCTTTCCTGATTGGCACAAGTTCGAATTACGGGGAGAACGCAAGGAGATGGAGGAGTGGTTTAGCGACTACTTGGAGATGCACGTGGTTGTGCAGGAAAATCGCTTATCGGGATTCCCGGATGATACTCATGCTCTTGGGCCCACGATCATCAGCACGGGGACACTTTCTGAGCTGGACCGATGGTTTGGGTTTGATGACCTTGAGGAGACTCGCAGGAGATTGAGAACGAATATAGAACTAGATGTATTGATTCCTTTTTGGGAGGACCGCCTCTTTGGTAGCCAACAGGATCCTCCGGAGTTTCGTATTGGCGAAGCCAGTTTTCTAGGGAGTGGCCCTTGCAAAAGATGCGTTGTTCCAACTCGGAATTCTCTGACCGGTGAGAGCACTGCCCGATTTGCTGAAACACTCTCATCGCGACGCAAGGAAACTCTGCCACCGTGGGCCACCCTCGATCGATTCGGGTCATTTTTTTATCGAGTTGCAGTTAACACCCAACCACCAAAGAAGGTGACAAGGTCATGCGTTGCGGTAGGCGATCTTCTGACTCAAAAGAGCGAAGAGTCGCGCAGAGAAGAACGTTCTGCGGAGCGGTGATCGTTCTGCGCGAGTGGTTTTGGTGGGACGTTTAGCCCAAGCGATCTTGTCGGTGTCGTAGGACGCATGCCCCGAGTCGAGTTCAAAGCTCCCGCGTCGACCTCATAGCAGAGGGGCCTCGCACGAAAAGCATGCGAGACCCGAGGTGGAAAGTTACATCTATTGATTGAGGCTTTCTTGGATCACTTCCTTACTCGCTTTGGTGCCCAATGCACCCCAAAGACCATAAGGGCTCTCGGAACCAGGGGCTCTTGCACCAGTCCGACTGCGACGAACCGTGCCCGCAGTCGAATCACCCGCTTCAATCGAATCAGTGATGAAGATGACTGATCCGTCCGCCATCAAAATATGGCAACCGCCCTGATGACGACTGCTGGGAGGTAGAATCCCCAACCCGGTCGGACCAAATCGCACACAGTTCTCTTTGTTCGGAGGTAAGATCGTGTTGATGGACGAAAAGCTACCGTTGCCATTAGCCCAACGAAAACCACGACCTTCGTTACTTCGTGATCTCAAACCAGCCGTATCAAGCCAGAATTGCGGACGCTCTGGGTCGATATCATCACGGCAAGCGGTTGGGTTATCTTGGACCTCAGTCGTTCCCACATTTTCATTAATCGCAGTGCGGGTATCACGATCGCCGAGATCGGTCGCGATTTCACCAGCCATGATCGTGTTGGCGAGACCATCCAAGATATCCCTGAATTTCACTTCGGTGCGGGCAACAAAAACACCGCGACCGGTTGCTCGAATCTCCAACGCTCGATAGTTGTCAAGTGTCAACCGGCTAGACATCGGACCTGCGTCATGGAAACGATTCGCATCACCCAAGCACGCTGCGTAATTCGTTCGTCCCATCGCCGGTAATCCAACTCCAGGATCACTTGGGCACCGCAGTGTCGGAATTTCAGTCATCCAAGGTTGATAGCCGTCATTGTAAGTGCTGGTGCGTGGCGTTCGGTTGGACGCATTATTTGCTGTTACCGTTGGCCCCATTGCTGGCCATGGTGGATTCCTTAGCGTTCCGGGGTTAGCAAGGTCGGTGGTGTTGGGATTGCTAATCTGCTCCCACAATGCCTGCTGCTCAATGAACGGCGTAAGACCAACTAGGAAACTCAAGGATTGATTATTACTACGATCAGAACCGAGGTAATATCGATCTGCTCCTTGCAAATTGTTACCCGTCCCGCCGAGTTGGGTCGGTAACTGTTTATAGGCTGAGTGGTAGTTATGCAGTCCTAGGCCAATCTGCTTGAAGTTGTTGGAGCAACTCATTCTCCGCGCTGCCTCGCGGGCTGCCTGAACGGCTGGTAGTAACAGTCCGACTAAGATCCCGATAATCGCAATGACAACCAGCAATTCCACCAAAGTGAAACCCGATCGGTAGCCTTTGTTCACAATCATCTCTTATCCCCGTGTGAAAGTCATGGATTAAGTTCAATCTCTCTCGCTATTCATCTCTTCGACTTCCTGCTCGTAAGCTGCAGCCTCCTCTGCCGTTGGCTCTTGAGAGCCAGGTTGAATCACGGTGTTTTCGTTTGAGGAACACCCCAACGTCGCACAGGTAAATGTCACTGTTACCCAAAACAGGCAGGCATGTAGCATGGTTTTGCGCGAGCGAGTCATAGTAACTCCAATGATGTTTTCGTTCTAAAGACGCGCAAGCTTACTCCGTTCAAACACAGATCGCCTGAATACGCCATGTAGATTTGATGAAAGTATGTCACCGTTTCCTAACCGGATATGCGACAACAATTCGCAACGGCTTAGGGCTAGCGACATCGCGCCGACCATCACTCGATATCGAGCATTTGAAGCAGTCGGACGAATGACCTAGCGGCATTTCCGAAGGAGAAAAACTAAGAAAGCCAAACGGAAGAAGGATTGCAGTAAGCGAATCTTTTGCAAAGATTGCGAACTTTTAAATAGCAACAGCTATGTCTTCAATGCTTGGTGAATCCAGCATCTCCAAAGTCCGCCTACCGAATCGTACACCGCTGTCAATACTCGGTGCAATGTGCTGCCTCAGACAGTCTAGGTTTTTAGGCGTGAGTTAGACGCTGAACGAATTTAGCTGATACCGAATATCTTGGTGAGTTGATTTCTTTTATCTCTCGGAACCCTCTGTCACTCCTTCGTTCCAATTACATGAAGCGGGGAAATCTGGCGAGAGTTCCCACCGCGAGAGAAGGCTGACATGCGCAGAGTGCATGCATTTAAGGCAGGTCTGCTAAGACAAAAACATGCTGCTGGATTGTTCGCAGGATTGTGGCTCGAATTATTTCCTTAAGCCGTCTTAGTGTTCGCATACCGTCACTACGGTTAAGGCATGAAATTTGCCGCGTGCGTCACACGTCAGGTGGGGCAATAAGCCTTACTGTTTCGCCCATAATGAGAACTCAACACAGGATAAATTGCGATGCGACGGGGCTATTTGATCGATATGGATGGTGTGATCTATCGCGGTGGAAAACTAATCCCCGGCGCAGACCGACTAATCAATCGTATGGTTCGAGAGGAGC
>JBMHCO010000157.1:0-2725 GCA_049889895.1 Rubripirellula sp.
ACTGAGGGGGATCGCCAGAGTCGCCCGACTGTCCGTCACAATTCTGGATCGTTCGACGTCCTTCTCGAGACGCGTTGGATTAAAACCTGATTCGAGGTAGCGATCGGCGGAGCCTGTCGGGCAGCGCCGTGGAGAGTGAAAAGGTTTCTTTCGAGGAAACACAAATAGCTCGACTACACACGTAGACGCCGACGTGGATGCATCGCGGGACGCGGGTTCAATTCCCGCCGCCTCCACTAAGGCACCGTCAGTGACTGGCGGTGCCTTTTTTTGTCTCTTGACGCCTACGGCATGCAGTTCTTCAAGCGATAATCAGTCAGGTGTGTGTCGCTTTCTGGTGGGTTTACATCTGTTTCTTGCGGCTCACCCCCACTTGGTCGCAATAGCCTCGATCCAATGCCTCGCGATCAATTCATGCCCCTGTGGGAGTGGATGAACACCGTCCCAGATCCAATGTGACGGATCCGTTTGAGTTGCAGCATGATCAAACAGATCCTGCATGTTGAGGAAGATCGCTTCAAATTCCTTGGCAAGACTTTCTACGATGGGGCGGATTCGATCTGTCTGACCACGCCAAGCGTCCCATTCATCTTTCACTCGAGTCACCGGCAGTACAAACGGTTCGAGCAGTATGATCTTGAGTTCCGGGTTCCTCTCGCGTGACTGCTTCAGGATGGAGCGGTAGTCGGTTTCAAATCTAATCACGTCCACTGTGGTATTGGCTCGGACGGCGCGGCCGACATCGTTCACGCCAACGAGAACCGATAGCACGTCAGGATCTAAATCCACAGCATCTTTAGTCCATCGAGATTTCAGGTCCCCAACGGTATTGCCGCTGATTCCGCGGTTCAGAAAAGTCAGGTTCGCTTCTGGCATGTCCATCATTAGACGCGAAGCGATCAGATAGACGTAGCTGTGTCCAAGGTAGTGATTCCTGTCGGCTTGATTGCGTCCCCATTTCATGTCGGTGATGGAGTCACCTTGAAAGAGGAGGGTTGCACCGCTGCATGATTCGGGACGCTGGTAATCGTATCCACGCACAGACTCGTTCGATTCCGAGTTTTTGACCGGGTTGCCGCTCGAGTGGTTCACGAGCCCGGCAACGCAGGACACTGAAAGCCCAGCGGTCGATGAGGTAAGGAAGGTTCGTCGTTTCATGGAATGGCTTCCTTATTTGTCTTGGCTTGTTTTCTCGGCTGATACCCAACCGTGACCTGTTGGCACCGCAGGCGGCCCGGATGGAAGATCCGGGATCTTGCCGAGTGGAGAGAGCGATTTTCTCCATTGGTCATGTTGTCTCGACAGACGCGTTACCAAATCGGAATGTTGGGCCGCCAAATTGTTCTCCTCGCGGGGATCGGCCTGTAGATCAAAGAGTTGCCAAGGGTCTTGGTCGTACTTCTTATATAACCGCCAATTCTCCCAACGCACCGCAATCAAGTGCCTTCGAACTGCATCCCCCGGTTCGTTGTTGAGCCAGAAAAGATATTCATGTGCATGGGGCTGTTGTGTACCTTTGATGTACGGAAATAAATCCACTCCGTCGCAGTGTTCCGGAATTGTTTCACCTGCCAGAACTGCGATGGTTGAATAGAAGTCGAAGTTGGCGATCAGTCCGTCGTATTCGACGCCCAGAGGAAGCGTTCCTGGCATCGAGAAAATAGTGGGGACACGCACCCAACCCTCTTTCTGAGTTCCTTCACCTTTACCGCCAGTGTAGGGCGCGGAGGATCCCTCTTCACTTCCGTTTGCACCGTTGTCGCTTGAAAAGATGATGAGAGTGTTTTCGAGGAGGCGATGTTCTTTCAGGGTTTTCACCAGTTTGCCAACTTGATCATCAATCGAAACGATCGCGCCGGCAAGTTTTCGACGTTTGCCTTCAGCGGTTGTGCGTTCTGTCAGTCGTTCCGGGGTTTCGATGCTAGGTGAGTGCACCGCTTCAGGAGACCAGTAAAGGAAGAAAGGTTCCTCGCGATGTCTCTCAACAAAGTTGACCATGGAGTCGCCATCGTAATCGGTTAACCATACCGTGTTGCCTGACTCATCAATGCAGAAGTACTTTGAAGTCCTTCCTTTCTTCGATAACGAGGAGCTAACATTTTTGGGGAGATCAGCCAGTTCGCTCTGGCTGTATTTCTTTTTCGGCGGAGTCTTCGCGACTTCAGTGAAACCCACCTGCAAGGGACCCTGTCGTTTAGTTCCAATGTCCCACTTACCGATTTGACCGGTAACGTAACCTGCCGAGTAAAGAAATCTGGCGAGGGTAGGACGGTCCTCGGGGATGGGAAGGCCACGTGACATCCCGTATTTTCCAAAACGCTGTGCGTACTGCCCCATCATCAGGCTGCAGCGACTCGGGCAGCAGGGCGGGTTGGTGATGTAAGAGGCGGTGAATCTTACCCCGCGAGAGGCCAAATCGTCGATGTTGGGAGTAGGAATGTCATCGCATCCGTAGCAACCGAGATCACCGTATCCGAGATCATCAATGTAGATCAGAATGACGTTTGGTCGGTCTGCAGCTGTGGCTGTCAACGCAAACCACATAAGAGCATGGATGCACAGGAACGATCGGGTAAAAAGTTGCATGGGTTCTATCTTGAGGAGAGTGTACGCTTGTGCTTCGAGCTTTAGCGGAACGAAGCGGCGATGTAAGTTTTAAGAGCATCCGGAATCATTGATTCTTTAAAAAGTGACGGAACGATTCCATGGTAGTAAACGAGGGCTG
>JBMHCO010000158.1:0-4908 GCA_049889895.1 Rubripirellula sp.
CCAGCTCACCTCCCAATGAGCCCTAACCCTCCCATTTTGACCTCACACATTTCAACTTGAATGGCAACGAAGAAGCATCTGGTAATTGTCGAATCACCAGCCAAAGCACGAACCATCTCCAAATTCCTTGGCCCCAACTACCAAGTTGAAGCGAGTATTGGACATGTGCGCGATCTGCCTGCGGGACGCAAAGATGTGCCCGAAAAGTTCAAAGGCGAGCCTTGGGCCTACCTCGGTGTGAACGTCGATGACTCATTCGACCCTCTCTACATCGTTCCCACCGACAAAAAGAAGCAGGTCAAGAAGCTCAAAGACGCCCTGAAAACCGCTGAACATCTTTACCTCGCGACGGACGAAGACCGCGAAGGGGAGGCAATTAGCTGGCATTTACAGGAGATCTTGAAACCCAAGGTGCCGGTCGATCGACTCGTATTCCACGAAATCACCAAGGAGGCGATCTCCAACGCCCTGACGGCAACACGAAGCATCGATAGCAGTCTGGTACGCGCTCAGGAAACCCGTCGAATTCTTGATCGCCTCTACGGCTTCGATATGTCCAACTTGCTCTGGAGAAAGATTGGCAGCGGGACTAGTGCTGGCCGAGTGCAGAGTGTTGCGGTGAGACTGATCGTTGAACGTGAACGCGATCGAATCGCCTTTGTTGACTCGACCTACTGGGACCTGAGCGGGATTTTTAACACCGCGGCCGGAGAAACCCTTGAAGCGACGCTCCAAAGCGTGGATGGCAGAAAGATTCCTGCCGGCAAGGATTTTGATTCAACCACCGGCCAACTCAAAAAACCCGAACTGCTACAACTCAACGAACAGCAGGCGAATGACCTAGCAACGAAACTTCGTACCGTAGATTTCAAGGTTACCAAGGTTGAAGTGAAACCGTTTACTGAACGGCCACGACCACCCTTCACCACCAGCACGCTGCAGCAAGAGGCCAACCGAAAACTGGGGTTCACCGCCCAGCGAACGATGAGCGCTGCACAGCGTCTCTACGAAAACGGTTATATCACCTACATGCGTACAGACAGCATGACTCTCAGCAAGGAAGCGGTGAACGCTTCGAGAGACTTGGTGCGCAGTGAGTATGGAAATCAATTCCTCAGCCCAGATGTTCGTGTCTACAAGGGGAAGGTAAAGAACGCTCAAGAGGCTCACGAGGCGATCCGTCCCGCCGGTACACCGTTCCGACTGCCAGAAACCGTGAGAGGCGAGTTGGATTCTGATCAATTCAAGCTATTTGACCTGATCTGGAAGCGTACCGTTGCCTGCCAAATGGCTGACGCCCGCAAGCAGCGAGTGAGCATCACTATCGAGGGTGGCGGAGCGACATTTACCGCCAGCGGAACCAGTATTGAATTCGAGGGATTCCTCCGTGCCTACGTCGAAGGTACCGATGACCCGGCTGCGGAATTGGCTAACCGCGAAAAGATCCTCCCACAAGTTAATGAGGACGACTCGCTCTCCGCCGAAAACCTCGAGGCGAAATCTCATACCACCCAACCGCCAGCCCGCTACACCGAGGCAACACTAACGAAAACGCTCGAGGAAAAAGGAATCGGTCGCCCGTCCACCTACGCCTCGATCATCGGCACCATCACTGATGAACGCAGGAACTACATCCTGAAGAAAGGAACGGCACTGGTTGCGACCTGGCGTGCTTTCAGTGTGACTCGATTGATGGAACAACATTTCTCGACTCTCGTGGACTACGAATTTACCGCCGAACTCGAGGATCTTCTCGATTCAATCAGTCGCGATGAGGTCGATCGCTCCGAGTACCTCAAAAAGTTTTATTTTGGCGACCAGTCTGATGACAAACACAATGTTGGACTGCAGTCGCGTCTGACCGAAAAACTTGAAGAAATCGATCCCAAAGAAACGGCAAGGTTCTCTCTCGGCCTACCCGAACAGGGCGAGCACCGAGAAGAAGTCTATGTTCGTGTTGGAAAGTACGGTCCTTACATCGAGCAGGGGGAACGCAAAGCCTCCATTCCGGATGGCCTACCGCCGGACGAAATGAACCTTGGCAAAGCACTCGAATTACTCGAATCGAGTGAAGTTGAGGATGAACCGATCGGCATTCACCCGCCGACCGAAAAACCGATCTACCTCAAGGTGGGTCGCTTTGGTCCCTACCTGCAACTTGGTGAAAACGACGACGAAGAAAAACGCAATCAATCCATCCTCAAATCAATGGCGATTGAAGACGTCACCCTTGAAGTGGCGTGCAAACTGCTCGAACTTCCTCGGACACTAGGTAATTTCCCGGACAACGACGAACCGATTCAGGCATTTGACGGACGCTACGGACCCTACATTAAATGCGATAAGGAAACGCGTTCGCTTCCAACGGATCTATCGCCCCTCGATGTCACCCTTGAGCAAGCAGTCGAGCTGCTAAAACAGCCCAAGACCCGAGGAAGACGCGCCCCCAAGGAACCACTGCGTGTTTACGAGGACAAGTCTCCAGTAACCGAGAACGAAGTCAAAATCCTCGACGGTCGTTTTGGCCCCTACGTTACCGACGGCGAGACCAATGCTTCGCTACGAAAAGGGATGGACCCCAAAGAAATGACTTTCGAAGCGGCGTTGGATCTTCTTGCCGAACGCGCCGCGAAGGGTCCATCAAAACGAAAGAAGAAAAAGGCGGCCAAAAAGAAAGCCGCTAAGAAGAAAGCTACGAAGAAAAAGGCAGCAAAGAAGAAACCGGCAAAGAAAAAAGCTGCAAAGAAAGGGCTTGCTCCCAAAACGCCATAGCCCCGAGGCTTAGCCGGAAATGGGAATGAAGGCTTGCCGGAAATGAGAATGTTTGCGTTCAAACCTGCTCAGGTAATTGGGTAGGAAATAGCACACTTGCTCTAAACTGCCTGATCATGCAACATATGAAGCAGAGAGCGGTTCAGTTTCACGAGCGATCTCAACCAAAATCGTTGAAAACACAGCCTTTTTACATCACCGTCCACAGGAAACATTTATGCCATCCGGAATCGAAAGAGTTCGCGAGATCAAACGTCTGAGAACACGTCGCAAGAAAACTGCAAAGTTGATCGCTCGAGTGAAAGCTGGCTCCATCGAAAAGGCCGAAGCGATTCGCAAACTCCGTAAGCTGACCACCGGCGCGGACGTCATCATTGAACGAGAAGGCTGGAAGTAATTCGCCTTCAACAAGCGTCTACCCGGCGATTGGCTCGATCGCCGGCTTCGCCCCATTGCTGGATTCGCCCTCTGATTCGTGGTCATCAGACAGAGGTGTTGACGGTTGCATCCGCCGAATCGTTTGCTCGGCGATGCAACTGAGCGGCAGGCTCGGCATCTTCTACTACCATTTCTTCGCCTCTGGACGTTGTTTTTGCCAGACGGGCGACCAACGGCTCGCGTTTGACGGACCCTTTTGCCGTGCCCCGCGACTGTCCTAGTGCTGCCGTGTATTAGCACCACTGGCGGGCGGATGCTCCAAGGGTAGCGTTGCGGCGTTAGCTGTTGCCGATGATGAACGTTGATGAGACCATGAGCATTGAACAAATCTGCTCATCAAGTCGTAAAGAAACGTGGCAACGATGGGTGATTTCTCACGCCGCTTGATCAGCTCGGCAATTCCTCACGACACGCAGCGGTCCCATCGACTACACTACCCCACCGCTCTGATTGCAATTTTTTTGGTTGGCCACTTATGCCTTTCAAAACATGGCGAAAAGCCCCAGTCGGAACGCGTGCCATTTAAGATCACATCACAACGATTCCGCACATGACCACCATCGACCCTTCAAGCGAATCGCGCGACACCGAGACTACCGCTAAGAATCAAGAAGCAGGTGAAACGCCTAATGCGGTCACAGCCGGTTCCCCATCAGGGTCCTCCGGTTCGAGTCAGCCGAGAGCCATGATCGAAGCGGTCGGTCTAAGTAAGTTTTATGGTCCATTCGCTGCCACCAGAGACGTCTCTTTCTCGGTTCGCGAGGGTGAACTTGTTGCGTTCCTTGGACCAAATGGCGCTGGCAAGAGCACCACGATGAAGATGCTGACCGGGTACATCGCTCCGAGCGAAGGAGAAGCGAGAATTGCCGGCTGTAACATGATGGAAAATCGAATCGAGGGAAGTCGTCACCTAGGTTACCTGCCAGAGAACGGCCCTCTTTACCCTGAAATGACGCCACTCGCGATGCTTGACTTTTTTGCCGACGCACGTGGACTCAGCGAGGACATTAAACAGGAGAGGATCGATGCGGTTGTCGAAATTTGCGATCTATCAAGTGTCCTTTACAAACCTGTAAGCAAGCTATCCAAGGGTTTTAAGCAACGAGTTGGCATGAGCCAGGCACTGCTTCACGATCCTGATGTTCTGATTCTTGATGAGCCCACCGCTGGTCTCGATCCCAACCAGATTCGTGGTGTCCGAAAGACGATGCGACGTCTAGGCGAGACGAAAACCATCCTCCTCAGCACTCACATCCTACAGGAGGTCGAAGCGATGGCGAGTCGCGTCGTGATGATCTACGAAGGCCGGAAGGTCTACGACGGAGATGTCGAAACACTTCGAGAAATCGGAGATGGCGATCTGGACCAATCGTTCCACGCCCTGACTCGCGATGAGTCAAATACAAACTGAAGAACCATTTTCAAGTAATCGAAAACCTAGTCGACGATAAACACCATGGCGTTAACGAAAGTCAGCATCGCTCTGTTCGTGCTTTTTGCATACGACTTAGCCCTGCTCATTCTCCTCCTTGCAATCGTCACCCTGCTCTCACGCACCAAGCGAGCTGCTCACGCGGTGATGAAACGCAACTTCAAGGGATACTTCAGTAACCCGACCGGTTACGTGTTCCTGTGTATTTTTGTCTTCCTTACGTCGCTAGCAGCGTTTTGGCCCTATGAATTTTTCAACCAAAACCT
>JBMHCO010000159.1:0-33426 GCA_049889895.1 Rubripirellula sp.
AGTTCCTGTTGCAGGTCGGGGTCGTTCAATTCGGTGTAGGCATTTGCGAGCTCCATCCCCAGAACAAAAAGTTCGAACCGCTCGGCAATCTCTGGATTGTCACGTTTCCTTTTGGTGAGGGGGCAGATACTCGCCGGATAATCAATCACAAAGATAGGCCCTGACAATGAATCTTCGACCTTCTCTTCAAAGATCTCATTGCGGATCACATCAAGATGCCGATTTTCAGTTTCCAGCTTTAGAGTCTTCGCGAGCTGGATGACGGCATCGTCGTCCTTCGGATCAATTCCGGTGGCCTGCTCGAATAGTTCAGCATAAGTTGCTCGTTTGAAGGGAGGAGTGAAATCAACTTGGTGTCCGTCGTACTCGCGGATAAACCCTCCACCGATCGCTTCAATTGCGTCGACAATTATTTGTTCCGTAAGGTCCATCATTGAGTTGTAGTCACCATAAGCTTGGTAACACTCGAGCATCGTGAATTCTGGGTTGTGCTTGGGGCTGATTCCTTCGTTGCGGTAAACTCGACCAAGTTCATAGACACGTTCCATACCACCGACCATCAGTCGCTTGAGATGCAATTCCAGAGCAATTCGCATCGTCAGCGGCATATCGAGTGCGTTATGGTGTGTCGCGAAGGGGCGTGCTGCCGCGCCACCAGCTACGGTGTGTAAGGTTGGACCTTCAACTTCGCAGAAGCCATCTTTGTCTAATGTATTTCGCACCGACTTAACAATCTTCGTGCGATCGAGGAAGGTTTCCATCACACCATCATTGAACGCTAGGTCGGCATACCGCATCCGCTGCCGCAGATCTTGATTGGTGAGGCCCGCGTGTTTGTCCGGTGGGGGCTCAAGCATTTTTGTTTGGAAGGTTAACTTCTCGGCAAAAACGGTAAGCTCCCCAGTGTTGGTGCGGCCTAACCGACCTTCTGCAGCAACAAGGTCACCGAGATCAAATAATTTGGCGAGCTCAAAATCTTCATCGCCAACTTGTTTTTTGCCAACAAAGATTTGGATTTCGCCGGTCCAGTCTTTCAGAGTGAGAAAGATGAGTTTGCCTTGACCTCGTGAGAGCATGATTCGTCCAGCGACTCGCACGTTCGGTCCAGTTTCACCTCCGGGGCTATGGTCTGATTTCCACTGTCGGTAATCAAGTTGGGGGTCAGAGAAATCGGGGAGATCAACGGTGGTGCCGTCGTCTTTTACCCATCGAATCTCCGAAGCCATTTTCTGGCATTCGCCCATCATTATGCGGTCATCGTAGCGGCTACCGAAGGGATCGATGCCTCGATCGGCTATCTGACGCATCTTCTCACGACGGGCTACTCGAGGGTCCTTTGCATCGACGTCACCTGCGGGTTCGTTCGGAGAATTGGTCGTGTTTTGGTTCATTTGAGTGGCTTTCTGGTTCCGCTCTCGGATGCATCGACGCAATCGCGAGTCGAGATTGATGAGGTTGGGGCGTGTCAACGCACTCGAAGGACCGGTCAAAAAATGACATGGTTGGTGCAAGACGCGGTTCTGGGTGCGACTTTTTGTGCGGATTTTGGTGAGACCGCGTTTCCCCGATGGCTACGGCTCACCGCGTCAACCGGTTGAGGCTCAGCCACGACTTCAGTGTCCACATTGTCAGCTTGAGACCGCTTTTTGGCAACCGGCGAAGGCTTGAAATGCCGTGTGGGGGGGAAGTCGTTATCGCTCTTTGGTTTTCGCTAAAAGGGTTGACGTTTCCGTTTCAAATTCGCTACGACCCTTGTGCAGTCTCTTTACCGCGGGTGTGAGTTTTCGTTTCCATCACCTTTTGGAACCGGACGATGTTATGGCGGTCTGCGTCGATTTCTTTCTGTCAGGGACGGCGGTGTATCTACTTTTTCAGTGTTTCACGAAGGATAAGCTGAAATGAAGCGTGTTTTAATGATTCTGTTAATGGTTGCGTTACCGACTTGGTGTGTTGCCGAGGAGGTGGTCAGGTACCAGTTGCAAGACTGGAAGGCTAAGCACGTCCATGATGCGAGCAAGGCTGATACCATTGTGAAAACGCTCACAAAACTTGGTTGTGAGGTCAAGAAAGCTCAGCATAGTGGTCACGTTGATGTGCGTTATCGATGCCCCCAATGGAGACAATTACGACTCGATAGCCATGCACAGGCGCATCAATGGGAGAAGTGGCTTAAGGAGTTCAGTTTTGTAACCATCCACAAGCACTGAATGATCTGATTTTGACACTCGATCCAATCAAACTGAGTCGTCGAATTGCTTTCCTGCGACAATGACAGAAATCTTTTCCTTCAGACTGGGAATTTTTCGTTAGTGAAGCATCATCATTCACCTTGACGATCTCTAGATCGCTAAGGAACAATGGTCGTTCCCGGAGGGTATCCGAATTGGTGAGGAGGTTGATTCGAAATCAATTGCCCCGCAAGGGGTTGCGGGTTCGAGTCCCGTGCCCTCCGCTTTAGCAAAAAGGCTTTCAAACAATTTGTTTGGAAGCCTTTTTTCGTGCCCCGGAATTTCTTGTACCCCGGAGTTTCTTGGCGATCCGGTTGTAACCAGAGGTGAACTAAGTGATTTAGGTATCTCACTCAGACATGCGCCGCCGCTCTTGGTCTGCGATGAGTGAATCTTTCAGTCGTCGTGCTTGATCCCGATTCGCACCTTCAGGAATCCGTTCTATCAACCAATCCACATCGTCGATAGCACCGCTGTATCTTTCAGTCATCGCTCTCGCTTGTGATCGCATGATTCGATATTCGGGCTCATCAGGCATGATCGACACAAGGGCTTCGCAATACCGACGATAGGCTTCTGTATCTGAATTTCGCCGAGCGGTCCCGAGGAGGTTGTTCAGGACTCTAATGAGGATTTCAGTATCGCTCTGTGGACGCACGTCTTCCGGCATCATGGGTCGATTGATCGCCGAAATTACCCTCTGCTTGGTTTCTTCTTGGGAAACTACCCTGCCCCGTTCGAAGACATCGATCAATTCACTTTCCGTTTCACTGATGACATGTCGAACAACAAAATGCCCTGGCAGTCCAACTCCTTCGAAATTAAGTCCGATTCGTTTTGCCAATTCCATGTATAGAATTGAGAGTGTGATGGGTAAGCCTTCCCGATCATCAATCACACGGTCAAGGTGACTATTTGCGGGATGGTAATATTCGGTCCGACCGCCATGGAATCCATTTTCTTCAAATAAATATCGATCAAGTGCCTGTCTTTTCTCTCTTGGATCCGAGGTTTCAGGAATCGCAGCCGCAATTTCCTCCGCCATCCTCTCAACCTGCTGTACATAGGATTGCGGGTCCGTTTCTTCGTTGTCTAGTTTGGCAATCCAGAGTGCACCTCGAAGTAGATGTTCATCAGAGGAACGATCGGAAAGAACCGATTGGAGTGAACTAAGAGTGCTCTGGAGCTTGACGTCGTCTGCGAGACGTCTCATTTGAGATATTTTGATCTCGAGCAAGGAGGCTTGCTTTCTGAGTTCTCGACTAACGGCCTGGTCTGACGCTGCTAACGCACCGAGTGTTTCTTGGCTTTGATCGTCGATGGAAAGCGACTCGAGGAGAATCTCGTCAATCAACTCCCTTTGGGTTTTGGATAGGCTTGGTGACGCCAGATCTTCTCCGATCGCAAATCTTCGAAAACTAGGATTGGTATCACGAAATTTGACCAGCCCCACTGCTCCACTTTTTAGTTGCTGATCATTCGATTCCACCACCAACTCATCGTTAACAAAACATTGCAGCCGATTCTTTTCCAAGCGAACACGCAGTCGGTTCCATTCTCCTGGTCGATAATATTTTGAGGGGCGATCGGCTAACACTTCCCACGAATAAACTGAGGGTCCTTTGAAGCAGGTCAGTCGCAGGTTTCCATTGCTGGGATAAAAACCGTAGTGTTGATCACCACCATCAGAGAAGAATGCGATTCCAGCGGCGCCGGATTCATCATCAAGACGAACATCGACGGTAACATCGATTGGCAGTTGTGGAGTCGGATCGCGATACAAACAGAGTGATCGTCCTCCGAATCCGTTCCCTGCACCTTCCGCCGAGATCAAGCCTCCTGTTTGTCGCCAAGTGGCGCCAAAGAGTGTCTGCCACTTTTTTGGATCCAGTTGCCCCAGAGTGACCCAACGCGTGTATTGAACAGGGTGCGGTGCATTGAGAATGGGGATTAATTGCGCCACGGGGATAGCGAATCCTAAATTGTCATCAATCGCCGACTTCATATTAATGATCCCGCGAACCTCGCCCTTGAGGTCGACCAACGGGCCACCGCTATTTCCGGGTTGTGTTGGCATTGCAAGTTGGATGAGCTCTCTGCCCTGCACTTCTCGCACCGCCGAAACAACGCCTTCGACAACACTGTTTCGGAGTCCAAGTGGGTTGCCAAATGCTGCGACCCTAACACCTGGGGCAGGCGTTTGATCAGACAGAGGGATTGGTTTCAGAGGTTGGTCACCAACATCGACTTGGATCACCGCCAAGTCCGTATTGGAATCCATTGATTCGATAGACAGCACGGGTAGCGTCCGGCCGCTGCGCAATTCAACGGTAAATGCTCTACCTTCTCCGATCACGTGGGCATTGGTCACAATCCGGCCACTAGCTGCGATAACAAAACCGGTACCAACGGAAAGCTCGTCACCGTCGCGACCTTTTACGCTAATGGTGACGATCGATGGCTGGACCGATCGGTTCAGCGTTTCGATGTTTTCCCTGTCAGAGTCAGTGGGGGCTTCCGAGGGATTGGGATTCGTATCTTGCTCCTGCTCTGGTGCATCCGAATTCGTTTCCTGGGTTACCAGAACGTTGGGGGGATTCACTCGGGATGGCAATTGTGCTGTTGCCGTTTGCGCCGAGAAAAGCTCTTGGCTGAGAAAAACGCTCAGCATCAGCGTCCAGACGAGAAAAAAATTGACTTCCAAGAGTAATTCGATGCGGTGGCGAACTTGGCATGACATGGTGATAAAACCCATTTTGCAGAGACTGATCAATTCGCTAATTCTAAGTCCATTGAGCTGCGAGCGTTGATCCGGCAGCTCTCTTTCCTTTTTGAGTCTGCGTTGGTGGTTTGTTGTGCATTCTCTGAGTTTGCTTAAGGGCTTCAATTTTGCGAGTCGGGCTGCCCGTGTAGGAAGACCTCTGGCGACCCTGAGTGGAATAGGCAATTTGTGATGGTTGTTTGCTTTCTTCCGATTGCGCCCTGTTATTCTCATTTTGCCAAATGAATCGCCGATACCGGATATCGGGGTCGTTCTGCATTGACGGTTTCTTCCGGTTGGTCCGGTTTATCGCAGACACCTGATTTCGCAAGAATAACATGCTGTCATGCCGACTATCGAACGATCGATTCCTGATGCCTTCTGTGATTTTAGCCGTAAAAGAGGGGATCGATCGAACAATCAGGCACGTCCTAGACGGAGAAAAAAAAACATCTCCAGCGGCGTGATTGGGATTTTATCTGCATTTTCTTTCTGCGCCGGCGGATGTGGTTTGCTCCGTGATGTGGTGCCCGCTGGGCCTCATGATACCCACGCGTCGTTTCACGATGATTACGGCCTGAATATCAGCTATCCCGAGGTCGAAGCGATTGCTTCGGACGACCAAGATGAGACCGTTGCTGTCCTTCAGCCGTTTTCGTTTGAAGATCCAGCGACATTGCCAACGTTGGAACTGTCGCTCCACGAAGCTGTCCGTCAGGCTCTCACGAATCGTCCAGTGCTTCGTCGTGCCGGTTCGACCTTCAATGCTCGAGTGACTCCTCAGGCCGTCACGACTCGGTTTGATCCGGGGTTAACGGCAGCGTCGATGCAGGGAACGGAGGCAGCACTGAGCGCATTTGATGCCCAGTACCGCCAGCAACTGAGTTGGTCAAAAAGTGACACTCCTCGAAACCAACAGCAGGCATTTGGTCAACCATCGGTTCTGGATGCTGACTCAGCGATTTTCAACGGAGAGTTGAGTAAGACCACTGCTACAGGAGCAAGCTTCGCGCTGAGACACGTCGCTAACTACCGACGGAGTAATCAAGGTGTCGGCGATGGTTTTGACTTCCGCCTTTTCCCGAGCGCTTTTACCGGCTGGTTAGAAGCAGAATGGCGGCAGCCATTAATGCAGGGTGCCGGGACCAATTTCAATCGAATCGCTGGGCCCAACGCTCGAGTTGGCCAGTACAACGGTGTCCTCATTGCTCGAATTAACGAGGATGTCTCGTTAGCTGATTTCGAAACGGGGGTGATTCAGACGGTTGCCGATGTTGAGCAGGCATACTGGAATCTTGTGACCGCTTATCGTCTGCTTGACACAATTGTTAAGGCACGTGAAGCAGCGTTGCAAACCTGGCAGATTCAGAAGGCACGCCTCGAAGTTGGTACGGGGCGGGCGGATGATGAAGCACAGGCAAGATCGCAGTATTACCAGTTTGATGCTCAAGTCAAAAATGCCTTGGCAGGCCAAGGGGGGCTTTATGAATCTGAGCAACAGTTGCGTTATCTGGTTGGGCTCGCGGCGACTGATGGATCTTTGATTAAGCCGACGACGGAGCCAACCGATGCGCGAGTGATTTTTGATTGGGACAGTGCTCTCGCGCAAGCTCTTCAGCGAAGGGTCGAAATTCGCCAGCAGAAGATGCAGGTCCAACGTCGCGAGTTGGAGCTCACGGCAGCGAAGCTAAATTTTCAACCCCGATTAGATTTTCTTGGTCAGTATCGCTACCAAGGGATTGGTGATCATCTCGTTCCAGGTTTCTACGAAAACATGTTCGATGGTAATTACCAAGAATGGCAGGCGGGAATTGAGTTGAGTTATCCCGTTGGATTCCGAGCTGCTGGTTCCGCGGTTGCACATGCCAAGTTGAGCCTGCGACGTGAACGCGCCGTACTTGACCAGACTGAGTACCAAGTCAGTCATTTACTATCCAACGCGGCTCGAGACGTGGAAACTCGGCATGAGTTGATGGAAACGAACTATAACCGGCTTCAGTCAGATTTGAATCAGGTTGATGTGCTAAGGATTCGCTACGAGCAAGGAAGTGATTCGATTAACTTTCTACTTCAGGCGCAGCGACAGGTTGTCAACAGTGCCAGCGATTTCTATCGATCACTCGCAGATTACAACTTGGCTATTCGTAATTTTCATCGCGAGAAAGGATCTCTTCTTGCGTATAACCAGATCAAGTTATCAGAGGGTGAATGGGAGAAAGGTGCTTATCGCAGTGCACACCAGGTTGGGCGTTATCTAACGCCTCGGAAGAATGCTGATGCCGTTACTGTTCCTCAAGGATCCCTGAGTCAACCTTTCGATCCATCTGAAGTTCAGTCAACCATTCCAGAGAGCAATACTGGAGATCAGAGCGGCGTTGTTGGCGATAGAGATTTCGTGCAGAAAGTGGAGGAAGTTGCTGTCTCCCCTTTGCCCTAGTGCTTTGATTTTTACACTTCCAAGGCGACATGCCAGCGTTGTCGATGATGGAGCAGTTGGGTCGCTAGGTCTGCCGCTTTTCGTAACGTATTCGGTAGACAGGGATGGAGTTTTGTCGGCTTCTTCGCTCGAAGTGTGTTCGGTAATCGAGGTCGTGGGTGGCGGCTATCTCATCTTCAGGGATCGGCACGCCCAAGATTGGCGAAATCTCTGCAATGAGTTCAACGGTGTCCTCGAAGTAGTCTAGGACGTCGGTCCAAAAGTGAAAGCGTCCACCTGGCCTGAGGCACCGCGTAAGGTTAATGATGCTCTGCTCGTTGAGCACCCGTCGCTTTCGATGTCTTTTCTTCCACCAAGGGTCTGGGAAATAAACGTGCACCGCCTCCAAGCTGCCCTCCGCGATGGACTTTGCGAGTAAAGGCTCGGCATTACCGCTAATCATCATGGCATTTGTCGCCTGCCTTCTTGCGAGTTTTGCAGCTGAGTGTTTTGCGTACTTAGCAATGATCTCCACTCCTAAGTAGTTGTGTTCGGGATTAGCTAGTGACGCATTGTCAATGAACAGCCCTTTTCCTGATCCAACTTCTAATTCCAGCGGATATTGATTGCCGAATAGGCTTTTGCTCGATAAATCGTTTGGGAGTTGATCGGTATTACACAGATGTTTGGAAAGATCCAATTCCTGTCCCGGTCGACGTAGGGAGCTTCGCGGCATGACTCAGTTCTATTTTGGTGGCGGAGTGTTTTAGGTTGGTATCGAAGCAGCTTTTGACCGAACTAATGTCTAGTACAGTCCTGATGGACGGCATACAAATCAATTGATTTGTATGCGATCATGTCAAACGTCAGCCGCTAGGGATCGCCAGCCTTGATATCCTAGCGTTGACGGTTGGGTTCACAATCCGAGAGGGCTCATTCCACCACGGTTTCTCATGAGAAGGACATTCAGCCTTGCCGAAGCAAATCAGTTTTAAGGGGTGTCGTGTCGCAGCATTGGAAAGTCGACGCGCAGCCGACATGCAGCGAATGATTGAGAAGTACGGTGGTGTAGCTGATGTAAGCCCGTCGATGCGTGAGGTTCCGATTGAACCGAATCGTGGCGCGATTGATTTTGCTTATCGATTAATCACCGGACAGGTCAGTGTGGTGGTGCTAACAACCGGGGTGGGCTTTCGGTATCTGCTTAGAGCAATTGAACCTCATCTAGATCAGCAACGTTTTCTCGATGCTCTATCGGATGTCACCACGATCTGTCGGGGGCCCAAACCGGTTGCTGCAATGAGGGAACACGGTCTTACTCCTTCATTTCGCGTTCCGGAGCCGAATACGTGGCGAGAATTACTGCAAACGATCGATGCTGAAGTATCAATATCAAACCAAGTCGTTGCCTTGCAGGAATACGGCGTCAGTAATAAGTCGCTCATTGCGGGCCTGGAGGCTCGTGGTGCGACCGTTGAGCGTATTCAGGTCTACGGATGGGACTTGCCGTTGGATCCGTCCGATCTTGAGCGGAATATCCGAGCGATTGCGGCTGGGGAACGGGACATGTTGTTGGTCACCAGTGCCCACCAAGTCGTCAATATGCTTAGGTTGGCGGAGGATATGCAGTTGGTTGAGGGGCTTCGGGAAGGGCTGAGGGGGACAGTGATCGCTTCAATCGGACCGACGACTTCGCAAATGCTCGAAGAATCCGAGATTCATATTGATTTGGAGCCGACACACCCCAAGATGGGGCATCTGGTAGTTCAAGCAGCGGAAATTGGTGTTCCGCTAATCGAATCCAAAAGACGATGGCAGCAACTGATACCGCGGTCTCAACCCATGAAGCATCCTTCCGATCAAAGTCTGTTTATTCGCGCCTGCCGAGGGGAAAAAACAGAGAGAACTCCTGTTTGGCTAATGCGGCAAGCTGGAAGGTACATGCAGGAGTATCGCGAAGTACGAGCTAAGCATTCATTTTTGGAGCTTTGCCATAATCCCCAGCTCTGCAGTGAAGTGATGTGCACCGCGGTGGATCGCCTTGGTGTCGATGCAGCGATCATTTTCTCGGATCTCCTACCGATCTTGGTTCCGCTTGGCTTTGATCTGGAATTCGCTGCTGGCGACGGGCCGGTCATTCACAATCCGATTCGTGATCGTGATGGGGTCAACAACGTCAAAGAGCTTCGCGACCCCCAAGAGTTGGACTTTGTTTACGAGACAGTGCGACAGACACGGCAGGATCTCCCAGAGGAGATTCCCGTAATCGGTTTTGCTGGATCACCTTTCACGCTTGCTAGCTACGCAATTGAGGGTGGAGGAAGCAGGACCTATCTGAATACTAAAAAGCTGATGCGTGCAAACGACGGTGCCTGGGAATTGCTAATGGAGAGGCTGTCCTTTGCAATCACCGCTTATCTCAATCTTCAGATTGAATCGGGGGCTCAGTGTGTCCAGTTATTTGACAGCTGGGCCGGATGTCTATCGTCAAATGATTACATTCGCTACGTCCTGCCTTGGATGAAGCAGATCATTTCGGGAATTACCCCCGGAGTGCCGGTGATCAACTTTGCGACGGGGAATCCAGAATTGCAGCCGCTTTTGCGAATGGATCGTCGAACCGTCGTTGGAGTTGACTGGCGAATTCCTCTTGATGTGGCTTGGAAGCGGATCGGTCATGATTGTGCCGTCCAGGGCAATCTCGATCCTGCTATTCTGTTGGCAGACCCTGAGATCATCCGAGAAGAGGTCGCTGAGTTGCTCTCCTCTGTGAAGGGATTGAATGGCCATATCTTTAACTTGGGGCATGGCATTCACAAAGAAACGCCGGTGGATCATGCGATCGCATTGGTGGAATCCGTTAAGGAATTATCTGCTCGCTGAGCTCAGTGAGTCGATCTTTTGATTGGCCTCAAGTGTCGAGTTCTTCCTCTTGCCCTGTTGATAATCGCTTGCTGTTGATTCCGAGCGGCTCTCTGCTTGAGGTGACCCAGCAAGGTTTCTGGTGAACCAGCTAGGCTGCTGGGCGACCCTGATTCCTCCTTGCTGGCACATGCCAGCGAATCGAGCGTTTTGCAGCCCCGCAGAGGGGTCTGGTGCCGCTTGGTTAACCGCTAGATGACGAAATAGTGCACTCTAATGCCGATTTCATTCACGATTTCTTCTTGATGGTCGCAAGCAGAGAGCGACTCCGGGGCGAAAAAGCGAAAGAGCTTCCGGCAGTCTATTCTCTCCTTTGAATGATGCATTCGCTTCAACGGCCAGCACCTTGACGATTTTAGTTGCATTTCTTACGTTCTATTAGTTCGTTTTTTGAAGCGACCCTGCAGCATTAGAAAAATTAATAGGTGTCTGGTTGAATTTTAGGACTCTCGAATTGTTCTGCACAATTGCCGAGCGACGTAGCTTTTCTCAAGCTGCGGCCGTTCATCAGTTGACCCAGAGCGCCGCGAGCCAAGCCATTCAACATTTGGAGGAATCGGTTGGGGTTCAGTTGATTGATCGCTCCAAGCGACCGCTCGTTTTGACTCCTGCGGGCAAGGTTTATCTTTCGGGGCTCCGTGGCATCCTTCGCAATTACGATCGACTGCAACGTGAAGTGCGGACTACCGGTGAACGCCTCAGCGGTCAAATCAAAGTTGGCACGATTGTGTCGGTTGGTCTTAGCTATATGCCGGAGGCGTCTGAGGCTTTTGCAAAGCTTCATCCTGAAGTGGACGTCCGAACCGAGTTTGGTGCGAACGACCGAGTTTTTGAACTGGTTAGCGAAGGTGCTGCGGACCTTGGTTTGGTCAGCTACCCAAAGAGCACTAAGCATCTGCAATTCATTCCCTGGCAGCAGGAGCCGATGCGTTTGGTTTGTTCGTCCGAGCACGCCTTGGCAAAGCAAAACGAAGTGTCTCTACGACAGCTACAGTCTCTTGACATGATCGGGTTTGATCGCGAGTTGAAACTGAGACGTGAGATTGATCAGTGTTTGGCTCGGGCTGGCATTTCGGTCAATGTGAAAATGGAATTCGACAACGCCGATTCCATGATTCGAGCAATTCAGGCTAATCGCGGAATTGGAATTGTTCCCGAGGCAGCGGTGCGGAGAGAAACCGCCAATGGTTCCCTGAGGGTTGTAGCATGTCGAGAACTGAGAATCACAAGGCCTCTTGGGATTATTTTCCGCAGGTCCGGCCGTCTTAGTAGAGCGGCAAGTGAATTTGGATCTTTACTTTTAGGAAGACCCATCGAAGCAGACAAACGGATGAAAAGTGGCAGTGGCAAAATCGCTGTTGAAGGTGAGTCGATTGAGTCTCAACTGGGAACGTCCATTGTCGCCTAATTGGTAGCGGCCTGAGATTCAGCAGCTTTGACTCGTTTGCTGAACTCCACATCCCTACCAAGAACTGAATTTTTGAGAATAGAGATTAACGATTAACAGGCAAGAAGTGTCCGAACTGATGAACGACGAAATGAAGAACGATCTTTTCCACCTCCCTGCAGCTCAAGGCCTGTACGACCCTGAACTGGAGAAGGATGCTTGCGGAGTGGGTTTCATTGCTCACATCAAAGGTGAGCCCTCCCATCAGAATGTTCTCGATGCGGACACAATCCTGATCGCAATGGATCATCGTGGTGCGTGCGGCTGCGAGCCAAACACAGGGGACGGTTCCGGCATGATGTGCGGACTGCCTCACAAATTTCTCAAGAAGGTAGCGAAGCAGGACTTGGGAGTTGACCTTCCCGAGCCGGGGCAATTTGCTGCGGGTTTGGTTTTCTTGCCGCAAGATGAAGCAGAGAGAAACGAATGCAAGGCGACCGTTGAGCAGTTGATCGCTGCCGAGGGACAGACGCTCATTGGTTGGCGTAAAGTCCCTCAGATGACCGATCTTGCGGACGTCGGACCGACTGCGAGAAAAAGCGAGCCGGTGATTGAGCAACTGTTTGTCGGAGCCGCTGGTGGTCTCGAGGGCGATGCTTTCGACAGAAAACTTTACATGATCCACAAACAAGCGAGTCATCGCCTGCGTGGCAGTGAAACGTTGCGTCAGGCTTTGATGTTTTATATCTGCTCGTTGAGCACCAAAGTCATTATCTACAAAGGGATGCTCACGCCAGCTCAATTGCTTCCCTATTACGCTGACTTGCGAGATGAGGATTTTGAAACCCATTTGGCAATGGTTCACAGTCGTTTTTCAACCAACACATTTCCAAGCTGGGATCGAGCTCAACCGTTGCGATTTATGAGTCACAACGGCGAAATCAATACGCTTCGAGGCAACAAGAATTGGATGCGAGCTCGAGAGGGTTCTGCAGCGAGTGAATTGTTCGGAGAAGACTTACCGAAGCTCTTTCCAGTTGTCGAACCTGACTGCAGTGACTCTGGTACTTTTGATAATGTTCTCGAGTTCTTGTTGATGAACGGTCGCACGCTTCAAGAAGCGATCATGATGATGGTGCCAGAGGCTTGGCAGAAGCATGACACCATGTCTGAAGACAAACGAGCCTTCTATGAGTATTTCTCGTGCTTGATGGAGCCATGGGATGGCCCTGCGTCGGTCGCCTTTACTGACGGTCATTACATCGGCGCGACTTTGGATCGCAACGGTCTTCGCCCAAGTCGTTATTACATCACTCATGATGACCGAGTGATCATGGCGAGTGAGGTGGGTGTCTTGCCTGTGGATCCAGCAATCGTAAAAGAGAAAGGTCGGTTGCAGCCTGGCAAAATGTTCTTGGTTGATTTTGAGAAGGGGCGTTTGATTCCTGATGAGGAATTGAAAGACGACTTCGCCCGCAAGATGCCCTACGGCGATTGGTTACGCGAACAAAGGATTCGGCTGTCGGACCTCAATCCAGCCGAGGATTCGCATGGTTTCGATAGTGAGACCCTTTTGGCCCGCATGCAGGCTTTCGGTTTCACCAGTGAAACGATGAATTTCATGCTTCGTCCATTAGTCGAGCAACTTCGAGATCCAGTTGGCTCGATGGGAAATGACTCTGCGCTCGCTTGTCTGAGTGATAAGCCTCGGATGATCTACGACTACTTCAAGCAATTGTTTGCTCAGGTCACCAACCCCGCGATTGATTCCATACGCGAAGAAGTGATTATGTCGCTCGAGTGTTACATTGGCCCAGAGGCCAACTTGCTCGATGCAGCGCCTGAGCACTGTCATCGATTGCTCATTGAGCATCCGATCCTCACCAACGAGGAAATGGCATCGTTGAAGAAGATTGATCATCAGGGCTGGACCAGTCGCGTGATCGACATCACCTATGATCGCCGTGATGGTAAAGCTGGATTAAGAGCAACGTTGGATCGTATTTCGGCTGAAGCGGAGGCCGCTGCGGATGAAGGCATCCAGTTGGTGATCCTGTCGGATCGCGGAATCGGACAGGATCGCATTCCGGTTAGTGCTCTCCTCGCCGTTGGTGCGGTGCATCATCACCTCGTTAAGCAGGCCAAACGAACGCGGATCGGTCTATTGGTCGAGACAGGTGAAGCGAGAGAAGTGCACCATCACTGTCTTCTAATTGGCTACGGCGCTGATGGTATCAACCCCTACCTTGCATTTGAGTCTCTCTGGCAGGCGAGTCGAGATGGCCTGATGGAGGACGGGATGGACGATGAAAAAATCGTCGCAGCCTACCGCAAGGGTGTAGCCAAAGGCATGTTAAAAGTGATGGCTAAAATGGGCATCAGTACCTTGCAAAGTTACAAGGGTGCTCAGATCTTCGAGGCACTCGGGTTGCGTGACGAAATCATTGACAAGTGTTTCGTTGGTACAGCGAGTCGCATTCAAGGTGTATCGTTTGACATCGTTGCGGAGGAGGCTTTGCGTCGACATCGACTTGGCTATCCTGAAAATCAGGACAAGCGTCTGCCGCAGCTGCCCAACATGGGTGAGTACCACTGGAGAGCAGAAGGTGAAAAACATGCATGGTCGCCGCAATCTATCTCCAACCTGCAGCTAGCAGCTCGCGGGAATGATGAGGCCGCTTACTGGCGATTCTCTGACACCATTAATCAGGAGAGTCGCAATCGTTGTGCGTTGAGAGGTTTGTTGGAGTTTGATGAGGACAAAGCAACTCCAATTTCACTCGATGAGGTCGAGCCTGCCAAGGAAATTGTCAAGCGATTTTGCACCGGAGCGATGAGTTTCGGAAGCATTAGTGCTGAGTCTCATGAGGCTCTCGCGATTGCGATGAACCGTCTTGGCGGTAAAAGCAATACCGGTGAGGGAGGTGAGGATCCTGTCCGTTTCCAAACTCTCGAAAACGGAGATTCAAAACGGTCTGCGATCAAGCAGGTTGCTTCGGGGCGGTTTGGGGTCACGATTGAGTACTTGACCAACGCTGATGAGATTCAGATCAAGGTGTCTCAGGGTGCAAAGCCCGGTGAGGGCGGTGAATTGCCCGGCAAGAAGGTCGACAACAACATCGCTCGGATTCGCTACAGTACGCCCGGCGTTGGGTTGATCAGCCCACCTCCTCACCACGATATCTACTCGATTGAGGATTTGGCGCAGCTGATCCATGACTTAAAGAACGCGAATCGTGCGGCGCGAATCAGCGTCAAATTGGTCAGTGAGGTAGGGGTCGGTGTCATCGCGTCAGGTGTGGCGAAGGCGCATGCGGACCATATCTTGATTTCAGGCGATACCGGTGGAACAGGCGCTTCTCCGTTAACCAGTATCAAGCACGCTGGTCTTCCCTGGGAATTAGGAATCGCCGAGACCCACCAGGTTTTGGTCCTTAATGATCTTCGTAGCCGAGTGGTTCTTCAGACCGATGGTGGTTTGAAGACCGGACGTGATGTCGTGATTGCAGCTTTGTTGGGAGCTGAAGAATTTGGGTTCTCCACTGCTCCGCTGATCACTATGGGCTGCATCATGATGCGTAAGTGCCACCTGAATACTTGTCCGGTTGGAATTGCAACGCAAGATCCTGAATTGAGAAAGAAATTCAGCGGCAAGCCCGAGCATGTTGTGAACTATCTGTTCATGGTTGCCGAGGAAGCACGTCGCCTGATGGCAAAGTTGGGCTTCAAGAGCATTGATGAAATGGTGGGGCGCTGTGATGTCCTGAAGACGGATAAAGCCATTCAGCATTGGAAGTCAGACGGATTGGATTTGACTTCTGTTTTGATGCCAGCCAATAAGCCGCATGAAAATGTCGGTGTGATTTGTTCACAGACGCAGGATCATGGTCTCGATAAATCGCTTGATATCACGACGCTTCTTGACCAGGCTCAGCCAGCCTTGGACTCAGGAACACCGGTCGTGATCGATTCGCCAATTATCAATATCAACAGGACCGTGGGAACGATTCTCAGTAACGAGGTTGCCAAACGCTACGGACAAGCTGGACTTCCTGAGGATACCATTCAGATCAATCTGAACGGCTCTGCTGGACAAAGTCTTGGGGCGTTTCTGTCTCACGGAATCACTATCCGATTGGAGGGTGATGCGAATGACTACGTGGGTAAAGGGCTCAGTGGTGGTCGTGTTGTGATCTATCCACCTAAACAGAGCTCGTTCGTCGCCGAACAGAATATTCTGATTGGAAACGTTTGCCTGTATGGCGCGACTGGCGGAGAAGCTTACTTCCGCGGTCGTGCTGCAGAACGCTTCTGCGTCCGCAACAGTGGTGCAAAGACCGTTGTAGAGGGAGTGGGCGATCATGGTTGTGAGTACATGACGGGAGGTCGAGTGATCGTGCTGGGGCCAACTGGAAGAAACTTTGCCGCTGGGATGTCTGGTGGTATCGCCTATGTTTGGGATCAAGCAGGTGACTTCAATCTCAACTGCAACCTTGCGTTGGTTGAGCTCGAATCCATTGATACGCTCGAAGAAGAAAATGAAGTTCGAGAGCTGATTGAAAAGCATCAGCAACTGACCGGTAGTGAGGTTGCTTCCGCAGCCCTCGGCGACTGGGATACCTTCAAATCACAGTGCGTCAAAGTGATGCCAACAGATTACAAACGCGTTCTGATGGAGCTTGCTGCATCAGCTCAATCAGCTGGTCAGGCCTGAGTAAGCCGCCCGCGATGAGATGAACTGATGAGGATCCGTGATACACGCGTCCTCCGATTGAACCAACCATCCTTACAAGAACAGAACAAGAGTCATGGGAAAGCCAACCGGATTTAAAGAGTTTGAACGAAAGAAAGTTGAGTGGCGTTTGCCGGTGGTTCGTATCAACGATTACGACGAAATCTATACCGAACCAAAAGAAGCTCATTTGCGCGAGCAAGGAGCTCGGTGTATGGACTGCGGTGTTCCTTTCTGTCAGTCCGTTACGGGGTGCCCTATCGATAATTTGATTCCCGAGTGGAATGATCTTGTCTATAACAATCGCTGGAAGGAGGCGATTGAGAGGCTGCACAAGACTAACAACTTTCCAGAGTTTACTGGGCGTACATGTCCGGCGCCATGCGAAGGTTCCTGTGTTCTTGGTATCACCAATCCGCCCGTGACGATCAAGAATATTGAGAACGCAATCGTCGATCGTGCGTGGGAAGAGGGTTGGATTCAGCCTAAGGTGCCCTCAACACGTACAGGTAAGAAAGTGGCGATTGTCGGAAGTGGACCTTCCGGGCTTGCAGCTGCGGATCAACTCAATCAGGCGGGGCATTCCGTCACCGTCTACGAGCGAGCTGATCGAATCGGTGGACTGCTTCAGTATGGGATTCCCAACATGAAGCTTTCAAAGGAAGCGGTTCAGCGTCGTGTTGATAAGATGACCGCTGAGGGCGTTGAGTTCATTACCAACGCTAATGTAGGCGAAAACGTCGACGCTAAGCAGCTCAAGGAAGATCATGATGCGATTTTATTGGCATGTGGCGCGACAAAGCCACGAGATCTTCCAATCGCTAATCGAGAAGCTGATGGCGTCCACTTTGCAATGGAGTTCCTGACCGCGAATACAAAGCAGATGGTGCACGGAGACACGATCAGTGACCAGTTCATCAGTGCGGAAGGCAAAGACGTCATTGTGATTGGTGGCGGTGATACGGGAACCGACTGCATCGCGACCAGTTTGCGTCATGGATGCCGAAGTTTGGTGAATTTTGAGCTCCTTCCTAAACCACCCCAAGAAAGAGCGTCAGATAACCCTTGGCCAGAATGGCCTCGGATTTTTCGAGTTGACTACGGACATGAAGAAAGCTCCGCGAAGTATGGACGCGACCCGCGTGAGTTCCAGGTTCTAAGCAAGGAATTCCTCGTTGATGAATCCGGCCGTGTTCGGGGTATCAAAACGGTAACGGTTGAGTGGACAAGAAAAGACGATGGCGGCTGGGCAATGTCCGAGGTTGCTGGGTCGGAGAAAGAATGGCCAGCTCAGCTCATCCTACTGTCGATGGGATTCTTGGGGCCTGAGCATTATTTGGCAGAATCTCTCGGTATCGAGGTCGACGACAGGAGTAACTTCAAGGCTGAGCATGGTCGTTTTGCGACTAATCTTGAAGGTGTTTTCGCGGCAGGTGATTGTCGTCGAGGCCAAAGCCTCGTTGTTTGGGCCATTAATGAAGGACGGGGTGCAGCAAGGGCTATTGATACTTACCTCGAAGGCACCAGCGACCTTCCCGCTCCGGGAACTACGCAAGGCTCCAGCTTGGAAGTCGCTTCGGTCTGACATTCGTTGAAAGATTTCTTTTCAAAAAAAGCCATGTGCCTCCGGTCACGTGGTTTTTTTTTTGGACTTGCCTCATCATGTGGAATTATCTCTATCTTCCCTGTCTTTCTTGTTTTATCGGCCGTTTGAGGGTGCCGCCCCGTCCGGTGGGAAATCGATTTCCGCACTCCGAAGCTTTTTTATAACCTGACATTGACGCAGATGAGGGTGGCTTTCTAACGTCCCAAAAAGCAATGCTCGGACGGCATACCGACTCGATTGTTCAACGCGTGCCAGCCAAATGCAGCATGGCATAGTTCGGCAATCGGATGCACGGCATAAATGGAGTTCCTTTGAAGGTTGGCAGGATGCAAAAACAGACCGTTGGATCGAAACTTATCTTCGTCTTCACTCTGGCCGCTCTCTGCGCAACGACTGGATGTCGTAGTATGCCTGGCTACAGCCTTTTTAGCTGGGGGCGAACACCTAGTCCTGAATCAATGGCGAGTGCAGGGCCGGCGGTGACTTACCCGACACCACCTAATGCAAACACTACACCTGAGAGCATTGCTTCAGTTGCTGGTGGGACGGCGATACCGGAACTTGAGGTGGACGAGGGTGAGTACACCACACAGCATTTTGCCGTTTCAAGTGAGGTGCCCGAGTATGGTGAGCAAGTGAATAATCTTGCTGCGGCTAGAGCCAATGGGTATGTCGCTTCCACTTCGGAACCAGTGACGGATCGTGTCTTGCCGTCAGCCGATACTGCGATCTCTACAACTTTTGGTGATCGAGCAATCATGCCCAAGTCAGACACTGTGGCAACGGCGGTCAGCGATTCTCAAATGTCTGTTATTCCTGCTGGTCAATCCACCGAGACAGCATCGACTCCAGTGGGAGGTATGAACATGGCTTCGGTCGGCGGTCATGGATTTGCACCACCAATTGCGGGAGGATCTCCCTCGCCCGCAGCTCCAAGTGCTGTGAGCGCTGGCTTCATGCTACCTACCGATTCGCCATCGTTCGCGAATTTAGAACCCACATCGAGTGAGATGCAATTACCGGCGACTGGTCAAGTTGCACCGTCCACTCAGCCCGTCTACTCGACTGCTAATCGATCAGACGCTAACACCGCTATGACTTCGGGCAATGTTTTGCCATCTGCGGAGTCAGTCCAAGGCGAAGCGGCTACTGGCTACACGCCGGGGAGTACAGCGAACGCCCTGTCTTATCCAACCGGCGGATCATCTCCGACAACGAACGGGTCATACTTTCGCTAAGCGATTACATTTTGCATCGCTTGGGATGAGTACCGAGTGCTGATGGACGAGATCCTGTCATTGATGTCAGATAATTTAGGTCCAGCAGATCTTATGAGAGTCAAAGATTGGTCCTTCGACGCAAGTTCGCTTGTAATCCCATTCTTCAGGCCCATCCTGCTTGACTTGGGCGACACAGGAAAAGCAGATTCCAATCCCGCAAGCCATTGGGGTTTCCATCGATACCTGACAGTCAATCTTGGCTGATTCGCAGATCTCCGCGACTTTTTCCATCATGATTTCAGGTCCGCACGTCACCACTCTGACGCGCGCTTGATCAGGTAGGCGTTCAAGCCGTTCCTTAAGCACATCGGGAACCAGTTTCTGCTGTCCTTCTGAACCGTCGTCTGTACATAGTTCGACTTCGAATCCCGCTTCTTTGAAATCATTCACACCGGCCAGCAGGCCTTTTCGCCTCGCGCCGTAAATCAATGTAACTTGATTGCTCCAGCCATTGCTTCGGCTGTCTAACCCGAACTGTTGAGAGCCTAGTGCTTCGCGACCCAGCAAAAGCATCGGAGTTTGGCCAATGCCACCAGCAACCATAATTAAATGGTCGCAACTGCGATTTGAAAAACCATTACCGAGGGGACCCCAGACGGTGACACTACGATCCAGTGGCGATGCGGCAAGTGCGGTGGTCATTGTTCCTTTGCGCAGGTACACAAGATCTATCCATTTTGGATCGCCGACTTCATCATTCACGACGTTGTAGACAGCGAGAGCACGCCCAATCAGAGGCGCATCGGTATGGCTCAGGCGAATCATCACAAATTGCCCCGGCACAACGCGTCTAGCAATTTCGGGCGCATCAACCCGAAGCAAGAAGGTGTCCTCTGCGATCTGTTCATTTCTCACAAGAGGGGATTCGATTTGCTGCATCGAATCCGCGTAGTAATCTGCATGTAACTTGGACATTACGGTTTGCGTCTTGGCTTGGAGGCGCGTTTTGCCGACCTACTTGCTGGCCGACCCTTGTTTGTTTTTCTTTGTGATGAAGCGGTTCGTTGTGATGTTTTCGCTCTGCTTTTTTTCTTTATACCGCTTGAGCGTCGAGAAGATGATTCAGTCCCCTGGCCTTTGGAGCGAGAATCAAAGTCACCACCTATAACGGTTCCTTGCGTGTTGGGTTCGGTAACCCCAGGCAAGAACGTCGCTCGAGTTCCCTTAGCTGCAGCGGCGGATTTTGCCGCAGTTGACTTGGTGAATCCTTTCTTCTTTCGAGCACTGCTCTGATTTCTGCCGCCAATCTTTTTGCCGGCGCGTTTTTTGGTACCGCGAGGTTTAGAATCGGTGTTTTGATCTGCCGATTGCTCAGCGATCTCGACCGAATGCCATAACTTGTCAACTTCCTGGTGGGTCAGGACTCGGTAAGCTCCATGGGGAAGATCACCGAGTTTTAGTGGGCCAACGGCGATCCTGCGTAGGGTTTGGACCTTATGGCCCAAGCGAGCAAGGATTCTGCGGATCTCACGATTCTTGCCTTCCCGGAGAATGATCTCCATCTCGGTTGCCCGGCTGCGGGTTTTTAGAAGTTTTGCACCTTCGACGCGAACAAATCCTTCTGCGATGTAAATCCCCTGCCGCATCTTCTTCATCGATTCAACATCGACTTTTCCAGCGACGGTTACTCGGTAAATTTTTCGCACACCAAATTTTGGGTGTGTGAGCTTCTGTGCCAGTTCCCCATCGTTGGTTAACAGCAGGAGGCCTTCGCTTGAGCGGTCGAGTCGACCGACTGGGAATACCCGTTCACTCGGTGGCACCAAATCGATCACCCGTGGACGACCTTGTGGATCTCGATTGGTGGTGACGAAACCTACCGGCTTATTCACCGCGTAATAAACGAGCTTTTGCTTTTTCAGGAGCGTCCCGTCAACTTTGACCTTCTGGATACTCGGGTCCACCGAAGTGCCTAACTGAGTCACGATGGTTCCGTCGATTTCGACTCGTCCCATCTCGATCAGTTCCTCGCATTGGCGTCTGCTTCCAAAGCCAGCGGAGGCAAGTAGGCGTTGAAGACGTAGCGGTTGCCCGGTGGAGGTGCCACGGCGATTGCGTGAGCGGTTGGATGCAGACTTGCGGGCCATGTTGTTCTCGGTAGTGCCTGAAAAGGCTGAGATAGTGCCGGAAAAGGCTGAACAGACTACCAGAATCTATGGCCAGAATTCTAGTCTCCCTCTTGAGCAGATTTAACGCTTTTTACGCTGCACCACCGGGAAGCGTTCATCGCCCCAGCCAAGGCATCTGGTCCGGAACAATCCGATTGCGAACGGGTTCAGGAAGCGGTTGCTGGTAACTTGGTGGTCGTGATCCTGCTTCGTAGGGTCCGATGTCATTTTGAGGAAACGGGTCGTGCACAACGGCATTGGCCTGTTGCTGGTTGAGCGGCCCCGCCGGCGGGAGCAGTTGCAAGCCTCGGCAGCCACTGGCAAGGCATAGAAGCACCGTTGAGGCAATTTTGATCGATAGGCAGACGGAGCGATGCATTACGAGCCATTTCTCATTTGGAGTGTGATCTTGCCCGATCGTATCTCTTGGTGGCTAGCTATGCCAAGAGTGATCCAAAGAGGTTGACTTTGCCGTGGATAAGGAGTCTGGAAGTCCACTTGTTTTCGGTGTTAATTAGCAACCTTTGGGTTCACAGGCTCATGCATCCCTAAAACGACGCTGTCGTGGCCGGCTTCAATTGTGCAGGTCGGCATAGCAGCGGGTAGCAAAAGAGACTGTCCAGTGGTCAGCGTGTACTCTTCCTCTTCGGTCTGTAAAATGGCGAAACCTTTTGGGACGGTTAGGATGTGGAAGCGATTGTCACCGCCTATTTGTCCGCTGCCGCTATTGAGCACTTGTAAGGTAAATTTGTCGCTGTGAACCACTTCTTGCCAGCGAGGTAGATTAGGTTGCGCGCGTTTGGCCGCGATGGGACCTCTCTGGAAATCAGTTACATCGAGACTTTGTTGAATATGAAGTGGTCTTCCTTTGCCATCACCACCAACCCGATTCCAGTCAAACAGTCGAAACGTTGTGTCGCTCGACTGTTGTATCTCGGCAACCAAGAGGCCAGCTCCGAGCGCATGAACCGTTCCAGCGGGAATGAAAAGAATATCACCCGCAGTGGGGTGGAAGGCATGGAGCATTGTTTCTGTTTCGCCAGCGGCAACTGCTTCCGTTAGATCCTTTCTCGTTACACCGTCTTTTAATCCGGCATAGACAAGGCTTCCTGGATCACTTTCCACGATGTACCAAGACTCGGTTTTGCCGAGATCCGGAGGTTGCATTTGTTTTGCGTAGTCATCATCCGGGTGAACCTGCACCGAAAGATCCCTGTTGCAGTCAAGGTATTTCAGTAGCAGCGGGAAGGCATCCGATTGGTACGATTCTCCTAGTATTGACGATTTTTCCAAAAGTATGGACTGACGCAACGTTTTGCCTTTGAGCGATCCGTTTTCAATAACGCTCTGTTCATCGCCATGATCAACGATTTCCCAGCTCTCGGCGTAGTCGGACTCAGGTCCCAGAGACTTGTTCAGCTTTGATCCAAGTCGACGACCGCCCCAAATGGTTTGTTTGAGAACGGGTGTGAATCGAAGGGGATATGGTGTCATCTATCTGCCCTGTCGGTTGGTGTGTTCTACCTGAGCGAACTGTTTTTCACTCCCCTGCCCTGCGTCAAATTGTGGTAGCAGTTGCAGAGGATTCGAGCGTTCACAACCGGCGTACTTACATTCGGTGAGATTCTGGTTTGAATCTACAATATCCGAAGATCTACACACTGCGAACTTACGACCTCATAGTAAACTGTAGGGAAAACGGGAAGGTCGCAAGCCTAAACCGACTTCCTTAGAGTAATACTGAAACACGAGGTGGAATAATCCGCGAAGTCGTGATCTTGGTATCGCGGGAGTCAATTTTTAGTAGCAACAGGATCGTTGATGTGAATTAGTCGGTCACTCCCAACCGACTTACCCGAAGAGCGTATGTATGTAGCGTTTTGGAATGAGATGCTTCGGATCAAAACAATTCATCAGCACGTCTTCTGAGTTAAGATCCATAATCGAATTTTGAGGAATCCCTGTGGACCGATTGGCACAGCCAAAAGACGATCTGTTTGAGAACTCGACCATGACTTTTCGAGAGCATCTCGATGAGTTGCGTCATAGTTTGGTTCGTGCCGTCATGTGGCTTGCTGCTGGCCTGGTTATTGGTTTGCTGTTTGCTGATCGAGTTGTGCTGTTTGTTCAAACACCATTGCAGACCGCAATTCGAGATTATATGGCGGATCGCGATTTGTTTCGTCTTGGCTATGATCCAACCGATCCTGCTAACGCGCCGTTGAAGAAGTTTCTCGCAACCAACGCACTCGTGTGGGAAATTATCTATGACGTGCCTGATGAGTACCAAACGCTGACAATGAACTCGCTCGTCACAGCAAAGAAACCGGTCGAGAAAGGATCTGTTAGCTCGAGCGAAGTCTCAGGTGACACCTCCAAACTGACTCCCACGGATGCTTCAAGCACTTCAGCATCAGAAGCCACAAATGAAAGCAGTGAGGCTGACAAAGAGGCAACGTCGAAAGCTTCTGCTGCTCCCAGTGATTTACCTATTGACCTGAATCATGGGGCAATTGAGCCGGTGGAGATGGCAAAGCTGTTGCAGTCGTTGCCAGACCCAAGCGTGCTTAAACCAAAAGTGCAGTTGCGGCAGAACAAGACCGGCTTGAGTTCGCTCAAGATGGAGGAGCCTTTCATGATTTGGGTGAAGGCAGGTCTGATCGTCGGAGCTGTTTTGGCATCGCCGATGATCTTTTACCATTTGTGGAGTTTTGTTGCCTCCGGTTTGCACGCTCATGAGCGTCGCTATGTGTATTTGTACTTGCCTATGAGCGTTACACTTTTCTCTGCCGGTGTGGTACTCGCATTCTTTGTGGTGTTGAATTACGTACTCAGTTTTCTGCTCGCCTTTAACGGCAGCCTCGATGTGGCGATCGAGCCGCGTTTGACATACTACGTCAATTTCGTTCTTTTGCTCCCGCTAGGGTTCGGTATTGCATTTCAGCTACCTCTAGTAATGCTATTTCTCCAGCGTATTGGCCTATTCGAAACGGAAGCTTACGTTTCAAGCTGGCGTTTGGCGGTGCTGGTGATTTTCTTGGTTTCCATGGTGCTGACACCAGCGGATGTGACCAGCATGTTTGCGATGGCAGTCCCGCTCGTCTTCTTGTACGGCCTAGGAATCCTGATGTGCAAATTCATTCCGCGAGGTCGAGGAATGGGGAGCGATGCTTACGATCCCGCGTAAATGTTAGAAGCGATCTTTCCTAATTTGCACGCGACGAATGGTGCCTTTTGAGGTTAGCTCGTGGTCTTGGAGTGGCTTCGAGAAGAAGTGAACTTCGCAGTCATTAGAAGGAATGCTGCGTCGCACAATTTTTTTAGCATGATTGTGTATCGCTTGCTTGTGCTCCTCTTGTGAAGCGAAGTCAAATGTTGCGTCGAGCCATAATTCTAAGTTGTCTCGATTAATGAGCATCGAGTGGCGAACGCCACGGATTGAGTTAACCTGCCGTTCAATACTTTCGGGGTAAACCTTGACCGCGTTGGAAAGCACAATGACATCATCGACTCTCCCCAAGATGCGTATCTGACGCGTTTTCTGATCCACCTCCACCTGATCACCGGTTGCAAGCCATCCTTCTCCGTCTACTTTGGCTCGTGTTGATTTCGGATCATTCCAGTAGCCTTTCATGACGTGTGGTCCGCGAACAAAGAGTTGTTCTGAAACCACCTTATGTTCCCAGCCTTCAACAAAATCACCCACTAAACCAGCGGACGCCCTGTCGGGTGTAGCACTGCAAATCACTGGTGAAGTTTCGGTGAGCCCGTAGCCCTGAATGACAGTGACATTTCGATCATTGGTCCATAAATGAAAATCAGCTTCAGATAAGCCAGCACCCCCACATCCAAGCATTCTGAGTTTGTCCAAGCCGTTGGTTTGAGTGTCCTTGAGCAATCTTGCTGCAAGACTTGGTACAAGGTTCATGAGGGTGGGCTCAACAACGGGGGCAAAATACTCGATGCCTCGGTAGCCCAAGGAGACCGCAAGTGAGCAACCGCTGATCAGCCAGCCGCCAAGGTCGCAGGTTCGCGCATACCCGTGGCAAAGAGGTAGCACACAAAGACGCCGGTCTTCCGGGAGCTGGGGAGCTGCTTTTAGCTTGGCGGCAGCGTTTCCGGCAAGGTTTCTATGCGAAAGTGCCACACCTTTCGGAGTGCCGGTTGTTCCGCTTGTCCATAGCACGAGCGAAATCGCGTCGGGGTCGAAGTGTTCGCTGCGGTCACGGAGAATGACCGGATCTTTTTGCTCGCTTAAGTATGATTCGATTTCCGCTAGATCAATCCACAGGCCGCCGATACCTGACCATCTCCGATGAATTTCTTGACTGCTAAGGCGATGATCAAAAGGAAACTCAATCGCACCTAGATTCATACAAGCGAGCGCGACGACAACATTCGTTGAGCTGTTATCGCCGATGTATCCCACATGCCGTTCGGATTGACCTTTGAGATTAAGACGGCTTTCAATCCAGCGTGATGCTTGCTCTACAGCGGCACCTAATTCAACCCAGTTCCACCACTGATGCTTCTCGCTACCATTCTTTGCCAGTAACGCTCGCCGCGTGTCTGCAGCGTCAACACGATCAAGTAAAAACTGGATTAGCTTGGGGTGATCAGATTTCTGAATTGATGACATAGGTTGGTTCCAAAAATCAATCACATAAAAATGCCCCCGTGCATCACGTGATACACAGGGGCAAGGTTCATGACTCGCCACGCTTCGCAAAGCATGGTTGGCACTTGGTCTGATTAGCCAATTTGCTGTCGCAATTTTGCGCCGTTTCCAGCTTGACCGAATGCGGTCATTCTTGCGATGCAAACCTCTTTCATCGCTGCGCGTGCTGGCTTCAAGTAGGCTCGTGGATCAAAAGCGGATGGATCTTCGGTCAGCACTTTGCGAATAGCGCCTGTGATTGCCATGCGGCAGTCGGTATCGACGTTGATCTTGCGAACACCGCTCTTGATACCGCGTTGGATTTCTTCGACCGGTACACCGTAGGTCTGCTTCATCTGTCCACCGTACTGATTAATGATGTCTTGCAGATCCTGGGGAACGCTGCTGCTTCCGTGCATCACCAAGTGGGTGTTGGGTAATTTTGCGTGGATCTCTTCGATCCGTGACATTGCCAGCACTTCCCCAGTTGGCTTACTGGTGAACTTGTAAGCTCCATGACTGGTACCGATTGCGACCGCAAGAGCATCGACACCGGTCTCTTCGACAAACCTAGCGGCCTCTTCAGGATCTGTCAGCAGTTGATCTCTTGAAAGTTCCCCGACTGCGCCGTGTCCGTCTTCCTGCTCGCCTTCACCTGACTCGAGTGAACCGAGACATCCCAACTCACCTTCGACGCTTACGCCTTGAGCATGAGCCATTTTGACAACTTCCGCAGTGACGCGAACGTTGTAGTCGTAATCTGCAGGAGTCTGGCCATCTTCCATCAGCGAGCCATCCATCATGACGCTGGTGAAACCGTTATCGATTGCCGACTGGCAAGTTTCAGGACTGTTGCCGTGATCCTGATGCATGACAATTGGGATCTGAGGGTAAAGTTCCGTCGCGGCGAGCATGAGGTGCCTTAGGTAGGCATCTTGCGAGTAAGAGCGTGCACCGCGCGATGCTTGAATGATGACAGGTGAATCAGTTGCTTCAGCCGCTTCCATGATCGACTGGATTTGTTCCATGTTGTTGACATTGAACGCGGCAACGCCGTAATCATTTTCTGCAGCGTGATCGAGAACAACGCGGAGAGGAACCAAAGGCATAGTGGGACCCTTGCGAGAGGGAGGAAGTTGACAGTAAAGAATCTACATTTTCCCGCGATTATCCCCGTGTGACGGTTGATCGCAAGGGTATGCCCGAGGGGGAATGTTTCGGTTTTTGTCTGCCCTGCTTACTCACCCCCTCTGAAGAGCACTCACTAGCCATTCTTGGCGAGTTTTGTCACCGCTTGGAGGTGTTTAGCGGCTGAATTTTAGCCTGACCGATCGAGATCTTATCTCCATCGCCGATCTGCTGGCATTTCTATTTACTGGTGTTTTTCGCTTCACCAGTGAGTCTTTCGATGATGGCATCTACATCGTAGACACATCCTCCCCAAGTTCCGCCGCCAGCTTGTTGCAGTGCTGCCCACAATCGAGTGTCTTCAGGCATGCTTGGGTCGACTTGAAGTTGAGGGTGAGGTTCACGACTCGCCAAGATCTCCTCGGGATTTTGATTTCTCTCTTTGTCAGCAATGAGATTGACTGTGCCGATCAGACGATTTCGATCGATTTCGATTTCGATTAAATCACCATCGCGGACCTTTGCGATAGGGCCACCCGCGAGCGCTTCGGGCCCAACATGGCCGATACACGCCCCGGTGCTCACTCCGGAAAATCTCGCGTCGGTAATCAACGCCACCTCTTTCCCGAAGGAGAGGTATTTTAGTGCAGAGGTGATTTGGTAGGTTTCCTCCATCCCGCAGCCCAGTGGTCCACGTCCAATGAGCACAATGACATCACCCGCTTGAATCGCTGGTTCAGATTGACCTTTGATTGCAGCAATGGCGTCGGGTTCGGATGTGAAAACTCTCGCAGGACCTCGTTTTCGATAGATTCCGTCTGGATCGATCACTGAAGGATCAATCGACGTTGATTTGATCACTGACCCTTCTGGACAGAGATTTCCTTTTGGGAAACAAACGGTGCTGGTGAGTCCTCGACGTTTTGCTTCTGCAGGATGAAGGATCACATCATCAGGATTGATTCCATCGACGTTCTGCAGGTGCTCTCTGCAGATTCTACGGCGATCCGATGTGTGCCACTGATCAAGGATTTGGTTCCACGTCATCCCTGCGACGGTTTTCGCATCTGACTTGAGGAGTCCCAGTTCACGAAGGTGCCACGCAACTTCTGGAACACCACCAGCGAGGAAAAGTTGTACTGTTGGATGACCGACGGGCCCGTTGGGTAGGCAGTCGACGAAGCGTGGTACGAGTCGATTGATCTCACTGAAGGTTTCAGCTGTGGGGCGGCGGAGTCCTGCCGATGCTGCAATGGCAGGAATGTGCAGGAGGAGGTTGGTGCTCCCTCCGACGGCAGCATGAATCAGCATAGCGTTGTAGAGAGAGTCTTCGGTGAGATAGTCACTGAGTGTTTCACCTTTCGCCTCCATCTCCATTGACGCAGAAGCGGAATCTCGAGCAAGCTTGGTCCAGATTGGTTGACCGCTTGGTGCAAGTGCTGCGTGAGGAATCGTCATTCCCAACGCTTCGGCAACCACCTGACTCGTTGCTGCTGTGCCAAGGAATTGACAACCACCACCGGGCGTCCCGCACGCTCTGCAGCCCTCGAGTGATGCCTGTTCCAGCGACATCTCGCCCCGACTATATCTTGCTCCGATCGTCTGCACCTTACCTGCATCTTCTCCGACCGTTGGAGGTAGGGTGACACCGCCGGGTACCAAGACATTTGCGAGCTGCCCACATCCAGCCAAGGCCATCATCATCGCCGGAAGACCTTTGTCGCAGGTCGCAATACCGATCACGCCCTTCCTTCTAGGTAGCGATCGAATCAAACGCCGCATTACCATCGCAGCGTCGTTGCGATAGGGAAGCGAATCAAACATACCCTTGGTGCCTTGGCTACGGCCATCGCATGGATCGCTGACGTAAGCAGCGAAAGGCACACCTGAATGATCAGAGATGGTTTCGGCAGCTGCCTGAACAAGGATGCCTACTTCCCAGTGCCCCGTATGATATCCCAAAGCAACCGGACTGCCGTCCGGATTACGGACACCGCCCTGAGTACTGAGGATCAGATATTGGTCTCCTAGTGCACGCCGTGGGTCGAGCCCCATCCCAACGCTTTGAGTGAGCCCGAATAAGTCACCGCTACTCCAGTTCCGAAGGATCTCATCGCTAAGAGGTAGCTTTCCCTGCGGCCCTTCTGCATGGGTTTTCAGTGATTCAGGGAGGGGAGCATCAAAGAATGGATTCATGGAGATGTGTGGCAGAGTTATTCATTGGGGAGAGGTGTCTAACGTCTTCGTCGAACCTTACGGTGCATTGGATTGAGTTTGCGTTTGGCCGGGCCGACTTGTTCTTCTTCGACTTTTGCTACCGGTGGTGGAGCAACGGCTTCAAAGCCTTCAATTTGGTCTCGCAAGAGTTCTTTATTGATGCGTCGTTCGATATTGGTAAGGAATTCTCCCTCACCCGGAACGATGAATGTGAATGCGATTCCATCGCGTCCCATTCGACCGGTTCTTCCAACTCGATGAACGTAGTCATCACAGTCTTGTGGCACGTCATAATTGATGATGTGGGAGATGGTGCTAATGTCGATGCCTCTGCCCACCACATCGGTAGCAACCAAGATTTTCAGCTTGCCATCGCGGAGGCGCTGTAGCACTCGATCACGTTCCCTTTGCGCCATGTCACCGTGCATGCTTCCACAGTCAGGGTGTCGGTGACTGAGTTGTCGGTAAAGACGATCCGTGCCCCGTTTCGTGCGACAAAAGATAATGGTTTGCTCTGGCTTTTCTCGCTCCAAAACCAAATCGAGAAGGTCTGATTTTCTATCTTGAGCGACCGTGAAATAGTGCTGCTCAATTGTTTCCACAGCCATATCGTTTTTACTGCAATCGATCACCAATGGATCTTGCATATACGATTCAGCAAGTCGTCGGACACCGTTGGGTAATGTTGCGGAGAGCAACAACGTTTGACGGTCCTTGGGACACTTACGCAAAATTCGTTCAATTTGTGGACGAAATCCGATATCAAGCATCCGATCGGCTTCATCCATAACGACACACCAAACACTTCCCGTGCGGAGAGATCGGCGTTGGAGGTGGTCATGGATTCGCCCAGGGGTGCCAACAACAATCTGAACACCATTTTCCAGTTGTCGAAGCTGTTTGTTAAGGTTTTTGCCTCCGGAGAGCACAGCAATCTCGGTTTCCACTCCAACTGCAAGACGCTCGGTTTCGCGTGCGACCTGGTCTGCAAGTTCTCGCGTCGGAACCACGATAATTGCTTGTGGATCTCGGCATTCGTCGAGCGAATCAAGTTGTTCCAAAATTGGAATTGCAAAAGAGGCGGTTTTCCCCGTTCCAGTTCTTGCTTGGCCGATGACATCTTCCCCGTCCAATGCGAGAGGAATCAGTTGTCCCTGGATGGGTGATGGGGTTGAAAAGCCTGCTCGTTTAAGGGCACGCCGCATAACCGGCGATAGGTCCAGTTCGTCGAAAGAATCAATGGATTCAGATTTGCTGTCGTTTTTCATCACAGCAGTGTAACTTGCAGTGGTGATTTTCACCACGGAGCGAATTGATTCTGTCTAACTGAATGTAAGAGTTTTATCTCGCTAACTTTGGAAGAGAACTTTTTGATTCTTCATATCTCAGTCAGTGTTTTTTGCTGTTCTTGCAAGCCTTTTTGCGGCAAAGCGTTTGACTAACTCGTCCGTTACAACTCCTCCCAGGATGACGGCCCCAATTACGGCGTATTCGATGTTGGTGGGGATTTCGTCCACCAACGTGATGGTGTTCTTGAGTACTTGCATTACTGCCGCACCGATCACAACACCAATAATTGTCCCTTCGCCGCCCCGTAGACTACATCCCCCAAGGACAGCTCCAGCGATGGCGTAGAGCTCATAGAAGTTTCCAAAGTCAACCGGTTGTGCGCTACCGATATCAAGAACAAAAATCATTCCACCGAGGCCGCTCAATAATGCACAAATGACATATGCCAGAATGATCACACGATCCGTATTGATGCCGCTAAACCTCGCAGCGGTTTCGTTGCGTCCAATGGCAAGCATATAGCGGCCATAGACGGTGCAGTTGAGCAAGATGATTGCCAATATTGCGACACCTATCAGGATCAGGCACGGGTTAGGAATGTTGTAATCTGTGCCCGGTATTGGGACTTGACCCGTCGCCAGTGTACGCAGTTCGGAAAAGCCACCTTTAAATCCCTGCGTTTGATCGTGCACGATTCCTCGCGTAAGACCTCGATAAAACAGCAGGCCACATAACGTAACGACGAATGGTTGTAACCTCGCTTTGGTGATCAGGAGGCCATGGCTGAGGCCGATGGTCAAAGAGATTCCAGTAACTAGCAACAGCGCTATGGGAACCGGTATTTGACGTTCCACAAGCATCCACGGCAGGAGGCAGCCGACGAGGCAAATCACCGAGCCAATTGACAAGTCGATTCCTGCCGTGATGATCACAAACGCTGCGCCAATAGAAATGATTCCAAATTCTGCACTTCGTCGAATCAGATTTTGGGTATTGAAAGGGCTGATGAACGATTCTGCAGCCATCGTCCACGTTGCAAGGCATATGAAAATGAGCAGGCCTAAGATCCCAAGGATTTTCTTCATTGGTCTTCTTTTGGTTCGGTAGGATGTGCGGCTCGCCCGCCCGTTGCAAGATGCATGATTGCTTCTTCTGAAGCATCGTTTCTCGATAATTCTCCAGCAATTCGACCTTCGTGCATTACAAGCACTCGATCGGACATGCTGATCACTTCTTCCATTTCACTCGAGACAAAGAGAATGGCGACGCCTTTTGCAGCCAACTCTTCCATCAGCCTATAGATTTCTTGTTTTGCACCGATATCGACGCCGCGTGTTGGTTCATCGAGGAGCAGTACAGTCGGATTCATCGACAGCCACTTCCCGATGACTACTTTCTGTTGATTACCTCCTGATAGGTAACGAACCTGCTGTGAGTCACTTGAGGTTTTGATTCGCATCTCTCGAGTGAAGCGTTCCGAATCGGCTTTTTCATGACCTGAATTTGCGAATAGCCATGCCTGCCGATGTCGATCCAAGCCAGGCAGGCCGATGTTGTTCCGCGTTCCGGTTTCCAGAATCAGCCCCTCATTCTTTCGATCTTCAGGCACCATCGCAATTCCGGCGTTGATTGCGTTTCGGCAGTTGAGGTTGGTTAGTTTTTCCCCCGAGACGGTAATCGATCCTGAAAGCGTTTTGTCGATGCCGAAAATGGCACGCAGTAACTCCGTGCGGCCGGCACCAACCAGTCCCGCAATTCCCACCATCTCGCCAGCCCTAATTTGTAAATCGATGGTGTGTTGTGGCCACGATTGGGTTCGCAGCGACTTCACTTCCAGTTGTGCGGTGTTTTTCGCATAGCTTTTGCGAGCGTAAAACTTTGAGATGTCTCGGCCCACCATCGCTTCGACCATCGCGTCATGAGAAATCTCATTCTTGGAAAGACTCCCAGCATTCTCGCCATCCCTGAGTATCGTGACTCGATCTGCGATGGTTTCGATTTCAAACAGTCGGTGCGAGATGTAAATGATCGTTACGCCTTGAGCCTTCAGGTTATCGATCACGCGGAAGAGTTCTTCGGTTTCTGTTTGAGAAAGACTACTCGTTGGTTCATCCATGATCAGAATACGCGCGTTGACGGAAAGTGCCTTAGCAATTTCCACCATCTGTTGGACACCAATCGTCAGTGAGCCAACCAACGTTCGTGGGCTGATTTCAAGACCCACCATGCTCAGGAATTGCGACGCTTCGCGATGAATGCGTTTTGAGTTCAGAAATCCACACGTTTTGGGTTCTCTTCCCAGGAAGATATTGGCTCCGACATCGAGGTTGTCGGCTAGGTTGAGTTCTTGATGAATCAGAGCAATGCCCTGGTTTAACGCCTGATTGACACCATTTAGCTTGACCGGTGCCCCATCGAGTAGGATCTCGCCGTCGTCTTGCTGCTGCACACCCGCAAGAATTTTCATCAGGGTGCTCTTCCCTGCTCCATTCTCACCAATCACTGCATGCACTTCGCCTCGCTCAACCGAAAGCGAGACGTTATCTAGTGCAGTCACGCCCGAGAATCTTTTGGTGAGACCTCGTACCTGCAAAAAAGGAACAGCAGAATGATCGGTCATCGCCGTGCTACTGCTCTCCGAGGTTCTTCTTTAGTTCCGCCCAAAAAGTTTCGACGTTATCACTGCGAATCTGG
>JBMHCO010000160.1:0-22421 GCA_049889895.1 Rubripirellula sp.
GCCTCAGCAGCCTCGTCTTGTTGTTGTTGTTGTGGTTCTTGTTGTTGTTGTTGTTGTTGTTGTTGTTGTTGTTGTTGTTGTTGTTGTTGTTGTTGTTGTTGTTGTTGTTGTTGTTGTTGTTGTTGTTGTTGTTGAAGCAAATTTGCTGCTAGCTCGAGGTTGTATCTTGCATTGTCATCTGCGGGGTTCTCGCGGATCACATATCGAAAGTCGTCGATAGCTGAACGAAGAATTGCGTTCACTTCGGTGGCGGGTGTTGGAGAGTTTTTCGACACCGATTCCGGAGGTGGACTTTCCAGGAGACGCAACGCCGTGGCGTACTTTGAGTTTCCGACGTTGAATCTCGCGTTGCATGCTAGTTCGGATTCAGGTGATGTAGCAGCGCGTCGGAAAGCTTGAATTGCCGAGGAGAAATCTTGTTTTCGGTAGAATGCGGATCCAAGGAGAAAAGCATCGCTCGGCGCAAGGTCGGCAAGAGAAGATGTCTGATAGAGATCAATCACTGCGTCGAAATCGTCCTCTTTTAATAGGGCTGAAGCCTCGTTGGTTTTCGATTTCTGGTGACGTTCCGCTGTTTCTGTTTTATCCGTGTCTAGGCTGTCAGGGAGAGTCGATTCACCGGTGGCTCCCATTGCATTTTCCACGACTAGCAGATTCGTCATGATGACGATTAGCAGGCAGCAAATGGTTAGTCGGCATCGCATGCGAATCATTGATGTGAAGCATGAAGGAGGCGGGCATGAATCGGCGGTCGCCGTTTCGTCAGTAGATGATATGCAGGAACCGCGTCGGTGACGCGTGATCCCGTCGAGTCATGTATTGATCCAGTATTTTAGCACACGGAGCCAATTTTGGTTTGGAGTGTAGCGTGAATGTCCTTAAGGCCGCAAAGAGTGCGTGCAGTCTCGACACAGTGATTTCTGCTGGCAGGCACTCGTTGCTGATTCTGAATGCCTAGAGGCCAAGCAGCTAAACACCTTAATTGTACGTGTCAGGTCCCGCGACGGTTCCCGAACCAGCGGATTTGCATCCGCTCACAGAAATGGAATCCATGTTCTTCACACCAAGGTTTTAGCCAATAGACGGCGCGGTTCAGAGCTTCAATGGTGCTGCCCTGTGGCATTACCCAAACCTTGTTTTTGTCGTGCCTAACCTGGTCAAGAAAACCTAGGAGTTCTGGGTAGTCCTGGCTTGAGTCAACCACGAATTTCAGTTGGTAATCCGATGACTGGTCAATTAGCTGCTGAATGATGGAAAGGGGTAGGCGTCTAGATTCATGTCGCTGGTGCCAAGCGGGGTGTCGGTCTCGGTCAGGAGTACTGCTCGAGAACTTGGGGCTGATGGACATTAGATCCACCTCAACGTCGCGTATCACGGTTCCCGCTGTTTCAATGGTGACATGAAAACCGGCGGATCGAAGGTGTTGCGATAGGGTGGAGATCGAACCTGCGAGCATTGGTTCGCCGCCGGTGAGCACAACGTGTTTGACGCCTGATTCCTTTGCTTGTTGCAGAATCGAATCGATCGGCAACTGCTTTCCTGAAGGCTTCCAGGAGGCATAGGGTGTGTCGCAGAACCAGCAGCGTAGGTTACAGCCGGTGGTTCGGATGAAAAAGCTTGGGGTTCCGGTGAGGATGCCTTCCCCTTGTCGGCTTGTAAAGGTTTCCGAGACGCGCAGGCGACCCCTAGTCGTTTGGGACGAGCCATGCGAAGATTCATTTTTTGTCGATGGAGTTAACAAATTGAGCGACTCAGATTCATTCCGGGAGACACTGGAGGTTTTTGAAAATCCCAGCCCTTCTCGCCGATTCACAATTGTTCACCACTGCCCCGAATTCACGTCAGTATGTCCGAAAACAGGGCAACCTGACTACGGAAAGATCGTGTTCACTTACGTTCCAGATCAAGTGTGCGTCGAGCTGAAGAGTTTAAAAATGTATCTTCAGCGGTTTCGTAACGAAGGTATCTTCTACGAAGCGGTCACCAACCGCATCATGGACGATTTCCTCGCTGTTGTGAAACCCCTCCGAGCGACCGTTGAAAGTCAGTGGACGCCGCGAGGCGGATTGCACAGCAATATCGTGGTCGAATATCCGGAAAAAGACTAGAGCGCACATCGTTTTAGCTTCAATCGACCGTGTGCACGTCAAGAAGCGGATCGGAAACGCAGCCGAAAATTCCCTTCCTTGTTGCGTTGCTGCTTCCATTGAAAGCATCGAGAAGCTTAAGGTCACGGGATTGGGTTGCGTTACCAAGGTTTCTGTGCAAGTGGCCTGGTTCGAATTGGCCTGATCCTAAGTGCGTTTTTCGTCGGATTTAAAGGCATTGGGGCTCCGTGCAAGTGGCTCGGAGTCTAGGTTTGCGTGCAAACAGTGCTTTTTCGATTTCTCGATAAGCAAACATCGAAGATCACCTCGTCGGTCGAAACTCTTTCGCGAACGCGTTATGCTTTCGGCTCACGGTAGCGAAGTAAAAGGACCGCGGTCTGCGGACGGGCCGCTTGATGTGGGTCGTGAATTCCTAGCCAGCCGATGTCCGAATTACCTTTTCAGTCCCTCAAGATACTAACAGAATTAATGTCCACACCAGTTATTCTCAGCGGATTCGCCGACGAAGCGGCTAACGAAAAACTTGCGGTTCAGCAGTACTCCGCGTTCGCAGCTCTTGGCTTGAAGTATTACTCCATCCGTTTTGTCGACGCTGGTGAAGGCATCAAAAATGTGATGCAGCTCTCTGACGCCGAGATTCAGCACTTGGTAAAGATGCAAGCTGATTATGGATTGAAGGTGAGTAGCATCGGATCGCCAATCGGTAAAGTAAAGTTGCTTGATGTCGACGACGGGACTGCGAATCGCTACGTGCCTTTTGAGCAGTATTTGAGTGAAGAGGTTGCCACGGCCTGTGATCGCGCCGAGGCGTTCGGTGCGAAGTTGATTCGCGGGTTTGCGTTCTATCATCCGAAAGGAACCAACCCCAACGACCACCTCGATCAAGTCAGTGATCAACTCGGTCAGATTGCAGAGGTATGCGATCAGCGAGGTTTAACGTTTGGTCTGGAGGTTGAGGCCAATCTCGTTGGCCAAACCGGTGATCTCCTAGCGGCAATTGCAGAAAAGGTAAATCACCCTGCGATGCTGACCATTTTTGACGCTGCTAATATTGTTACTCAAGGTTTCACTGCGGACGAGACTTACGCACAGTATCTGGCAATGAAGCCAAGTTTAGGTTGGATGCACATCAAGGATTACCATGATCCTTCGCCAAGAGGAAGGATTGAGCACGTCGATGAGGCGAGCTTAAGTAATTTCGTCCCTTCAGATATCGGTGATAGTGGACATGAGGCGATCTTGCGCGAGTTCCGCAGTTTCTTGCCTGAACTCGAAAGCCGAATGACCTCCAGAGGCGCTGATGGAGTCTTTCTAGATCTCGAGCCACACGTCAAAGGTGGTGGTCAGTTCGGCGGCTTCAGTGGGCCGGATGGCTTTGGTGTTGCACTTCGAGGATTGTGTCGAGTTCTCGATTACGTTGGCATCCCCTACGATCTCAGATCTTTTGCTGATATCAAAGCGTGACCGGGTGATTTGTTCGGCTGATTGCCTCGGGTCGATTTTGCGATCCGAGGAGCTTGGCTGGTCTCGATACACTGCAACTGGGTCATTTGGAGTCGCTTCGGAATGTCGTCAGATCCTATCAAACGCGTCACCGAACTGGAGATCCAGTTGGCGCATACTCAGCGAGAAGTTGAGCAGTTGAACGAGGTGGTCACTGAGCAGTCCCGCCAACTGGATCGCGTGATGCGTCTGGTTACGCGATTCGAGGCGAAGTTAGACGACTTCAAGTACAAGATTGAGGAAAAGCGGGACTTGCTTGACGAGAAGCCCCCGCATTACTAGGACGCTAGTGGTGTTGTGGATGCGGCCCGTGTTGGATCTGCACTTTTTTGATTTAGGTTCATTGTGGGAATTCGCTTTTAGTAGCCAATCCCGACACGGAACATGAATGCATCATCTGGGTCAAAGTTGTCCGCTGGCACGGTACGATAAAGGACTTCTCGATTGAAGACGTAGCCGATTTCGAGAAATCCGGAGCGGCGTCCTGCTGCTAAGGCTGTTGATGGGCCCCACTCGATCCCCAGAATTGCTCGAAGATCATTGATGTCAACAGAATCCTCTGGACCGCTGTCTCGAGTAACCGTCCAGCTTCCGCCTCCGTAATCACCTGTGACGTACCACCAAAGATCATAGGTTCCGAGCGTTCGGTAGTACCTAGCGTATTTCGGTTTTGGGAAGTAGAGGTCAACCCGCGTGTAAGGATCAGGTCGGTACAAGAGTCCAGCGGCCGGTATCAGTTTTAGTTCATCTCGGTTGACATAGTACACGCCACCTTTGAAAGACGTGACCGGCGTCAACCTGAAGTTCACCAACGCGCGACCGCGTACTCGGAAGCTTCGGTCTGTATACGTATCGAAGTCAGTGAAGACACCAAGCCGTAATCCGAAGTCCGTGCTGACCATCTTGTTCGGATCCGACTCCCAGCCGACATCAACGAAGGCATCAAATGCCTTCGCGGGAAGGTCCGATGTGGTGGCGACTCCGTCCGGTCCATCCCACAGTCGCAATGAGAATGAGGGGATAAGGTAAAGCGGCTGGTTGAGGTTTAGGAAATTCGGAAAAGCAAATGCGAGCGACGCATCAAGGTCGTTCATGCCAAGGTGTGCTGGTTTGCTACCTGGGCTGACGTAGGTGTAGCGAAAGCGGGCACCTTGCAGTCTTCTCGAATCGTTGTAGCTGGTTGATGGATTTTGAAGTAACCCACCGGAATAGGCTGACCCAAAGCCATCGGGGAACAGAGAATTAGGGCTATTCTGAGGATAAATCGAATTCGGGTACGGATTTGGTCCGTAGCCAGTGCCTGCATTTAGGCTTGGCGGAGTTGCGGTTCCCGCGGGACCGTACACCGAAGGGTTGTCCAGAGTGTTCCCGGTTCCGTATGCGGCAGTCGAGGAGGCTGGTAGCGAAAAGAGGCCGAATAACCCGCCGCGGTTGTTCAGTGCAGCGTTGTTCATGTTGCCGTTGTTGGGGGATATCGCCGAATTCCCGTAAGTTCCCATCCCGGTCCCAGCTTGCCCCATTGCACCTGCGTTAGCACCTGAGGGATTCGTGCCGGGAAAGGCGGTCGCTCCATTGCCGGCTCCGCCCATTCCTGCTGTCCCAAGTCCTGGTGTCGTCAGCCCGCCATTAGGTAGCGTCTGTGGGCTTCCAAAAGTAGGGTTCGGCGAGCCGACCGGAGGAACCGTACCGGGGCTGGCGATCGCGTAAGGGTCGAAGGCTCCGGCAGTATTAGGTGACGCGGAGATGCCACCGTTTTGGATCGGTGCCAGATTGGTCTGTGGTGTACTCGAGGTGCCACCGCTGCTGAAACCCGTGGTGCCGTTGGGTGCGGGGTTAGGAGTGAAAGAGAGTTGTCCGTAAGCGGAGCCCGAAAAGAATGCCGCAAGACAGCTAAAAAGGATTAAGGCGTTAACTCCTTGTATCCATACTGCTGCCTTCGGGTGCGTTCCTTGCATAGCTATCAACACATTTCAGCGGGGGTAGTTGCGAGCCTTTTTCTGTCCTAGGCTTCGCTGAAACATGTCACTACCGCGTGAAACCTATGCCGGTCAAGGTGAATCAGGCTCGAAACCGCCTACCATGAGGAGACCTGCAGGACCGAGAACAAGCTACCGCCCCGTGGAACTCGGGATTTTTGCAACTTGAGCACCATCGCATTTTTTGATGGAAATGAATCACTTTTTGCTTTTTCTCTCATGTCGATGCTAATTAATGCCGAAGCCGCGTTGTTTATCTTTTTTAATTGGATGGCGTCTTGTCCATTTCGAATGATTGGGGTTTGGTGCAGAATGGGGCCTGCTGTCAAAAAGTTTTATTTGCTGTCATAGAGCAGGTTTCTTGGGGCATTCAGGATTGTCATGGAAGATCACAACGTCGCTCAGATTGCCGCCTACCTGCATGTCACGCCGGCTCAGGTCATCAAGATGGCCTCTCGAGGTTTACTTCCAGGACGCCGTGTCGGTGGCGATTGGGTCTTCAATGAGGCAGAGATTCATCATTGGCTCGAAGAGAAAATTGGTGCCAGCGGCTCCGATGAGCTCCACAAGGTGCAGCAGGTTGTGGATCGTGTGACTGGAAGCTCAGCTGATCGCGTCCTCTCTGAACTCTGTACGCTCGAGACGATTGCTGTTCCCCTGAATGCTAGGACACGAGGGTCAGTGATTCGTTCAATGTGCGAATTGGTCGCAAAATCAGGCCTGATGTGGGATTCGCCGGCGATGGCTGAAGCGGTTCAGGCCAGGGAACAGATGCACCCAACGGCTCTTGATTGCGGTGTGGCTCTCTTGCACCCCCGCCGACCGCAGACATCGATTCTCGCCGACAGCGTGATCGCGATGGCCATCAGCCCTAATCCGCTTCCATTTTCCGATTCTGGTCACCTTACCGATATCTTTTTTCTGATCTGCTCTTACGACGATACCTCCCACCTTCGTATCCTCGCGAAGCTCAGTCGATTAATCGCCGACGGTGAGATGCTTGACGGTTTAAGAGCCTGTCAGTCGGTTGCCGATGCGTGGAAGTGTTTCCATGAAGCAGAGTTGGCTTTAGACGGATAGCAAGGTGGTACTCGACCGGTCACAAGGATGTGGCCAACCATCGAACGCTTGTCTGGCTCATCAAGGAAGGTAGAGGCAACACAGTGGAGCATACGTCTTACGGGCGTCCGTTTGCAAATGCCACAGAGTATTCATCCGGATGGCATGATCACGATCGCTCACCAGAGGGTTCACTGAAGTCTAATGCGGAGTTCGCGAAGAACCGTCTCGGGCATCTGCTGTGGATTGGTCAGCCACGGTCGCAAGCGTTGCAGCATGTTTACGATCAGGCTGTTGCTTTGTCCGATTCCGTTTCGACTCGGGTTAGTTTGGAAGATGCTGCCGGTCGAATCGCCGTGAATCCAGATTTGATCGTTTACTGCCGCGAAGATCGGTTTCCGGTTGATCAAGAACTTGCGGAGGCAATTGCTGCTGCTCATGTAGAAACTGCGTGGTTGGACGTCTTGGGGCCACTTGCACTTGGGGTTCGTCAACGCTCATGTTCAATCGCGAGTAGTGTTCCGTTTCATAGTCTGATTTGCGAACTGCAGCGGCAATGGAGTTACCGGATTGGTGGGGTTATCGAGGTACCGCCTCGGTCTATCGTGGCTTTAGCTGCTACCGAAAGTGACGCGGAGCTGTATCGTCAGGTCATTGTCGATCGCGGGATCGCATTTTTCTGGGCCACTCCGAGTCAAGCGTCTCGTTTCGCTCACGCAGATTTGTTCTGGTGGGATGATTCAGTCTCTGCCCCAGCAAGTGCAATGGACTGGACCGAACGACTCGTCTCGGTGGATCCCAGTCTTGTTGGCAAGCACATCTGGGTGTGCCACGATGCGAATCTGCAGCAGGAGCGAGCCGCTTTGGCCGGTGGTATTTACCGAGTCGTCCGAAAGCCGTTTCTTTTGAGTTCCCTGATTGATTCACAGGTTGACGCTGTGGTTTGTTCCGAGTCGGGTCAGCGAGCGGCGTAGTGCAAGTCGTCCTTCAGTTGGTTGAATCGCCACGTTGACTTGTGAGTGGTTAGCTCTACGCAGTTCACTCCTCAATAACACTCAGAAAATCCCCTCGCCAAAGCCTCGCTGTTCAGCCGGTGGCATCCCCCCTGGTCTAGCTGTTTGCTCGACTTTTGGCTCTGTCGCGTGTTCTTGGGTGTGTTCGCTAGCCAGGTGTGGTTTGGGAGGACCTTGCGATGCCTTGTCAACTGTTGTCTCTTGAATGTCGACCTTCGAGGATTCTTCGCAGGCGAAATCGTCGTCGTATCGAGATCGATATCCGGGCTGTTGAAACCTCTGTCGTTCTTTCTCGTATTCGTCCAGAACCGAATTTTGGACTTGCTCACGGCACTCACTGTTGATCGGGTGGGCGATGTCAGCGTAAAGCCGTGATCCCGTTTCCTGTGAAGTATTGCGAGTGGAACGTTGTTTTGCGCCACACTGATTGCAATAGGCTGCTCGCATCTGATTCTTGTGACGACATCGATGGCAATTGACTGTCATCTTGCGACTGGGCATCGCGACAAACAGGCCATTGATGCCTTCAATGATTTTTAGGTCTCGTACAACAAAGGAATCATCAATGGTGATTGAGCAGAAAGCTTTTAGCCTGTCTTCGGGATCTTCCATCAATTTGATGCGAATCTCGGTGATGTCCAACTTCAGACCCTCCCTGACCCGGTTTCGCCCTTGTCATCGCTTGAGGCCGTCTTGCTTCTTCTTCTAGAGTGAAGCCAAGAGATCAAGGGTTTTGGGGTTTGGTGTGCTTGGTGAGTATCAATTCATCACCACGGGCTTAACTTGGCAGTGCCTGACTCTGCTTGAGTCGATTCTTTGCGAGACTTATCGGCTTGGTTCACTCAACGTATTGTGGAACTTCGATGCTATGAGTGACCTGAACGATAAACCCTGAACCTAGGTGTGCTTTGAGGCTTTCAGCGGCAAGCTCTGCTTTAGCTTGAGTCTCGGCGATACCGAAACACGCAGATCCGCTGCCGGTCATCAGGCAACCTTGTAGTCCGACGTGATTGAGCGATTCTAGGGTGGTCGCAACTCCAGAAGCAAGTTTTTTTGCGGGACGGCTCAGTCGATTGAATAATTGGCCTGCGATCAGGTTTGGTTCACCACATCGAAGTGCCTCTAGAATTGCCTTACTAGAACGCATAGATTCGCGATGTTTTTCCGAGTTATTTGTGTCTCCGCTAGGCTCGGCCTTGGCCGGCACGGTGCTGTGGGAATAGACCGCAGGTGTGGAAAGGCCGACGCCCGGGAAAACTACGACAAAGTGAATTTTGGCTGGACACTCGGCGGCGCTGATCTTCTCTCCTCGGCCGGTTGCCCTCGCCGCTCGGATACCCGCTGGAGTGTTTTTTGAGGAGGCTTGGTCCGCGGGCTGTTTATCGCTGCTGAGGTTCCCCAAGAAAAACGGCACGTCGCTTCCGATTTCCGAGGCAATTCGGCTTAACGCTGGGTCGGACAGTTCAATATTGTGGCTTTTGGCGGCAAGCAGCAGTGCTGACGCTGCATCACTACTTGCCCCGCCTAGCCCCGCGCCGGCCGGGATTCTTTTTATCAGTTTGCAGCGAAAGCCACTCGTGAGCCCATATTGTTGGCGAAAGCGATCTAGTGCTTGGTAGACGAGGTTTTTTTTGTCGCACGGAACGGGCGCAGGTAAGTGTTGGAGATCGCGATGGAGTCCAGCGTTTAGTTCATGCGGTTCCGCGGATTCAACAGTGAGCTCGATTTCGTTCTCTGATGCAACGCTTAGGTGAAGGGTATCGCACCAATTAATTGGAACCATCACCGTGTCAATTTCATGAAACCCATCGTTTCGCTTTGCGAGTAGCTCAAGGAAAAGATTGAGCTTCGCGGGTGGATGCGTTGTCAGCGTTTTTTGGTGCATCCCATTCATCCTGTCTGCGACCGTTTGGCAGAATCAGTGCTGCCGTGCGTGTATGGTGCTTTCGTTTTGTGCAGGTATGCCACTACGCCGCGTTTGATTGATTAATCGTTTCACTGCAGGGTGCGTCAAGTGAGACGATTGAGATTCCTAGTCGGTCAGCCAGTCGGTAGGTCGCTTCCTGGTCAACCACGATTGTCCGATTCGCTTCGATTGCAATTCCCTTTCCACCGGCATCACTCACTTTTTGAACTGTCTGTGGTCCAATTGTCGGGACGTCAAACCTCATGTCTTGGCTGGGCTTACTGACTTTTACCAAGGTCCAGCCACCGCGTTTGCATAGCTGCCCGGTTCGTTCGATACAGGCATCGGTTCCCTCGATCGCTTCAACAGCTATCACAATTCCATCTTTGATGGTGACAGCTTGTCCGATATCGAGTCCGCCCATTTGCTTGGCAATGTGCCATCCGAACTGCGTGTCCTGTTTTGCCTGTTTGTTGACACGAGGCCCAGCGAGGTGTCCATCCGCAACGAGCAATTCCGGGGCGAGGTCGGTAGCGGGGAAAATCTTCATTCCGCGTCGTTCGTATGCTGTCGTGATCGCTAAAAGTAACTGGTCATCACGGGCATCCCGCTTGGATCCTAGTAGGCAGGGGCCGAGCGTACGGACGCAGGTCAAGTCCGGGAAGTGACGCAACCAAACGGATCCTTGATACAATAGGTCCGCCTTGAAAAGCTTCCCAGCCATCGTGATCTGCTGGGTTTGCCATCGCTGAAAGAATCGGAGGTGTTTTCCGAGTTTACCGACGCCTGACCAAAGGACATCATCGCAAATGATATCCAGTTCATGACTGGCGTGTCCGGTGATCGCAACAGCGACTACCTGTCTTCCTTGCGATTTGATTTTCTGTGCTACTTGAATGGGAAATCGTCCCCAGCCAGCGATCAGTCCAATCGGCTCGCGGTTTCCATCGGTTTTTCCCAGCTGCGAGGTTTGGCAGTTGAGGATCGTTGACGTCTCTGCACTGCTCATGCCACTTTCTGGTCCCGCTCCGAGGAAGCGGCTTCTTCTGCATCTTCGCGAAGGAGGGCTTTGAGTTGCTCAATTTCTCGTTTGAGCGTTTTCATTTCGCGACGCATCTCTGGTAGGCGACGCTCGACTGCCATGATCTGCATCTGTTCCCGTTGCGGCGTGGCAGGTGAACCGAGATAAACTTCATTCCCTGCGCAGTCATCCATCACTCCTGCTTGGGCACCCACGATCGTGTGGTCGCCTAGGGTAATGTGATCTTTCAGTCCAACTTGGCCGGCAAGAACAACGTAATCACCGGTCTTGCTGCTACCGGCAATTCCAACTTGGCTGCAGATCAGATTGTGTCGTCCGATCTTGCAGTTGTGTGCAATCATAACCTGATTGTCGATCTTGGTTCCTTCACCGATTCTCGTCGCGCCGTAGCTGCCGCGGTCGATCGTCGCCGAGGCTCCGATCTCAACATCCGCTTCGATGTGGACGTATCCCAATTGTGCTGCGGGGAGATGTCGACCGTTCTCTTGCCGGTAGCCGAAGCCGTTTGCGCCAATCGTGCATCCGGCATGGATCACAACGCGTTGATCAATTTGCGTGTACTGGTAGATGGTGACATTCGGGAAAATCTCGCAATCATTCCCAATGACTGTTTCCGGCATGATCACCACGCCAGGGTGAATCCGAGTTCTCTCTCCGATTACCACGCGATCACCGATCGTTGCCGTCGGATGAATCTCTGCCGAGTCGGCGATGCGAGCTGTCGGAGAAACTCCATGTGTGGCGAAGGTATTTTTGATTGGAGGCCGAAAGTGCGTCACCGCAGTGGAAAACGCGAGATGAGGGTTTTCAACGACGATCTGTGGGATCGTTAGCCCTGCGACCTCTTCGGGAGTGATCACTGCGCTTGCGGACGTTTGCTGGAGCACCTCACTTCGAGAGATGGAATCGAGCATGGTGATCTCGCCATCCTGTGCATCCTCAGGGGGATTGGCACCTCGGCAACATTGGTCAGCGTCACCGATCAGTATGCCGCCCACGAGATTCGCGAGCTCACCCAAGACTAATGTCATTTCCGAACGCCCTTTCATCGAAAAGTGCAGCTTCCAGTGCTATCCCAAGGTATACCGTGGGAGCCCATTTTTCATCAAGATGAACCTCAGCTCCTAGGTCATCCTCAGAGAACCTGTAGATGACGCGATGAGGAGTGGACGGGTTGACGGAAACTAGGCAAATCACGCAGAAAATACCGTGTTTGGAGCTGCCGACGGGGGCAATTGCCTGAATAGCTAGGCAGAACCACGCCTGCTGCGTTTGCGGCCGGATGGCGTAAATTTTTTCTGAACTTGCTCGACGGCGTCAAGGAATCGTTGAGCTTCCTCAGGTCGGTTGTAGAGGTAGAAGCTCGCACGTGTGGTAGAAGTTTTTTTGAGGTATCGGTGCAACGGCATTGTGCAGTGGTGACCCGCTCGTACAGCAATCCCGAGATGATCGAGCTCTTGGGCAATATCGTGGGCGTGAACTCGATCAATACTGAAGCTGAGGATGCCACTTTTGTGGTTCATCGATGGCCCGATGACTTCAATACCCTCCATCGAACGCAATCCGTTGTCAGCAATTTGAGCAAGTTGCTTCTCGTGAGCTGCCACGCGTTCAAGGCCGATTTGCTGCAGGAATTCAGCTGCCCTTGCGAGTCCGATCGCCTCAGCAATCGGTGGGGTGCCAGCTTCAAACTTATCCGGTAGATCAGCGGTCTCAAATCCATCCACGGAGACACGGTTAATCATGCCGCCACCGCCAAGGAACGGAGGCATCGATTCGAGGAGATTCTCTTTTCCGTGAAGGACGCCGATTCCGGTGGGGCCACACATTTTGTGCCCACCAAAAACTAAGAAGTCGGTATCCAGTTCTTGCACGTTGAGAGGTTGGTGCGGAGCGGCCTGAGATGCGTCAACCAGCGTCGTGGCTCCGATATCTCTCGCCCACCTTGTCCATTTCCGGACAGGCGTGATGGTGCCGAGTACATTGCTCGCGGCGGTAAACGCGAACATCTTTGGTCGGACTTGATGCAGCTTTTGCTGCACCGCTTCATCGTCAAATGTGAAGTCATTTTGCAGTGTTAAGAATTCAACACGGCAGCCCGTTCGCTCGGAAAGCTGGTGCCAAGGCACGATATTTGCATGATGTTCGGCGATAGTGGTCAGGACCACATCGCCTTCCCGAAGGTGTTGGTCGCCCCAGGTTCTTGCAACAAGGTTGACCGAGGCGGTCGCGCCCGATGTGAAAATGACTTCCCGTTCGCTCGCAGCGCCGATGAAGCTGGCGATCGCCTTTCTGGAACGCTCGTAGGCTTCGGTAGACTCTTCGCTGAGCGTGTGGATACCACGGTGGACGTTCGCATAATACCGCTGGTAGCAGTCTGACATTGCGTCGATCACGCACTTGGGACGCTGTGTGCTCGCGGCGTTATCCAAGAAGGCCAGCGGTGCACCGCTGGCTGTGGATCGCGATAGGATCGGGAACTGTTCGCGAATCTCCGCGAGTTCCAAGTCATTAAGTGGCGTAGATTTTGACAATGTTGGGATCGTTTATGATTGAGTCGGCCTAAGATTCTTCGCTTAGGCTAGGACCGCCAAAGTGGACATCAGGGCCCTCCTCGTCATCTGGTGGAAGGTCATCAACGGGCGAATGAATTGCACTCTGAAGCACCCTCCACGACAGGAGGCAGCATTTCTGGCGATTTGGAGTCAGTTTGGGGCCGAACAGCCCTAGCATCTGTTCAGCAGTGAATTCTCGTACCTCATCAAGCGACTTCCCTTCGATTGTTTCAATGAGCATCGAAGCGGAAGCCTGGCTAATAACGCAACCATCCCCACTGAACCAAGCTTCCTGGATCTTTTCGTCCGCGTCGATCTTCAGGTCGATATGAACGACATCACCGCAAAGCGGGTTGTCTGCTTCGTGAGAGTGGGTCGCTTTCTCAAGTTCGCCTCGGTGATAAGGATCTTCGTAATGATCCAAAACGTGTTCTTCGTAGATGTCTTGTTCGTTGGACATGCGTGATCTTCAAAGAATCGAGAAGTGTTCAGCCAGCATTTCTTGTCAGTGTAGGATCCACGTCAAAAAACAGCGAGTCCCCTTGGGTTGGTCCCAACCAAATCGTCAATCGTATGATCGAGGTGTTGGTTTTGGGTTTTCTGTCGTTACGCGTGTTTATCTGTTATTGAGTTGGGGTGGAGGGGGAAGCACGAGTCTCTGCTTTGTGGCTCGTTCGGCTGTTTGGCTGATTGGTCGCTCGCTGTTTGCGGTCGAGTACCTTTGTATTTGTTCAATCAGTTCGCTGCTGTATCCCTGCTGGTGCAGCGAGATAATTTCCGGAACGGTCAGTGGTCGCACAAGGCCTTGGCCTTGAATCTGGTTAATCAGCACTCGCTCACTGACTCCACTGTCAACTAACGACAGCAGATCTTGAATTGTCATGGGACCCTGAGGCCGTTTCGATGGCAGCTGGCCCGGTTCGCCAATGGTTTTACTGCGGGAGTTGCTGATGTTGGTTCGGCGATTCGTCGTGGATGCTCGCTTGTTCAAGTTTTGACTGCTTGTTGCACTCCGAGTGCCTTCAACCAAGGGTGGCAATGAGTAGCCTGTCGAGTACTGTCCGCCGTAATACTGGCCGTAGAGTGGAGTTGTTCGCGGTTTCGAATCAGGATTGGTTGGGTATGCGGGGGCAGTTCGTTGTTGATCGTTTTGGCTACCGATGGAACCCCCGGTGATGGCTCCGATCGCTCCACCGATCAAGGCTCCGGCCGTCTCGTTATCACCTTTGTCACCGATCGCAGCACCAATCGCAGCACCTGCTAGCCCACCGAGAAGGGCACCTCGCCGTTTTCCCTGACGGTTTTGGCCGTGGGAGGTGAGCGGGACGATCAGCAGTATTAGCAGTGGTATGACTCGTTTCATTTCACCTTCCGCTTGACCTAATGGGATACCTTTGAGGTGACTGGAATGATTTTTCTCGCTATCAAAACTGCGGTAATTGTAACGGCGGAAGTCCGCTGCCCGGATTGGCTGGGCTGTTAGGATTCAGAAGCCCGCCTGCTGGTGTTTGACCGGAACCAGATTCGATGATCTGATCCCGCTTGATTCGCAGCATCGAGTAGGTCTCTTCGGGAATCACGTAATACCAGTCGGAAAACCGTTGGTTCAGGTCACTCGCGCGTCGCTGAGCTTCTGCGAGCTGATTCTTGCGGTCGTCCATCAAGCGGCGGTTTTCCTTGGTGATGATTTCTTGCTCAGCTTCAAGTCGCTCCTGCCATTCCTCTTCGGTGAGCTGCTCATCGCTATCGGTGCTTTGATCCTCGGAGGTTTCAGCTGAATTTTCGGCGAGCGTTTTTTTCAGTTCTTCGACTGAGTTTGGAATCGGACGGATCGCTGGTGGAGGAAATTGAGACGGATCAACTTCGGTCGTTACCAAAAGGTAGCGGTTAACACCTGTCTCGACCTGATCGGAGTCCGTCTCGGTTGGGCTGATTCCCGCGATGTTTCCGAATCGGAGGTTGTAACGCACTCCGCCTTCTAGCGTGACGTGCAGTTCGCCATTGGCTGAGTAGATGTCGATCGATCCATCGGTATTTTCTTGCGGATAGAAGCCTCGCTGGCCAAGCGATGCGAGAGCGTTATTGTTACCCTTTAGAGTGACGTTATTGTCGACATCGATTTCCAGACCCTCGGGCTTGCGAACCACATCGACAATCTTGAGGTCGTCCAGTGCGTTGGCCATCTGGTCAAGTTTATTTCGATTGGGCCGATCTTCTGCGGTGAGCGTGACCGAGGTTGGCTCAATCAGCTCATCATTAGGGTCGTATTCTAGAAGTCTTTGAATGCTCCAGTCCGTGACGGTCTTTTCTACTTCCGCGGTATAATTGCGAGTGCGTGTGATGCGAGTCGTGCCAACACTAGCGAGGTAGTCATCAATTTCGACCGTTTTGATTTCAATGCTGCTCAGGAGCAGAAGGTCGTCTTCAATCCAGCTTCGGAAATTGGATGTTAGGTCAGACTCGTCGAGGGTCACGACGTAAACCGGATCCTGCCCTGGGATTCGAACGTAGCGTTTGCTTGGGTCATCCTTGACGCGATCCCCGATGACCAATGAAGCAAGGCGGTTGTTGGCTTCATCTTTAAATGAAACGAGCCTGCCAACACCGACATCACCCGTTTGCAGCTTTTCAAGATTTGGCTCCACAACCCCGAGATCATCATGGTCCTCGGCATTTCTCGTTTGGACATCTAATATCTTGAGTCCAACTAGGGCCGTCGCCGCTTTTTGCATCTGCTGAAATGCATCAGCGGGGTATCCGCCACGGGATTTAATCGTCCATAGCTCACTGCCGCTTTGCCGACCGACTTCAAATTTTGCAGGTCGTCCTTGGTCCTCATCAAAAGTGAGAATCTCGAGGCTCGCAGCAATCATCGGGTCTGTGAATTCCTCGAACAGAAGTTGACCGATCAAGCTGGCCTGTGGTTCCACGACAGAGCGAGGCCACGCGGTCAGCGCAGCGATCGCTACAGCAACAGCGGCAATTCCCCAAAAGCTTGCCGTTTTCGTTCCTTCGGACACGATAGGTTTCTCTCTTTTCTATTTCAGTCGACTTGAGCTGATGCTTTCACGTTCACGTAGTCGGCGTGATGCGAAGACGATAATCCCCACCACCAGCGGCGGGATGCAGGGCACGGCGACCGCTGAAACTTTGACTTGGTTCTGGATTTTGGTGACTTGTTCCGCTGCACGTCGTTCAATTTCACGGACTTTCATGTTTCGGTCTCGCGCCATTTTGGTGCGTTTGACCTCAAGTTTCCGTTGCTCAAGTGCTTGCTGAGTTTGGAACTTCTGCTGTTTTGCTTGAAGTTCTGCCTGATCATCAACGCGGTCCTGCTGCAGTTTTTCGATCTCTTCACGAAGTTTTTGCAGTCTTCGATCTTGCGATTCAAGGGCGTCACGATCGGCTAGATCAAACTCCGCTTGGAATGCGTTGCTTTCCTGACGCACCATTGCGACGGCTTCCTGTTTCACCGCATCGATCATGGTCAAACTTGCAAAAATAGGTTGATGCTTGCGAATTTCAATGAAGTTGGTTTCGCCCGCAACCCAGTCCACGCAGTTCAAAATGAACGTGACGTTTTGAAATTGATACTTCACTTCGGTCAGTGAATCGGGGTCCGCACGGATGGCTGAAAATTCCGGCAACATCAAGTCGGTATCCGCCACATAGACCGCTCGGATTTCACCACTTGCGGCTACGTTGTCAGTAGCTTTCTGGCTGGAATCGTCTGCGTTGGACTCTGCGTCGGTTGATGTTGCATCTGACTCGCTGGTCGCTGATCCACTGCCCGCCGATGAACCTTCAATTGCCACTGCAACGGAAAGATACGGAGTTTGTTGTCTGAGGACTTCGCTGAGTTGAGCTCGGCGGTTCATGACATTGGCTAGATCTGACAGCGAGACGAGTCCACTTTGGTCGCCCGTCGTGAGAAGCGGAGTGTGCTTGAGCTTGCTGTCTTTTTTTCCTTGCACCGCACCGGTGTAGAGGGTGAGCACTTCGTTCATCCCAGAGGTGATCATGCTCTCGGAACTTAAAGCCTTTCCTTCGTCAACTCCCGGCGCGTCTTCGTCGATGAACACCGCAAGCTGGTTCAGACCTTCTTCCTGAAGGGTCGGATAGGGATTGTAAAACTGGAAGACCAAATCCGGTTCGTAAATGCCCTGAAGAGCTGCTCTGCCCGGTACGTCCAACTCGAGCATATCCCAGAGATCACGGATGTCGGCTTTTGCCATGGCTCCTCCCGCCGGCATTCCCTGAGCGGTTGGCATCATTTTTGGTGTCGCCGTGCCGGGGATGTAGGGGATCTGTGGTACCGGATCCTCAAAGATTGCGGCCGGCACACCCGCGGAGATGGCTTCGATAAGACGCTGGAAGCGGGCTGGTTCAAGTGAGGAGGGTTGGACGACCAGCAGGGCATCGTAAGCACCTGGGACGATGGGGCCGGACAGATCAACTGGTTCCACCTCGTACTGCCTAGCGAGTTCTTCCACCAGCACATGCCGTTGGATCGCCACGCGATTTCCTTGGTTCAAGACATAACCACCGAGCATCAGTGCGTCGCTTTGCACGACTCCGATGCGTTTACGCTTTCCCGAGGCGACGGTATTGATCGATCTAACCAGTTCGTACTCAACCGGAATTCCGTATTCAAAGATCGGGACGGTGACTTTCTCGAGACCTGACCGGAAGGCTGCACCAAGGATGAACTGTTTCTGCTTTTGAGTGCCCTTTTCGCGGACGGTTCTTGAAACCGGTGTGATCCCGAATCTCTCTTCGGCCAATGCCGCATCTTCGCTGAATAGCTCAATGTCTTGGTAGAGGTTTACCTCAAGCTTGCGGCCGCCCTTAGCCGCCTCGCTGCGAAATTCCTTGAGTAGGTTGATCAGCTTGTAACGCGTGCGAGCGTATATTTCTGGGATCTCCGTACTCACGAACGCGTCGATGACAATGGGTTGATCCGAATCAAGTTCGCGAATCAATTTTTTTGTTGCCGGAGCTAATGAGCTAACTTGTCCTTCAGTTGTATCAACTCTGGCAACATCCCATGTGCGAAATGTCACCACCATCGAAATCGTGACAACGGAGAGGGCGAGAACGCGAGCGATGTAATGCCAAGCCATCGTGTTCCCGTCTTTACCACCAGTCCAGTGCCGACGCCCAATGAGGACCATGCACGAGTAGAGAGCGACACAGCCGACCAAGAGGAAGTAGAAGACGGAGGAGGTGCTGATGATGCCACGGCCGAAATCGTCGAACGGTCTTGCGATTCCCGCCGAGGCGATCCAAGCTGCGATCTGTTGATTCGGGCTCACCGAGTCGGCAAGGGATGCAAACGCCAAAGGTGCATTGAATAGTGATCCCAAAATAAAACCGACTGTCAGATTACCGGTCAAGAAGGACGCGATCATGCCAATGGCAATCATTGCCAAACCGACGAACCAATAGCCGAGGTACGTGGTGAAGATCAATCCGATATCCAATTGACCCTCGCTGAGGATCGCTAGGGTAACAAACGTACTGAGCTGACTGAAAAGAAGCGATGATGTGAAAATGGCCGCCGCTGACATGTACTTGCCAATCACAATGTCAAAGTCATCAGCTGGCAGCGTCAGGAGAAGCTCGTCGGTGCCCTGACGTTTCTCCTCGGCCCAGATGCTCATGGTGATGGCTGGGATGAAAACCAGCATGATCAACGGAAACCAATAGTTCAGCTGGTCAAGCGTGGCGAGGTTTTGGTTGAAAAATTCATAGGGCCAAAACGCTGCTAGCGACGTAAGGAAGACAAAAATACACAGGAACACGTAACCGGTCGGGTTACTGAAGTATCCCTTGAAGTTGCGTTTCATCACCGCGTGAGCGGCTCGCTTAGTGCGTGAGAGCAGGGTGACGATTGCAAGGAGGAGAATGAGCAGGGCTAAGTCGTATGCAAAAAGCACGAACAGAGCGATGCTGACTTTCGTTAACGCCATGGTTTTTATCGTCGACTAGGTTTTCGATTACTTGAAAATGGTTCTTCAGTTTGTATTTGACTCATCGCGAGTCAGGGCGTGGAACGATTGGTCCAGATCGCCATCTCCGATTTCTCGGAGTGTTTCGACATCTCCGTCGTAGACCTTCCGGCCTTCGTAGATCATCACGACGCGACTCGCCATCGCTTCGACCTCCTGCAGGATGTGGGTGCTGAGGAGGATGGTTTTCGTCTCGCCTAGACGTCGCATCGTCTTTCGGACACCACGAATCTGGTTGGGATCGAGACCAGCGGTGGGCTCGTCAAGAATCAGAACATCAGGATCGTGAAGCAGTGCCTGGCTCATGCCAACCCTTTGCTTAAAACCTTTCGACAGCTTGCTTACCGGCTTGTAGAGGACACTTGATAGGTCGCAAATCTCGACAACCGCATCGATCCTCTCCTGTTTAATGTCCTCGCTGAGTCCACGTGCGTCGGCAAAGAAGTCAAGCATCGCCAGTGGTGTCATTTCGGGGTAGAGCGGACCGTTTTCGGGCAGGTAACCCAGGTGCCGACTCCCCTCGATTCGATTTTCCATCATGTTGCAACCGGCGATTCTCGCTTCTCCTTCGCTCGGAGCGATATACCCGGTCAGCATCTTCATCGTGGTGCTCTTGCCAGCACCGTTTGGTCCAAGAAACGCGACCAGTTCACCCTCGCGAACCGAGAAGGAGACGTCTCTGGTGGCAGCGAATGGACCATAAAACTTACTTAGACCGACCGCTTCGATCATGGCTCTCGGCTGACTCGAACCGGAGGCCCCTGATGGGGAACCGGCTGTGACCGCATTAGGCGTTTCAACTGCTTCTTGATTCTTAGCGGTAGTCTCGGTGTCGCGCGATTCGCTTGAAGGGTCGATGGTGGTCATGGGCGGAATCGTTGTGATGTGATCTTAAATGGCACGCGTTCTGATTGGGGCTTTTTGCAATGGATTGAGAGGCATAAGCGGCCAACCAAAAAACGTTGCAATCAGAGCGGTGGAGTAGTGTAGTCGATGGGGCTGCTGCGTGTCGTGAGGAATTGCCGACCAGATCGAACGGCGAAATGAGGGTTCCGCCACCGTGGTCTCTATACGACCTGATGAGCCGATTTGTTCAATGCTCATCGTCTCATCAATGCTCAGCGTCGGCAACGCTTGACGCCGCGAGGACTTGCTTGGGGTATTCGCCGGCCAGTGGTGCTGAAACATGGCAGCATTAAGAAAGTCGTGGGGCACGGCAAAAGGGTCAGTCACCTGCAGGCCGTTGGTCGCCCGTCTTGAAAAAACGGCGTCCCGAGGGGAGCACTGGTAGAAAAGGATGCATCTGCTGCTCCGTTGAATCGCCGAGCAAATGATGCAGCGAAAGCAACCGTCACCACCTCGATCTGATGTCCGCGAATCAGAGGGCGAACACAGCACAATGGGGCGAAGCCGGCGATCGAGCCAATCGCCGGGTTGACGCGTGCTAAAGGCGAATTACTTCCAGCCTTCTCGCTCAATGATGACGTCCGCGCCGGTGGTCAGCTTGCGGAGTTTGCGAATCGCTTCGGCCTTTTCGATGGAGCCGGCTTTCACTCGAGCGATCAATTTTGCAGTTTTCTTTCGGCGTGTTCTCAGACGTTTGATCTCGCGAACTCTTTCGATTCCGGATGGCATAAATGTTTCCTGTGGACGGTGATGTAAAAAGGCTGTGTTTTCAACGATTTTGGTTGAGATCGCTCGTGAAACTGAACCGCTCTCTGCTGCATATGTTGCATGATCAGGCAGTTTAGAGCAAGTGTGCTATTTCCTACCCACTTACCTGAGCAGGTTTGAACGCAAACATTCTCATTTCCGGCTAAGCCTTCATTCCCGTTTTCGGCGAAGCATTGGGGCTATGGCGTTTTGGGAGCAAGCCCTTTCTTGGCAGATTTCTTCTTTGCCGGCTTCTTCTTTGCTGCCTTTTTCTTGGTAGCTTTCTTCTTCGCAGCTTTCTTTTTGGCTGCCTTTTTCTTCTTTCGTTTCGATGGACCCTTTGCGGCACGCTCGGCAAGAAGATCCAATGCCGCTTCGAAAGTCATTTCTTTGGGGTCCATCCCTTTTCGAAGGGAGGCATTGGTCTCGCCGTCGGTGACGTAGGGGCCAAAACGGCCGTCGAGGATTTTGACTTCGTTCTCGGTTACGGGAGATTTGTCCTCGTAAACACGCAGTGGTTCCTTGGGGGCGCGTCTTCCTCGCGTCTTGGGCTGTTTCAGAAGTTCGATTGCTTGCTCAAGGGTGACATCGAGGGGAGATAGGTCCGTTGGAAGGGAACGCGTTTCCTTGTCGCATTTGATGTAGGGCCCGTAACGCCCGTCAAATGCCTGAATCGGTTCATCGTTGTCCGGGAAATTGCCCAGTGTCCGTGGAAGTTCAAGCAGTTTGCAGGCAACTTCAAGGTTAACGTCTTCAATCGCCATCGATTTGAGGATGGATTGATTGCGTTTTTCCTCGTCGTCATTTTCACCAAGTTGCAGGTAGGGACCGAAGCGACCCACCTTGAGGTAGATCGGTTTTTCGGTCGGTGGGTGAATCCCGATCGGTTCATCCTCAACCTCACTCGATTCGAGTAATTCGAGTGCTTTGCCAAGGTTCATTTCATCCGGCGGTAGGCCATCCGGAATCGATGCTTTGCGTTCACCCTGCTCGATGTAGGGACCGTACTTACCAACACGAACATAGACTTCTTCTCGGTGCTCGCCTTGCTCGGGTAGGCCGAGAGAGAACCTTGCCGTTTCTTTGGGGTCGATCTCTTCGAGTTTTTCGGTCAGACGCGACTGCAGCCCAACATTGTGTTTGTCATCTGACTGGTCGCCAAAATAAAACTTTTTGAGGTACTCGGAGCGATCGACCTCGTCACGACTAATCGAATCGAGAAGGTCCTCGAGTTCGGCGGTGAATTCGTAGTCCACGAGAGTCGAGAAATGTTGTTCCATCAATCGAGTTACACTAAAAGCACGCCAGGTCGGAACCAGTGCCGTTCCTTTCTTCAGGATGTAGTTCCTGCGTTCATCGGTGATGGTGCCGATAATCGAGGCATAGGTGGACGGGCGACCGATTCCTTTTTCCTCGAGCGTTTTCGTTAGCGTTGCCTCGGTGTATCGAGCGGGCGGTTGGGTGGTATGAGATTTCGCCTCGAGGTTTTCGGCGGTAAGTGAGTCATCTCGATTGACCTGTGGCAGAATCTTTTCACGGTTGGCCAATTCCGCAGCCGGGTCATCGGTGCCTTCGACGTAGGCACGGAGGAATCC
>JBMHCO010000161.1:0-30585 GCA_049889895.1 Rubripirellula sp.
GTGCGGTGTTGTCTCGCGTCATTGTGCCCAGTGAATCCGAAGGGGCAAAATGAATTGGTCCTTTTTAATCCGCTGCAAATGTCAGACGTGTTAAATGTTGGTCTGGGTTTCATTAGCGGTTCCGTTCTGACGGTCGCAAGGAGCTGAAATGTTTCGACTGTTAAGGGTTATTTTGGTATTGGTTCTTCTTGGCTGTTCTGCTGAACCCATGGCGGCAGAGGATCACATCGAGTTTCTCAACGGCACGAAGGTCGGCGGTCAAGTCACGGAGATTCGCAAGGATGCTCGCGAGTTTGATTTTACAGCCAAGATTGGGCAGCGAATCGTATCAAGAACCTACGGCTTTTCAGAGGTTCATGCAGTCACTTACCAAGGTAAGCGATTTGTTCTCACGCCAATGAATAAAGTGAGTAATGCTCAAGACTCATCGGGCCAACGCGATACAAGCCTATCTCCAAGTCAGCTCAACCGTGCCATCGACTTGGCGGGTAAGAGTGAGCCGGAGTGGTTCGCTACAACTGATTTGAACTACCCACAGTCCCTTGATTTGTCATGGCCGATAAAAGTTGACGGGGGATGGAACAATCAAAAAAATATGGGGCAGTTCATTTGGGACGTGATCAATCCAAATCCTGGTCGTTGGAAGTCAGGCATCAAGTTGGTGCATCACTGTTTGGAACTTCACTTAGGCCAGCCAGAGCTCATCAAACGCGATCGCTTGACCTTGGGGAGGATGTATTTTGATCTTCTGCAGGATTATGAGCGGGCAGCCTATTGGTTCCAGTTAGCAGGAGCAGAGAAAGGTAAGGGACCCGGTATAAAGTTGGCCGAATGTTATTGGCGGTTGGGTAATGAAGCCATGGCGAGCAGTCAGTTGGTTTCACGAACTTATACCGTTGGCGCTGCTGCCGCTGCGATCAAGCTCTACGGAAATATGGGGAAATATGACGAAGCCCAGAAGATGATGGATCGGGTGGTTAATACTGCTGCTGCTTATGAGGGCTTTATTGCGATGGGAGATGCAATGCGGCAAGCGGGGCGATTCGATGGTGCGATTGACTATTATCAAAAAGTGATTGACTCACAGCAGTTTCGAAATGCGGATTACGAGAATCGTTTCAAGAAGCGAGCTACTGAGAGCATTGAGGCAATCAAGTTGTTTGAACAAGTGGATATTGAAAAACTTGCTGACGGAACATTTGTCGGTGAGAGTACCGGATACAACGGCAAGATTCGCGTCAGCGTGCAGGTTCAAGGCGGTGTGATTCGCGAGGTGAACGTTGTCAGTCACAATGAGAAGCAGTTTTATTCAGCAATCACAGATACTCAGTCAGCCATTATTCAATTGCAATCTGTTCGCGGAGTCGATGGAACCAGCGGTGCGACAATCACCTCGCGAGCGATCGTTAATGCAACGGCCAAATCTTTGGCAGGAGCTCCGCAGTGAGCTACTGGTTTAATCCCAAGCGTAACGGTCGAACTACCGACAGGGTGCGGTTAGATCATTTTCTACCATCGCTCAGGCGTCTCAAGAATCAAGAACAACCGCGTTATCGCGATTCTGTTTTGAAACTTCGAGAGCTCTTGCCGTCTTCCCTTGTATCGAATCATCAGACAAAGCAGCGTGGATTGCTGCGACGATGGTTACGACGATTGGGGCCGACATGGCTTTACTCACCCAATCGACGAGTGGTCCAGTCGTTTGCGTTCATTTTGTTCTTGCTGAGTTTTTTTTACACTTGTTGGCCATACAACGCCCGCCCAGCACCTGATCCTCAATCCACCGGCGGTTGGAGGGTTTTGAGTCTTGAGCAAAACACCGGTGAGCTGATCTTTACCGGTGGGGATGTAGTGGATTGGTTAGGGGAGCCGCTACAAATTTTTGGAGTGCGGGACGGTCAAGAGTCTTTTGCAGCCTTTCCCGTCATCGATAGTCAATCAGAGCAATTACGTCTCAGCCTCCCAAACGAATTGCCGGAGGCATTGTTTGATGATTTATTAACCGGACAGGGGCAATGGACGTTTCATGATCGACAACCAGATCTTTGGCCATCACACTACGCTGACCATTTTGGTGATCGTGAGATACTTCCCGCGGATACCTTCCTCGTGATCGATCCACTGGTCAGTTTGTCGACAGCATTGGCTGATCGCTCATGGGTTTGGTCATTGGGGTGTGCGGGAATCGTTTTGGCGATTTGCTTCATCGTTCCCCGTGGTTTTTGTGGGTACCTCTGTCCTTTAGGAACCACCATTGATTTGTTTGACTGGTTGATTGGAAAGCGAGTCAAGCGGTTTCGAGTTGAGGGTGACGGGTGGTGGGTTCACATCAAATACTACCTGCTGGCTGGGACTTTGGTTGCCGCTTCAATGGGGGTTCTTGTTTCTGGTTTTGTATCAGCAATCCCTGTAATCACCCGTGCGGCGCTTTTTGTTGGCGAACCGCTTCAAAGTGGTTTGATGCGAGGTTGGCACCTAACGCCCCAGCCTGGTCTTGAGCAGTATTTGTCAGTGTTCCTGTTCTTGATAGTGCTGTGTCTCGGTTTTTTTCGGGAGCGATTTTGGTGCAAGTATGTCTGTCCGAGCGGCGCTGTTTTTTCGATTAGTAACTTACTGCGTTGGACCGATCGCAAAGTTGAGGACACGTGCATCCACTGCAACAAGTGTGTAGAGGTTTGTCCTTTCGACGCCATTAAGCCCGACTTTACCACTCGGGGAACCGATTGCACGCACTGTCAGACCTGTGCAGGTGTTTGTCCCACACATGCCATTAAGTTTGTTGAACGTGGGAATCTCGTTCAGCTCAAGGTGGCAAATGATCCACCCACACATGAGACATCACTCGGGCGTCGAGGTTTTCTTTCGCTCGCTGGTGGAGGCGCCGCTGCTTCCCTCGGCGGCGTGGGCGTCGCATTGGCAACCAAGACCCTGGGTGGTCAAAGTTTACCCGTTTTACCTGTTCGTCCTCCTGGAAGTGTTCCGGAGGATTCCTTTCTGGACCTGTGTATCCGATGTGGTGAATGCTTCAAGGTTTGCCCAAATAATGTCTTGCAAGCCGAAGGGTTTGAACAAGGATTGGCAGGCCTGTGGACTCCGAAAGTGGAAGCGGATTGGGCTGGCTGCGAGTCGAGTTGTAACGCTTGTGGACAAGTCTGTCCAACGGGCGCGATACGAGCTTTGCCGATGGAAGAAAAGCGAGTCGCGCGAATGGGATTGGCCATTGTTAACGAGACGACGTGTCTACCACACGCGGGGACAGGCGACTGTGACCTGTGTGTGAAAGAGTGTCAAGCCGCGGGATATGATGCAATCGAGTACTTGCAGGTGGGAACGGAGGTTGATGATCAGGGAGCTCCTGTTCCGGGCAGTGGCTATCTTGCTCCAGTTGTTCTCGAGGATCGCTGTGTCGGTTGTGGTCTATGCCAGACACGGTGCTACGCAATCAATGTGAAAGAACTCGGGTTGCTCGATCGGTCAGCGATCATCATTGAGGCGGGTGAGGGAAAAGAAGATCGATTGCATACGGGATCGTATCTCGAATTGAGGCAAAAGGAATCAGCGGGATTTGCTGATCCATCGCGGAACGCTGGAGCGGCGGGCGATTTCGCGCCAGGGAAATCGTTGCCATCGGCCGATGAGTCTCCTTTTCCTGATTTCGAGCTTAGTGAGGAGGAAGCCGAAGTGGGGGCGGATAAGGTAATTCTTGGGGCCGGTGACGATTCAGATAATCCGTTTGGCCTTTAGCCGCGATCGTGCGCCTCATGATGGTTTGCCACGCAGGCAACATTGCTTGAACTGGGGTGCTCGCGAGAACGTTCTTAGGTGTTTTGGGATTGGGAATGAAATGAAGTTGAGAGTGGAATTTGTTTTATTGAGTGTTTTGATCGTAGCGTTAGCGCGTTCCGCATCGTCGCACGCGGATGATGATCCTACGGGCAGCACAAGAAGTGTGGAGCCGTGTGAAATCGAGGTCATTGATCGGCTGACGGGTTGGCCGGTACCGATGATCGAAATTGAAACGACAAATCAATTGAAATTTGTTTCTGATAATTCAGGAAGAATCGCGTTTGATGCACCGGAATTAATGGGGACATCCACTTGGCTGCATGTTCGCGGACATGGTTATTCCGTTCCCAAAGACGGTTTTGGTTATCGAGGTGTGAGGGTAAAGCCAGAGGCGGGTGGGAAAATACAAATTGTTGTGGATCGAGATCAGCTCGCGATGCGTTTAGGAAGGCTTACGGGTGCCGGAATTTATGCGGAGAGTCAGAAGTTGGGCTATGAGTTAGATTGGAAAGAATCGGGTGTGATGGGGTGCGACAGTGTTCAGAACGCAACGCACCTCGGTAACAGATTCTGGGCCTGGGGTGATACCAATCTGCCAAGCTATCCGCTCGGTCGTTTTCATATGACTGGAGCAACGACGTTGCTATCCGAGCCCCTTCCCGTCTTACCTCCGGTCCGGGTTGCCTATCAATACTTTAGAGGTTCAGACTCGGTGCCTCGTAATCTTGCTGAATTTCCTGGGGACGGTCCCACTTGGTTGACCGGTCTTGTGAGTATTCCTGATCAGGATGGAATCGATAAGTTAGTTGCCTGCTATTCAAAGATTCGTCCGCCGATGACCGAGTACGAACGAGGCCTTTGTGTTTGGAATGAGCAGGCAAAAAGGTTTGATCGCTTAAAAGTGCTCTGGCGCAAGGTTGATGATGAAAAAGAGCTATCTTTAGCGATGCCCACGGGACACGCTTGTTTCAAGACCGATGAAGCGGGAGCACGTTGGGTTTATTTTGGTGACCCGCTACCAACGCTACGATGCAAAGCAGATTATGAAAGCTGGTCTGACCCAAGTTCTTGGATCACACTGCAGCCGCAGGCAACCATTCCGGCTCGTCATTCAAACGATCAAATTGCACCGCACCGAGGGGCGATGATTTGGCATCCAGCTGTTGAAAAATGGGTTTCTATCTTCACGCAGTATGGTGGTGACCGCTCCTTCTTGGGGGAAATATGGTTAGCGATTGCTGATGATCCGGAGGGGCCTTGGCGAGATGCGGTGAAGGTTGCCGGGCATGAACAGTACACTTTTTATAACCCACAAGTTCATCCTGTTTTTCACGACGGTGAACAGCCTGTCGTCTTGTTCGAAGCGACTTACACCAAGACCTTCTCAAAGACGAAGGAGGCGACACCGCGTTGGGACTATAACCAAGTGCTTTACCGAGTCAACATCGATGACGTCATCATGAAGGATCGAGAAGGAGATCAGGAGTGATCACGAATTTCAAATAAGCTGAATGCGAGGGGCGCCTATCGTTTTCGTTCTGAACAAGATTGTCTGTACTGGATTGTGACAAACTGGTTAGCGATTCAGATTCGATTGCACCCATGCTCTCAATGTTGCCCGCAGAGGCAAATTGCGAAGAACCCATTGGTCAGTGTGGTTGCGAAATGGCAGTGAATGCATCTGAAAATTCTCCGTGCTACCAACTTCCTCTAAGTACTTTTGGGTCGCCTCCACAGATTTTTCATGACTGATAAATTGGTGGCGACCTTCTAATCGTTTCAGTCGCTCAACCGCGGCAGATCGATCACTTCCTGCATAGTTCCATGTTCTGACCCCATCGTAATGACTATGGCAGATAAAGCCTGCCCAAAGTTTTGCGATCTCGTCATCATGTAGGCCTACGTAGTTGCAAGCGATCGCACCTCGCGAGAATCCTGCTAGGAATATGTTTTCTGTATCTGCCCCAAAGTCATCAATTAACATTTGAATTGCTTCTCGACAGTACAAAACGCTTTCTTCAAGATCGCCCCACCACTGTCTTTGGTTGCGTTGATGGTCAACCGATATGAACGGCATGCAGATCCAAATGAAGTCTTGTCCCTCGCTGATTCCGTAACCTAGATTGCAATCCGCAACCTTGCCACTGCATTGATCACCATAAGAATTTTGGTAAGGTCCATTTCCTGCGTACTCAACAATCACCGGATACGTTTGCCCCTCTTTCCAATTTTCGGGCAAGAACAACGCGTGGTGAACTTCGGTTCCGATGTATCGGCGAAGCTGATGTTCGACTCGTTTCCCAGCAGCGGGGTTCCCTTTGGTCATTTTGGGAGTGATCAGGTCGTATTCAACGGTTCTGATATCGTCTGACGGTAGACTTTCACCGTCGGTTGCTGGTTCGCTAGGTTCCGCTCTAGAAGTTGAGTTTAGGATGATGCCGAAGACAAATAATGCGATAAGCGTGATTGTCGTTCGATGCATTTTGTCACGGAGATGAGAGGAGCGTTGACAACTATCTTGCTCAACCTTGAGCATCGTTCTGATGATCTACTCAAGTCTGCGATTGGATTTTTAACTGAGGTCCGCGAGTTAGCCAAAGAAGAGAATGGCACGCCATCACTTTTCAAACATTTCTCGAAGTAAAGTCGTCGATCAGCTGATAGAAAGCATTCTTTCCAACGCGATCAAACTCCAGCGACTCGTTTCCTCATCCACCTTGATGTGATTGACCACTGCGCCGTCACGAAGGTTTTCGAGCGTCCAAGCTAAATGCGGCAGATCGATGCGATACATCGTTGCGCACATGCACACCACAGGACTCAAGAAATGGATTTCTTGCTCGGGATGTTGAGCTTTCAAGCGATTGACCAAATGTAGTTCGGTGCCGATGGCCCACTTGGTACCCGCAGGACTTGATTGCACTGTCGAGATGATTTTACCAGTGCTACCAGACACGTCGGCGAGATCGTTCACATCCCTAGGGCACTCGGGGTGAACTAATATTTTCATTTCAGGATCTCGGGACCGAAATGCCGCTACATGCTCGGGTCGGAACATCTGATGGACGCTACAGTGTCCCTTCCAGAGAATGACTCGACTGTTCTGGATGGCTTCCTCAGAATTGCCGCCAAGATCCATCGCGTAAGGATCCCAAACCGGCATTTGATCTTCTTCAATACCCATGGTCAGGGACGTGTTACGACCGAGGTGTTGGTCAGGGAAAAAGAAGACTCGCTGTCCCCGCTCGAAGGCCCACTGAATCACGGATTTGGCGTTACTGCTGGTGCAGACGATGCCGCCGTGCTTTCCGCAGAATGCCTTCAAACTAGCGGCGCTGTTAATGTAGGTGACGGGGATGACCTGTTCGGTATCAATGATTTCCGACATGTCAGCCCAAGCATTTTCCACCTGGTTGATCGCAGCCATATCTGCCATGGAGCAGCCAGCTGCCATGTCCGGCAGGATCACATCCACGCGTTGTTGATTTCTTTCAGCAAGTTTTTCTGGACGGTTGGCGAGAATATCCGCAGTCTCGGCCATGAAGTGAACACCGCAGAAGATGATCGTTTTGCAAGTTTTACTTTCAGCCGCCATCTGGCTCAGTTGATAGCTATCACCTCTGAGATCCGCATGCTCGATTACGTCATCTTGCTGGTAGTGGTGACCGAGGATGAGCAGCGAATCGCCCAGTTCACGACGAACCTGCTCAATCCTTGAGTTGAGTTCCTCTCGGCTTAACGTTTTGTAAGAGGCCAGTTCGTGTCGGTTCGCGGGATCGGCGGCTAGGCTAACGAGATTGTCAGTCGTCACGGTGGTCGGCTTTCTCTTGGATCCGTTCTATTGGCGTTCCACGGTGTGGAACGAATTTGCTGTGTTGGGAAGGGATTATAGCCACTTTGCAATCCTTTGTATTCCCTTGGTGGTTGTATGCGTCGCTGTGAATCTTGCTGCTTGGGTTCTTTTGCGTGTCCCTCAATTTGCGCGACGCTTGAGAAAGTGAACATGGAAGCGGCATCTGGAGAGTCTTTGACGCGACACGGCGGAATCCTCAGCAAAAATGCAAATTTCGTCGATGGGAAAAGTGTCAAGTGACACGCAGCGAGGGGAACGCCATTCCTGTTCTTCTTGCCAGTTGTAGGTCTTGCCGCTGGGATGCAACCGATATTGATCCCGCTTGGGAAAGGCGTCTCCAACTCCTGCGGGACAATAGATCACCGGCCGGATCCCTCGCTGTACGGCCGCTCTTTTCGTGATCGCAATTCCATAAGGTTCGTAATCCCATCGATGGAGATGAGGGCGGTAACAGCGACGCCGAAGGAGTTGATTCAGTTGATTTGCTGAGAAACAAACGACGGGATAAGCATGTTTGCTTGCCGAAGCCTGAGCGATCATTCTTTGTTGCGTCACGATCCGGTGCAACACATCAATTGCTTCTCTGCGGCACGCCGAGGGAGGGTCGATCAGTATCGAATCATAAAAATGCGATTCAGTCTCGTCGGGCCATCGCTCTTGGTTGCCTCGTGTGCAGTGAAACAGCCAATCCCCTTTTAACAAGCTTTCAGGGATCAGCCAATTCAACTCTTTTTTGCGTTTTTGCTTGGGAGAGGTAACGGTAGATCGAAGATTTAAATCTGCTTCTAAAGGATCGGGAATTCTATGCGTTGGCCAGGGCTGAGCACCCAATGAGATTAGATGTGCTGCAGACTTAGGCGAAGCGACATAGACCTCAAAGGAGTCGTCTCGCTCGAGCCGTTTAGCGACGATCCCTTCGATTCTTCCTTTTCTCCGTACGTAAGGAAGGTACAGACAAGGCACGCGATTGATCACGAATTGATCGATGTTGCTCCCAGAGGGTAGCGTTACCGATGTTCGTTGAGCTCGCTTCGGATGAGCTCGCAGTGAAGTTGGGAGGAGAGTTGAAAGGTTGTCGGTGTTTTTTGTCGAGCGATTTCGCCCGAGCCGAGGTGCCGAGCAGATCAGTTCGATCGGCAGTTGCCAGAGGTCTGCCGCGCGAATGGCCCAAGGCGCGATTGCTGTCCCCTCTCCGACCAGTAGCTTTGTGTCTTTGAATCGATCGTATCTGAGTAGGTTCTGCAGTAGGTGGGCGACCTGCGCCATGCGACGACAGTTCCTACCTAGATGGCTGCAAGCGATACTGATTACCTGCTCGTTGGAGCTCCAATTACTCGTGTGCTTAAAAGATGAATTCTGTTTTCTCATGGTCGATTTTTGGCATCCGGCGACCAAGAGGCTAGTTTCTTTTTTTGGTGATTCTTGTTGCCCATCTTGCCTAAAACGGACGCCAGGCGATTCAAATTGCGATTTCGACCCTCTTGGGTGGTATCGACTGACTGGTGATCCGGTACGATAACGCAAGTTCGTGCGTGCTCGGTGCGTCACCGGTACCTCGAATCACTGCCGTTGAAAGAGGGATTTTGAATCGGTTGTGATGGCGAATGATTGATTTCGTTAATCGGCCTGATCCATGCCCTACTCTGTCGATACTCCGTTATCGCTCGACTCCCCTCTTTCCATTAAGGCTCCGGTTCAACCGGATCAAGAGTGGGCGAACGCACTGACACATGGTATCGCCGCCGTGGTTACCCTTTTCATGGGTATTTGGCTTGTTGAGTCAGTGGTGAGCGATCGCGTTGGCATGTTTATTGCCTGCGTCGCCTATGTCCTCTCGGTCTTTGGGACGTTTCTCTTTTCGACGCTTTCACATCTATTCCACCGACGGGCTTGCCTGAATACTTTGCGAGCCTACGACCAAGCGATGATCTACTTGATGATCGCTGGCACTTATACCCCGATCATTTATCGTTATGCGACTGAGCCAGTTCGTGTGCCGTTGTTGTGGGCGATCTGGGTTGCTGCATGGGCCGGATTTATTAAGAAGGTCGCAATTCGCTACCGCATCAATTCGATCGGTACCTACACTTACCTTCTTTTGGGATGGCTTCCGGCTCTGCCGCTCGCGTCGCAAGTTCCTGCCGAACTGGGAAGGTGGATGATAGCGGGCGGAGTGCTCTATTCGGTTGGGATCGTTTTCTTATTCAATGATCGCAAAAAGCGATATTTTCATGCCGTTTGGCACCTTTTTGTAATCCTAGCATCGGCTTGCCATTTTTATGCGGTGTGGCGCTACGTGACGCTATCGTGATAACGAACGAGAGATGTCTCTCGACGACCCTTTTTATTCGCCGTTGCTTGAGCCGCTGCTGACCACAACCTGTGTTGGTCGAATCACTCGATCGTGCATTTTGAAGCCTGTTTGAGCCACGTGCATGATCGAGCCTGACGGATGTTCCTCGCTGGGCATCTGTGAGATTGCTTCGTGGAGGTTGGGGTCAAAGGTTGCGTCCTCGGTAGAGATCTGTTCCACCGAGTGTTTGGCAAGTGCATCGTCGAGTTGCTTGGCAACCATTGCAACACCTTCCTTTAGACCAGCGGAATCGGCGCTCGTCTCTGCAGCCTCAAGACCACGGAGAAGGTTGTCTCGAACCGAAAGGATATCCTCCACTAGGGGCAAAGCCGCAAATCGAAGTTGATCCTCCAGGTCTCGACGCATTCGCTTGCGGAAGTTCTCTGCTTCAGCTTGCGCCTGCAAAACTTTCTTTTCTGCAATCAGAACTTCTCCGCGAAGACGCTCCATCTCCTCATCACGTGTTTCTGGTTCGCTTGGCTGTTCTGCTTCACCCTCTTGGGCAGATGCGTGATCCTCCTGAGTCTGCTCTTCGAGAACTTCTTCAGTTGGTTCTTGTGAAGCTGGATCGTTTTCCGACATGTTCCAGGTGGCTCCAAGGATTTGAAATATGAGTAAGGTTTTTAATGGGAGTAGGTTTTAGGGAATCGATCTGTTCAAGCAAATCATGATTCTTCTTGATCGGTCTCCGGATCAAAAAAGCTGCGAAGTTTCTCCAGGAAGGTTGTTCGGTGCGGTAGCACCGATTCGTGATCAAGTTTTGCCAGTTCTCGAAGAAGCTTTTCCTGCTGGGCTGACAACTTTTTCGGAACTTCGATAAACACCTGAACCAGTAGGTCCCCTTTTCTTCTTGTGCGAGGATCAACTACTCCCTCGCCATTGAGCGTGAAGACGTCACCATTTTGCGTGCCCGGAGAAATCGTGAGATTTTGAGGTCCATCTAGTGTGGGTACCTCAATCTCAGCTCCGAGAGTGGCTTGGCTGTAGGAGATTGGCAGTTGTAGGATCAGGTGTGATCCATCACGTTTGAATAGTGAATGGGGTTTGACGGTGATAAAGACGTAGCAATCGCCGACAGGTCCTCCGTCTGGACTTGCTTCGCCTTCACCTTGAACGCGAAGTCGTGTTCCATCATCCACACCGGCGGGGACGTTGACAGTGAGTTCAGCTTTCTTGTTCTGTAGCCCCGAACCTCGGCAATCTCCGCAAGGATTGTTGATCTGCTGGCCGGTACCGGAGCAGTTTGGACATGCGGTTTGGACTCTCAGGATGCCGGCGGATTGAATGACCTGTCCACGGCCGTCGCAGGTTGTGCAGCGAACAGGTTCGCTCCCTGCAGCGGCTCCACTGCCATCGCAGCTGTCGCAGCGTGAGCGACGTCGGAAAGAGATTTCCTTCTCGACTCCACGAGCTGCTTCTTCGAGGGTGAGAGTGACGTTACAACGCAGGTCGGCGCCGCGTCGTGCTCGCCGGCTTCGGCCACCGCCTCGCGATCCGAACAGATCGCCAAACATACCGCCGCCAAAGAGGTCACCAAACGCCTCGAAGATATCCTCGACATCATTGAATTGGTGAACACCATCCACGCCAGCGTGACCATGTCGATCGTACCGTTCTCGCTTCTCCTGATCGCTTAGAACTTCGTACGCTTCGGTTGCCTCTTTGAATTTCTCGACAGCGGTCTCGTCATCACGATTGCTGTCGGGATGGTATTTGATGGCAAGCTTTCGGTAAGCGCGGTCGATTTCTGCTTTCGAAGCTGACCGTTCTACGCGGAGCACTTCGTAATAGCAGGTTTTCTCGGCCATGGTTCCTCGGCAATCTCCTGCCAGACTTTCCGTAGGGAATGTTGCGGCAGATAGGGGACGGTTTGGCGGTGCGTAAATTCAAACGGGTCGCCTGCCAATTCATTCAGCAGGCGACCCGTCGTGATCTCACAGGAACTTCCCCAAAAAATCGGCGAACCAGATCTTACGATGGGGATAATTCGAATCTTTAACTAGGCGACAACGCCTTCAACGGGACGCTTCTCTTTGTCCTCGTCCTCGAGGTTGGTTACGAGGGCTTCGGTGGTCAGCAGAAGACCCGCGATGCTACCCGCGTTGGTCAATGCCGTTCGGACTACTTTAACAGGGTCTATAACGCCCGCTTTGAACATGTCTCCATATTCACCTGCGTTGGCGTTGTACCCAATGTTAGTTGCCTTGCCGCGGACTTCGTCAACGACGACGCTGCCGTCGATGCCGCCGTTGTCAGCGATCTGACGCATTGGAGCATCGAGAGCACCAAGAACGATATCGACGCCGATTTTCTCGTCACCCTTCGCACTTGCAACGATTGTGGCACCGGATTCGTCCTTCAGTGGTGAGCTCTTGATGGCTTCCACCGCTTCGGTGCAACGAACCAACGCAACTCCACCACCTGGAAGAATTCCTTCTTCGACTGCGGCACGTGTAGCGTGAAGAGCATCTTCGAGTCGAGCCTTGGTCTGCTTCATTTCCGCTTCGGTTTCAGCACCAACGCTGATGACAGCAACGCCACCGGCCAACTTAGCCAAACGCTCTTGGAATTTCTCCTTGTCGTAATCGCTGTCGGTTTGTTCGATCTGAGCACGGATCTGAGAAACTCGCTTGTCGATGTCAGCACGCTTGCCGGCACCTTCAATGATGGTCGTGCTGCCTTTGTCGACAGTCACCTTTTTCGCACGTCCCAGTTGGTCGAGAGTGACGTTTTCGAGTTGGATTCCGAGATCATCGCTGATCAGCGTTCCGCCGGTTAGGGTTGCGATATCCCCAAGCATTGCTTTGCGGCGATCACCAAAGCCAGGGGCTTTGACGGCACACACGTTGAGAGTTGCTCGAAGTTTATTGACCACGAGAAGTGTCAACGCTTCGGCATCCACATCTTCTGCGATGATCAACAGAGGCTGACCAGTTTGAGCAGATTTCTCGAGCAGTGGAACGAGGTCACGGATGTTGCTGATTTTCTTTTCGTAAAGAAGAACCAGAGCGTTATCCAGATCCGCTTCCATCGTGCCGGGATCGGTAATGAAGTAAGGCGAAATATAGCCTTTGTCGAACTGCATCCCGTCAACGTAATTGACTTCAGTGCCGCGACTCTTGCCTTCTTCGACCGTGATCACGCCGTCCTTACCAACTCGCTCAAGTGCATCGGCAAGCAGTTGACCGATTTCTTTATCATTGTTTGCAGAGATCGCACCAACGTTGGCTACTTCCTCTTTGTTCTTGACTGGGCGACCCATGCTAATCAGGTGAGCACACGCAGCTGCGACAGCCTTATCGATTCCACGACGAATCGCAGTGGGGTTGCTGCCAGCGACGATGTTGCGAAGACCTTCCTTAAAGATTGCTCGCGCCATCACCGTCGCGGTGGTGGTGCCGTCGCCGGCGAGATCACTCGTTTTTTGAGCAACTTCGATGACGAGTTTTGCACCCATGTTCTCAAACCGGTCTTCCAGTTCGATTTCCTTAGCGACAGTCACACCATCCTTGGTGACAGTTGGGCCGCCGAAGGATTTGTCGATGATGACATTCCGACCGGTTGGTCCCATGGTCACCGCTACTGCATCAGCCAGTTTGTTCACACCGGCTAACATCCGCGATCGAGCATGATCGTCAAAAAGTAGTTGTTTTGCCACGAAAGTATTCCTTCAATAAAATTTATTGCGATGAGGCTTTCCGAAATGGACGGACCGACTTAGAGAAGCTTGGCGAGAATATCACTCTCGCGAAGAATCTTCATTTCTTGTCCGTCGACTTCGATGTCACTTCCGCCGTACTTGCCGTAGATCACGGTGTCACCGATGGAAACGGTCATTTCGCCGCGATTACCGCTGTCTAGGAGGCGACCAGGGCCAACCGCCACGACGGTACCACGCTGCGGCTTTTCTTTGGCCGAGTCGGGAAGGACGATTCCGCCCGCTGTGGTTTCTTCTGCTTCGCAAGGTTGGACAACAACACGATCGTCTAGTGGTCGAAGGTTTAATTTTGCCATGATTGATTACTTCTTGATGATTTGAAATTTGAATGATTGGTTGTATTAACAACGGATAGGATCTTCGGGCGTGGTGGGCTTGATTACATCATGCCGCCCATGCCGCCCATGCCGCCCATGCCACCCATTCCTCCCATGTCCATTCCGCCCATACCACCCATGCCACCGCCGTGGTCATGATGGTGGTCACCATTCTCTGGCTCTTCATCAACAGGGATTTCAGTGACAAGTGACTCGGTGGTCAGGAGCAGCGAAGCAACGCTAGCTGCGTTGGTAAGCGAGGTGCGAACGACTTTGGCGGGATCAACGATCCCAGCTGCAAGAAGGTCGCAGTACTTTTCGGCGTTGGCGTCGTAGCCTTCGGTCTTTCCCTTAAGTTGCAAGACACGATTGACGACCACTGCTCCGTCTAGGCCAGCGTTGTTGGCGATCGCTCGCAAAGGCTGATCCAAGCAATTTCGGATGATGCGAACCCCCAGCTTCTGGTCGCCTTCGGTTTCCTTCTCGAGCTTTTCCACAGCAGCACGGCAACGTAGCAGCGTGGTACCACCACCAGGGACGATACCTTCTTCGAGAGCCGCTTGGGTTGCCGCCCGAGCGTCGTCGATCAACGCTTTGCGTTCTTTCATTTCTGTTTCCGTGGCAGCTCCGACATTGATCTGAGCAACTCCGCCAGCTAATTTTGCAAGCCGTTCCTGAAGCTTCTCTTTGTCGTACTCGCTATCGGTTAGATCGATCTCACGACGGATCTGTTCGACGCGTCCCTCGATGTCTGACTTGCGGCCCGCACCACCGACAATGGTGGTCGCTTCACTGGTGATGCGAACCTTCTTGGCTCGTCCCAGATCCGCAAGCTTTACGCTTTCAAGATCGATCCCCAAATCCTTGAAGATCGCTTTGCCACCGGTCAGCACGGCAATGTCACCCAAGATCGCTTTGCGTCGATCACCGTATCCGGGGGCTTTGACGGCTGCGGCCGAAATAATGCCACGCATTTTGTTTACAACCAGTGTCGCGAGGGCTTCGCCTTCAACGTCCTCTGCGATCACTAGCAATGGCTTTTTCGCCTTGCTTACGGCTTCGAGAAGCGGAATCATTTTCTTGTTGTTGCTGATCTTTTCTTCGAACAACAAGATGTGACAATCTTCCAGTTCAACACTCACATCGTCCTGATTGGTGACAAAGTGAGGCGAGAGGAAGCCGCGGTCGAACTGCATGCCTTCAACCACGTCGACAGTCGTTTCGTTGGAACGACCTTCTTCGACGGTGATGACACCGTTTTTGCCAACTTTGGTAAACGCGTCCGCAAGAACACGCCCAATTTCAGGGTCATTGTTTCCAGCGATGGTCGCGACTTGCTTGATCTCCGATTTGCTCTTCTCTTGGATCGGCTTGGCGATCTTTTGGATCTGATCTGAAGCAACACTAACGGCTTTACTGATACCACGTGAAAGAGCCATTGGGTCAGCACCGGTTGCAACCATTTTCAAGCCTTCACGGAAGATGGCTTCACTGAGAATGGTCGCGGTGGTGGTGCCGTCACCTGCCACGTCGTTGGTTTTGCTGGCTGCTTCTTTGACGAGCTGGGCGCCAAGATTCTCGAACGGGTCGTCCAGCTCGATGTCTTCTGCGACGGTCACACCGTCTTTAGTGACCTTGGGTGATCCCCAACCTTTGTCCAGCACGGCATTTCGGCCTCGTGGACCTAATGTGCTCTTAACGGCTCGCGCCAATTTGCTGACGCCGGCCAACAATGGGCCGCGTGCGTCGTCGTCGAAAACGATTTGCTTTGCCACGACGTGATTCTCCTGTAGATCGTCAATGATTCCGCTTAACCCCCCAAGAGCCTGCAAGCGAGGCTTCCCATGAAAGGTGTCGCGTGGGTGTGATTGTGCTGTTGGGTTAAAAATCCGCCAGATTTGGTCGAAATCACCTTCTTCTGGCTTTGAACAGGTTGATGGCAATGCCGCATTGCTGGCAGAGCAAACCTGTCCGCATCCCCTTCACAGCAACCCGCGTGCCGTTCCTGTTTTTTTTGTTGTAAGTCCATGGTTTGTAAAGGTTTGTGGTTGTTTTTGGTTGGCGTGCCGAGATCCCCTAGGCCGTCCCTATGTCACCTTGGCAGTTTGCATGCTCCGAGTTGAATTTGGCAGTCCGTCCGTCGACCTCAATATGAGTCGGGGCGTCATAACGGATCGGTAGTGCCGTCACTTTTTGCGTAATCCCTACTCGCTGAACCATTGATTGGGAAACTGCTCACTTTCCTTTGGAGTTTCTCAAGCAATGATTGACCATGGTGAATTGAAGACCTCCACTTGTGGGAGTTTTGCCGTTTATTTCGAATCCATTAGCCCTTGGATCTGCAGATGCATTTTCCAAAACGTGTGATCACCACGGTTCTGATTGCCGGCTTGTTTGCAAATTGGTGTGTCCAGCCTACAGCGTTCGTTTCTGCCGAAGAGGTTAGTCGCTCAGGTCTGACAGATTCCAGCGGCAGCGAACAGCGGTACGAATCAGGGCTACAGCCGATCAACGGAATTGGCCGGACTGCTTCGGGTTGGGTAGCGGGTGACATTGATCTGTCTGCATCGCAGGGCCGTGGCTATTCAGCCTACAACGTTGCCTCGGTTCCAACCGACGCCTCCACTTCGGCTGCTAGTCCGTCTTCACCGGCGGCTGTATCCGTTCTCGAGGGCAACACCATCGCCGCCCCGTCGCTGTCGCTTGCTGCGCCCGCGAACTCACCGAGTGTCACGCTGAGTCCTAGAAACACTTTTGGTGCAATCGGGCAGTCACCAAACCTCCCTGCAACACCGTCCAGTGGGCCTGCAGTACCGTCCAGTGGGCCAAGCGTGAATCCTCTCAACAATCTCGCTTTTGGCACCGTGGACAATGCGGGTACCCCCGCGGGTTCAAATGCATGGCGACCGTTCTGGTTACGAGATGGCTCTCGGCCGGTAGGGAGCCGCTTTGCGGATTGGGTGCGTCAATTCCCACCATTGAACTTGAATCGCAGCACGTCATCATCTGACTCCGCCGCTTCTGTTTGGCGAAATCAAGTGCAATCCTTCTTTTCAACCACGGATCAGCAGTCGTTGAATCAGCAAGCTCTGCAGCGGGAAGCCCAAAATCTTCAACAGCAAGCTCAGGCCTTGCAGCAACAAGCCGAAGCCCTACAGCAGCAGGCAGTGAGCCAGTCATTGGATAAGCCTAATGACAGTGGCACCGATTCAACCACGGCAGTGAGTACTAGGTCTTCAATATTAGGAATAGGTCAGGGGAACGGACGCAACTCACTGTTGTCTCAATTCAGAGGGAACCTTTTTCCCGCCGAGCCTTATCAGGCGTTTCGCAATCCTCAGCAATCAGCAGAGGGATCCGGATCGCCAGCTGGAAAGGTTGATGCAAACAGCGCTGTTTCCTCCGATGTGCAAGGCGGCAATTCACCGCAAGCGTACACCGCGTATCAGCCACCCAAGCAAAGTTGCTGGAACGAGTTTTGGGGCCGCTGGTTTGGGACGGGATATCGCGCAAGTTCTTATCGAGTACCGGTGACTTACTACCGACCCGTCATTACAACCGATCCAACGACGGGGCAGCAGGTTGTTGTTCAGCAGCCATGCACTTCGTTTGTGACCCAGCAGCAGCTCAACCCGGTTCGAAGATTTCGAAGCGCTAGGCCCGATGCAACCGCACCTGCGTGGCTGGATCCGAATGCTTGTCCACCCGGTTACTCCTATGTGGCCGCAATGCCAGGCGTGATTTATCCAGGTTTGGGATACACGGTCACCACAAACTCAACTCAGGGTGGGCTTGGTAGTGCTGGGTATGTCGTGACGACGGGAGCGATGCAGCCAATTGCCTATCCGGGTGTTGCAGTCTGGAATGGCGCTGTCGTCCCAGCTAGTGCGGTGCTCGTCAAGCCACCGGTAGCCTCCAATCTGCAAGACAATGCGAGCTTGCAAAATACAACCGTTTATTCTTCGGGAGAGACGGAGGTAGCCACGCGTCCGCTTACTTCCGACGATCTCCTGCAATCTAATGGCGGTGAGTCAACTTTGGATGATCTGAGCCCTGTGCCGGCACCGCGGTTGGAATCCTACCGATACACACCATCCTCGAGCTCGGAGGAAGCCTCGAGTTCCAATCGTTCTTCACAGCGTCTCTTCTCAGCTCCTACCTCGATTGCACAGGACGCGCGAGGGCTCGGCATGCAGGCCAATCGCGGAGCGAATTATCAATGGCGGTTGCAGGATGCGGCAGATTCGACAGCCATGCTCAGGAAGACAAGTCCGAGCACTTCTGCTGGATTAGAACGAGAGTCGGTTCGCCGCGACGCCGAGGGGCGATCCGAGGTTGGTTCCGACTCATCCATTCAGGGCTCAAGCTCTGGCCCTAGTCTTGAGGAATTACTGAGGAGTGAAAATTTTGTGGGAGCTGAGCCGATCGCAGCTCCTCGTGATTTTCAGCCTAGTTATCGGCGTTCTGGTAGTATCGAGTTTCAGTCGATGAGTTACTCCGATCCAAATACTGCTAACCGAATGCTGCCGGCAAAGATCGCACGTGAATCATCGTCCAAAGAAGTGCAGCAGACGAGTGAGCTCACGCCGATCTCCTTTACCCAGCCAGTTCGTGAGATTCCGAGTCGAAACCAAGGTACAGCTTCTTCTTCTTCTTCTTCTCGCTTTATCAGGCAGCCAATGAGTGGAAGGTGAAATACTTCTTCACTCTGAGCTGACCGCGTTGATCTGTAATCAGAACTCGATGCTAGCCGGGGATACTCAATGCCGGCTTGTCATGCATCCCCGCTTTGGATTGCGATGTAGGTTGTTGACTGCTGCTTGACCAGCTACGAGGATTGTGTGTGCTGGGCTGGCGGCTTCAGGTTTTGGTGCCGATGGCGAGTATCCTTTGACGCGTAGCGATCCGTTGATGGCTGAACGCGACATCCGTGTTAGGTTTTAGAAATGGATAACGGGAAAATCGCGAGCCTTCTCGAGGAGATGGCGGACCTTCTTGAGTTTCGAGGTGAGAATCCTTTTCGTATTCGGGCGTATCGAAATGGTGCGAAGGCGATCAAGGATTTGACTGAGTCGGTTGCTGGGGTTCTCGCCGATCCGATGCGCCGTCTCGATTCGATTCCCGGCATCGGCAAAACGTTGGTTGATAAAGCCAAGGTTTTGGTTGAAACGGGCAGTTTGCCGCAGCTGGAAAAGCTGCGTCGGGAAGTTCCGGACGTCGTCCTGTCGATGGCAAGGATTCCCGGGCTTGGGGCTAAGAAAGCAGCGGTTCTCCATCAAGAGTTGAAGCTGAAAACGCTGGATGATCTGAGGCGAGCCTGTGAGCAAGATGCGGTCAAGGTTCTCAAGGGTTTCGGCGCGAAAACGCAGCAGCTGATTCTTGAGGGGCTGGAGATTGCTGAGGCAGCAGCGGAGAGGATTTATTGGGCCAAGGGTGATCAGTTGGCCACCGACATTGCTGCCCACATGGGGCTTTGTGATGCGATTGAACGCATGGAGTGGGCAGGTAGTTACCGAAGGGGCCGAGAAACAGTCGGTGACCTTGATCTTCTGGTGGTCGCTTCTGACCGAAAACGAGCCATGGATCAGTTTGAATCTTTCCCCGGTCGCTCGCAAACCATTCTTCGCGGTGAAACGAAGGTGTCGATCCGTGTCGGTAAAGCATTTCAAGTTGATCTTCGATTGGTCGACGATTCGGAGTTTGGCGCTGCAATGCAGTACTTCACCGGTTCGCAGGCCCACAACGTTCATGTTCGCCGAATCGCCAAGCAAAAAGGTCTGAAGGTCAACGAGTACGGAGTTTTCCGACTCGATGATGAGTCTCGAATTGCCGGGGCTAGCGAACAGGAGGTTTACCACGCGATTGGTTTGCCTTGGATTCCACCGGAGTTGAGAGAGGATCGATTGGAGTTCGATTTGGATGAATCTGAACTGCATGAATTGTTGCACCTTGATCAGGTGCTTGGTGACCTTCACATGCACACAACGGCCACCGACGGTGAGGCGACCATCCGCGAGATGGCGGACGCCGCAATCTCTCGCGGTCTCCGTTACATCGCCATTACCGACCACAGTCAACGCGTTTCCATGGCGATGGGGCTTGATCCTGAAAGGCTTCGCGAACAATGGAGGGCGATTGATCAGATCCGTCCCGAGTATGAGGGACGTTTAACGATCTTGAAGGGGATCGAGTGTGATATTCTCGAAAAGGGCGGGATGGATCTGCCCGATGATTGTCTTGCTGAGGCAGACTGGGTGCTGGCGAGTATTCATTACGGCCAAAAACAGTCACGCGAACAGATTACTGATCGCATGCTGGGTGCGATTGAAAATCCACATGTTGACTGCATCGCACATCCAACTGGTAGGCTTATCAATCGTCGGCGCCCCTACGAGATTGATATGGATACAGTAATGGATGCTGTGAAGGAGCACGGAAAACTAATGGAGCTCAATGCAAATCCGGCACGGCTCGATTTGAATGAGATTCATTTGGCTGCTGCAAAGCGTCGGGGGATTCCTATAACAATCAGCACAGACGCACACGCCATTCTGGGGCTGGACGTCATGCGTTACGGAATCCTGCAAGCAAGACGTGGTGGTCTTACCAGCAAGGATGTTGCCAATACTCTCGAATGGCATGAGATGAAAGACCGCTGGCTAAGCTAAGTTCCTAATGCTTTCGATCTCGCTTCTAAGGAACGCAATCAGCTTTTGGCTCGCGATGATTAGGCTTTGGCTCGTGTTTGGCCGCTCTTCGTTTTGTAGCAGCCTATCACGAGAAATAGGATGACGGCTCCCATAATCAATAGTGGGATGGCGTGAGCTGGTTCAGTGAAATAATGAGCTGAGCCGGGCTCGCCATGGCCGGGATGAGCATGTGCTGCCGAGACGAACAGCATCCCCGCTAGGGATGAGTGGAACGAACGGAGATAGAACGCTTTTCGCACGGGTGATCGCCAAGTTTGGGATGAATGCTCTCAGAAACGGGAACTTTAGCGAATTACCAAATTTAAGGCGATAGAGATTCGCTCTAAGATTTTTGTGGATTCGATAGCATTGCCCAGCCGCTTCTGCCAACTCCGATCGTTCACCGAGTCGTCCAGTCGATCGCGGTCGTATTGGTACCAAGCTTCCTCCGGTTCAACCGGCAAGGTGCTTCCTGCTTGTCTTCTTTATCAGGTCGCGACTCACACGGAGTGTGTTGTTAATCTGCAGTAACGTCGGCGTTACCCGAGCTGATTTTTTCGTCAATCGATTCGAGACACCCAATGACTTGTTCCGTCAGTCTGCAATGCTTTTCAATAGCCTGTTTTGGGTTGGAAGTGTGACGCCTTAGGCATTGAGCAAGTCGCATCGCCCAGTCTTTCCTGTTTTCATAATCGGCTGCATTTTGATCCTGGGCTGCACGATCTAGTTGTTCACACAGCACCGGGACGAGGGACGGCAGAGGTGTTTTGGTTCGAGAGAGGGACGAGAGCAGTTCTACTCCATAGTGTTCCAGCCTCTGAATCATTCTGGAAATGCGTTTTGTATGCGTAACGAGAGGCAAATCGAGCGAGACTGCTGAGTGCGTAGCCTCGATCGCAATCGCGAGATCTCGATGTTTGATCAGCTGGTGGATGCGATCGGATACGCGGTCTGAGGGGGAAGCAAGCGCGGCCAGTACTTTGGTTGCGGTATGAACCATACTCGGGTCGTTGCTATTGCTGATTTGAAGAGTTGTCTCTTCGGCGTTATCAATCGGTCGATTCTTCAGGAGTAGTGCCTCCATTGCCGCTAACGCAAAGTCTGGCGAATCACCGGATAGCCATGTCAGAAGCTGTTGCTCGTCACAGCCCGAGCTGGGGATTTTCTCTGCAGTGAAGAGCGTCTTGGCGTTTTGGTTTTGCTTTTGGAGTTTCAGTACGGTTGCGGCAGTTTCGCTCGAGTCGGCTCGTAGTCGCTTGAGCCAACCTTCGGGCAGTGCATGCGGGCCACTTGCGAGAGTTGCGATTGCGTAACCGATTTCTTGAGCGCTGTAATAGCCTGATCGTGAAAGCGTCCATCCGCTGTAGCCAACGAGCGACCACTGTGAATCGTATAGCGATGCGTCACTTGCTAGGAAGCCGAAACCGCAGCAGATCGGTAGGAGGTGAGTGGTTAAGGGTGTGGTGTCGAGAGGGTGTTGTGGTTCGATTTGACGCCAAAAGTGGAGGGCGTGTTGGTTTGCAAGTTCCATCACGAGTCTTAGTGGGTCGCCAATCAATTGTTGGTTGATTAGGACGGTCGCATCCGTGTCGTCCTTGGGGCAATCGCCGGATACCTCTCGATTGATCCTGTAATCGGACATCCCATCGATCGATTCAGCTGAGACGATTTTGATCGTGGGTGTGTTGGTGCCTTTGGGAAGCCGAGTGGTGACGGCGAGGTTGGCTGATTCAACAATGGAGTTGTCGCTGCTGGAGTCAATTTCAAGTTGTTCGATGTCAGTGACCCATTGTGCATCTAGAACCGTCGACTCTCCGATCGTATGGACTGTTCTTCGCAGGAGAAGTTCAAGATCGACACGTTGGCGTGCACTCAGCGGACGGCGAGGCGGGCGTCTCCAAAACATCATGTCTTTTCTTTAACGAGATAAATCGGTGGTTGGACGTTACTTTTGCCGAGAACCGTGGAGGGCAGCAGTTCGAGACGGTTTTGGGGATGCCGGATTTTACGGTGCACGGATTTTACGGTGCACGGATTTCAGGGGCGTCAGGTTTCAGGGACGCCACTGAGAGGAGTGGAAGCAACGTGGTGCGTCCTTCTCGCCGGTCTAGGATAGCGTTATTCTTAGTCAGATGGCGTGCGTTGTTAGAGAACTCGAAAGGTCGGGATGTTTGTGATGAAATCAGATGTTTTTCGCGGTTGTATCCCCGCGTTAATGACCCCCTGTGATGAGAACGGCAATCCTGATTTCGATGCCCTGGTTGCGAAGGGCTCGGAGTTGCAGCAATTGGGTATGACCGGAGTGGTGTACTGCGGTTCGATGGGTGATTGGCCGCTACTGACCGATGCTCAACGACAAGAGGGAGTAGCAAGGTTGGTTTCAGCAGGCGTGAGGGTGGTCGTTGGAACCGGTGCTCAGAACACCTTAATCGCGCGTGATCATGCTGCCCATGCGCAGTCGGTTGGTGCCGATGGGCTGATGGTGATTCCGCGAGTGCTCTCGCGTGGCACTTCACCCGCTGCGCAGTACGATCACTTTTCTGCCATTCTCTCAGCGGCTCCCGAGCTACCAGCAGTCATTTACAACAGTCCCTACTACGGTTTTGAAACCAAGGCGGATCTTTTTTTTCAGCTTCGTCAACAGTATGCGAATCTGGTTGGCTTCAAAGAGTTTGGTGGAGCGAAATCGCTGAGTTATGCTGCCGAGCATATCACCCACGCGAGTGACGACCTACTGTTGATGGCCGGCGTGGATACACAGGTCTATCACGGCTTTTTGCACTGTGGTGCGGTTGGTGCCATCACCGGTATCGGTAACTGCCTACCGGAGCAGGTTCTGAAGCTGATTGCTTTGTGCCAGGCTGCCACGCGTGGTGATGCGCAGGCCAGACGATTTGCTCAGGAACTTGATGAGGCGTTGATTGTCCTTTCAACCTACGACGAGGGTCCCGATTTGGTGCTTTTCTACAAGTACCTGTTGGTGCTTCTTGGTGACGATCGCTATCGAAATCATTTCATCTCGACGGATCGTTTGAGCGACAGTCAGCGTCAATTCGCTGAGCAGCAGTTGAACTTGTTTCTAAGCTGGTGGTCCACTTGGGAAGGCAAGGATTACTCAGGCTAAGCGGGGTTAGGGTTTAATTTCATGGCAGGCGGATTTGGTTGCCTAGAAGGCTGATCCGAGGCGACCGTAGTCGGTGAATGGAATGAAGGTGCAATAACGATGACGCATCGAATAGCATTTGTGGACTCGCACACCGCTGGCGAGCCAACTCGAGTGATTCTCAATGGTGGCCCCGATCTGGGGTCGGGAACGCTGCAAGAGCGTTTGGATCGCTTTCGGTCACACCATGATTCCATGCGTCGAGCGATGGTGACCGAGCCTCGAGGTGCCGATGTTCTGATTGGCGCTCTGAGGTGTGAACCATCCGATGCGTCCTGTGATTCCGCAGTCATCTTTTTTAACAACGTTGGCTATCTCGGAATGTGTGGGCACGGGCTGATCGGCTTTGTGGAGACCCTACGCTATCTAGGCGAGATAAAATCAGATCGTTGTCGAGTGGAAACGCCCGTCGGAGTGGTTGAGGCAAGGGTAAACCCTGAAGGCTCGATCAGCTTTGATAATGTCCCGAGTTACCGTAAGGCGGCGGAGGCTGTTTTTGATGTTCCGGGTGTGGGGCAGGTTGTCGGTGATGTGGCGTGGGGTGGAAACTGGTTTTTTCTCACTCGATCTCCTAAGCCTCGATTGCGATTTGATTCAATCAGCAAGTGGCTCAAGATGACCACTGCGATTCGGAAAGCTGTGAATGAAAACGGCTATCCTGAGGTGGATCATATTGAGCTGTTTGATGATCCGCTGTCGGTCGAAAGTCATTCCCGTAACTTTGTGCTCTGTCCCGGGCTTGAATATGACCGTTCACCGTGTGGGACGGGGACGAGCGCGAAGTTGGCATGCCTTGCAGCTGATGGTCTTTTGAAGCCGGGTGAGGTTTGGATTCAAGAAGGGATTCTTGGGACCTCTTTCAGCGGTAGATACCGTTGGGAAGACGAAGCGAACAGCAAGATCATTCCGACAATTAGCGGAAAAGCGTCTATCACCATCGACGGAAATTTGCTTCTTCAGGATGACGATCCCTTCCGTTATGGGATTTCTCTGGACGAATCATTCGAGTGACCTTTGTATTTGTTGAAGAGCTAAACGAGCGATGGCAAAGAAAATCGTCATTCTTGGCGGCGGGGTGATCGGCTTGGCAACCGCTTGGGCTTGCCTGAAGGACGGTCATGATGTGACCGTGATTGATCGTCGCAAGCGTCAGCGGGATGGCTGTTCTTTTGGAAATGCGGGAATGTTGGTCCCGAGTCATTTCATTCCGCTTGCAGCACCAGGGATGATTCGGCTCGGTTTGAAGTGGATGTGGAGCCGAGAGTCACCGTTCGCGATTCGACCCCGCCTGTCGCTTGATTTGATGAGTTGGCTATGGAAGTTTCGCCAAGCCAGCACGCAGCGGCAGGTTGATTTAAACGCACCGCTGCTGCGCGATCTTAACTTGGCCGGCAGAAAGGCGTTTCTCGAATTGGAGCAGGAAATTCCAGATGGCTTTGAACTGACCCAACGTGGCTTGGTCATGCTTTGCGCGACTCATGAGGGGTTGGAAGAAGAGGTCGAAGTCGCGGAGTTAGCAAATGAACTCGGTGTTCCGGCGACCGTGATGAATCCAAAGGAGCTGACGGAGTTGGACCCGGGAATTCGAATGGGAGTTCTCGGAGGAGTTCATTTTCCACTGGATTGTCATCTTTCACCCAACCGATTGATGAACTCGCTCGAAGAATACCTTGAGCAGCAGGGAGTCAAGTTTTGCTGGGAAACGTCATGCGATCACTTCCGAGCTGCAAACACTGGAACGACCAATGCTGGAACTTTGGCTCGGGTCAACGCGGTTGCCACTAGCCAAGGTGACCTCGCTGGGGATGAGTTTGTGATTTGTGGTGGCGCGTGGTCCAATCTGCTGGCGGGTCAATTGGGGATTAAATTGCCGCTTCAAGCCGGCAAAGGTTACAGCTTGACACTCGATCAGCCGAGGCAGTTGCCCGAGGTTTGCTCAATCCTTAAGGAAGCCCGTGTTGCGGTAACACCAATGGGCGGGACACTGCGTTTCGGTGGGACGATGGAAATTGTTGGTCATGATGAATCGATTAGTCCATCGCGTGTGCGCGGGATTGTTCGTTCCATTCCTGATTACTTTCCAGACTTTGAGGAAAGTGATTTTCTTGGTTGCAAACCGTGGGTTGGGCTACGTCCTTGTTCCCCAGACGGCCTGCCATACGTGGGGAGGAATTCACGGCACGACAACGTGTTGATCGCCACTGGGCACGGTATGATGGGGATCAGCTTGTCGATGATTACTGGTAAGTTGATCGCGGATGCGATCGAGGAGCGAGCCAGTGGCATTGAGGGACTGGAGAGGCTCTCGCCCGTTCGTTACGCCTGAAGCATGGCTCAGTTACACGATTCCTTGGCTCCGTTGTACGATTCAAGGTTTTCTGCAAGGACCAGTGATGACCAGTGATGACCAGTGATGAGCATTGATGAGCAGTGTCCCTACGCTTTTGTAATTGAACACAATCTTTGTTGCTCGCCTGGGCAACGCTTTTCAGAAAAGTAAGCAGATGGCCAAAATCGAATTCTCGTTGCAGTTAGCTTCGCATGTGGATTGTCCGGCGAGTGGCGACCTGCAGGTGGGGAGTCTTCGGGAGGGGTTGAATTGTTGGTTTGAGAAGCACCCCAAGCTTTCAGGCTACTTGCTCGATGATGAAGGCCAATTGCGAGGGCATCTTTCGGTGTTTATCGACGGTCAGATGGCAGTGCACTCTGAGGCGTTAGACGCACATATCTCCGACGAAGCAGAAGTGTTTGTGATGCAAGCCATCTCGGGCGGATGAGAGGTTTTGCATTGAGATACGCAGCTTGGCAATGGTGTTAGCAATGAGAGGGAGAGCAAATCGTGGATAGCGAACAATTTCCGGCAACTGCTAATCCCTATGAGCCGTCTACCGTAGAAGATGAGTCAAACGTCGGCTCAAGTAGATCTCGAGGCCAAGTGGATGCATCGGGTCCCACGCAAACGGGGCCCACGCGAACGGGGCTCCTGATGATTTACTACGGGATTGTTGCCTTTCTCGCCGGATTGGTTCTTTCGGCCATCGTCGGCGTTGGGATGTTCAGCAATCTCTCATCAGGGAGTTCCCCAAGTGGGATTGCCGGCGCATTATCGATCGGTTTGTTGATCCCCCTTGCGCTGGTGCTTATCGGAGCAGGCGTTGCTTTTTTGGGTAAGGTGGTCTGTCTATTCGGTGGAAAATTGCATGGTGGGAACACGCCGCTTTTACTTTCTATTCTCGCTTCCCTTTTTCTGTTCCTGCTCAATCTACTTGAGGATGTCTTTGTGGGGCTTCTTCTGACAGCCTTCAATGCTCCTGAGCTTGTCATCGTTGCTACGGTCTCTCTGACGGTGGTCAAATACACGCTAACGGTGGCCGGCTATGTTTTGTGCCTTGTTTACCTCAAACGTCTAACCGAGTACCTAGGGAAGGTTGATCTAGTCAATCAGGCATCTAGCCTGATTCGACTCGTGATTACGGTTGCTGTCTTAGCCGTCGTCATTCCCTTTCCTGTTGTGTTCTTTAGTTTCGCGATGGGTGGCTCGGGGACGTTTGTTGCCTTTGTTCTCGGCCTGATCGTGATCGGTACGCTGATTGTTGCTTTTGTTAAATACTGTAACTACATCAAGCGAGTTGCCGATAGCCTGCGAGTTTGAGAGCCTCCCTGAATTTGGAGACCAGAGAAGCGATGATAAGCAACGATAATCCGTATGACCCCAGCGAGGCTCCCATAGAAGACGCGTTCGTTGGTGGGCATCAAGGGGGCGACTCTTACCGAAGCATGCGCAGGGGCTACCTGCTTGTCCTTCTTGGTGCTTTCATTACTTGGAGCACCTTCATCGTGATTTTTCTATTTCTGTTTGGGTTTAGAAACTCTTTGCTGGATGATTCAAACCTCGAATTCGTCGAGATGGCGGTATTGATCACGACGGTTTTGATCTACGTTGGTGCGTCGGTCGCCGGACTCGGTAAAGCATTGTGTCTGAGTGCACCTAAAGGCGCGATGATTCGAAGCAATAGTTTGTTAGCGTTGCTGGGGTTCTCAATTTTCTGGATCTCGGAGGGGATTGCTGAACTGACAGATTGGCCTACTCTGGTTTTTGGTCCCTATCCAGAGCCCCCTGAAGTTTTTTCGATGAGGGTACTCTATGACCTCTGTAGTCACTTCGTCCTGCACATGGCTCTCATGTCCTACATTTCTGGGATCCAGAAGTTAGCGGTTTTTGTGGGGATGGTCGACTTGGCTGATCAGAGCGGTTCACTCAATAAGCGACTTCGTACAATTGCGTTTGGCCTGTTGGGTTTGATCGGTTTCGGCGTGTTCAGCTTGGTGGCAAAGGATGCGTTTGGTTTCAATATCAACGTTCTGGAGACTCTGGGTGGATTTGTGCTTATCGGTGCCCTTTTGCTTGCGGTGTATCTTGTACGGATTTGCAAGGATTACCTCGAATTGTTGTGGAAAATGGCAAATCGATTGCCAAAGCGAGGAACTCGACTTGCCGCAAGAAACGGCTAAGATGCGTTGAGTGGCACGCAAGTCGCCGATAGATTTTTTCATCGACGGGTTGCTTCTCAGTATGGTTCGATTGGTACGGTGTTTGACCCCGACCGTGTGCGTGGGGCCATGGTTTTTTTGGTGATACAGGTTGGCTTGGAGTAGGGTTGATGGCTTCGGGTAAACAATCACTGCGTGTCGGCAGTCGACTGGGCAAGTTTCGGCTGGATCGCCGTATTGGCGTTGGCGGTTTTGCCACGGTTTACGCCGCGACCGACACTCTGTTGGGGATCAAGGTCGCTCTCAAGATTCCCTCTTTGGATCACGTGTCCGATGACATGCTGGAAGAGTTTCGGCGCGAAGCTCGGATGATGATGAAGCTGGATCACCCCAATATTCAACCCATTCGGGATGCAACCTTCATTGATGATTATTTTGTGATCGTCTCACCTTTGGCGGAAAAAACTCTCGATGATCGATTGAAAAAACGGATGGCGTTTGACACCGCTTGTTCGATCACGCAGCAGTTGTTCGAGGCGGTCGCCTATGCTCACGAGCACAAAGTCATTCACTGTGACATCAAGCCGGAGAACATTTTGATGTTTGGTGCCTCGCACGTTCGCCTTGCTGATTTTGGCATCGCGAAAGTGGCGCAGTCGACCATCAGCGGGTCTGGCACGGGCACGGTGGGCTACATGTCACCCGAACAAGCAATGGGTAAGCCATCGGCGCGATCTGACGTCTTTTCGCTCGGTTTGCTCACCTATCGCATGTTTTCAAGCCACTGGCCGGAGTACCCATTTCGCTGGCCATTTCCGGGGGCGGCATCACTAAAGAAGCGGCTTCATCCTGATGTAATCGCTATGATCCGCAAATCCCTTTCAATTGAACCCCATCAAAGGTTCCGCGATGCGAACCAGATGCTTCGGGTTTGGAATAAAAACCACTTGCGGGCGATTAGGTATTACCGAAAGCAGCGTGGCGAGAGCTAAAATAGGGTAAGTCAATTCACTGTGAGATTGACATGACCCTGTCGCGGGACGTTTGCCCACAATCTTTCTAGATGCATCCTGCGTTTAGTTCGACTCAGGTTTGATCTTATTGAAGCTCTTGTTGATTTAAGCTCATGTTCACCCAAACCACCGAAATGACGAAAGAGTTTTTTCTTGAGTCAGACATGGCTGCGCCGCAGCAGTCTTCGTTCCCGGAAGGGCGAGTGGTTTCGTTTTGTCGGCGCTGCCCGGAAAAGTTTGAGCCGAACGACGATAGTGCTGCGATCATTCGTACCGTTTCGGGGGCGATCGTCCTTGCTGTCGCTGATGGTGTCGGCGGGGGGCCTTTGGGCTACAAAGCTTCAGCCATTGCGGTTCAGGCTCTCGCTGACCGTCTGTGGGAATCAGAACCGGATCGAGACCTGCGTCCGGCCATTTTGGACGGGATTGAGCAAGCGAATCGAGAAATTCTCGACCTAGGAGTGGGGGCGGCCACCACGTTGTCAGTTGTAGAAATCTGTGACTCGGTCGCTCGTGCCTACCAGGTAGGTGACTCCATGACGGTCATCATGGGCCAGCGTGGTGTTGTAAAATGGAAGTCAACACCTCACTCGCCTGTTGGTTATGCAATCGAGTCGGGATTGCTGGACGAAGTGGACGCGATGCACCACGATGAAAGGCATCTTGTTTCGAACCTTGTTGGTTCCAGAGAGATGCATATTGAAATCGGTCCGAGTCAACCACTGAGTCCGCGAGATACGGTGGTCGTCGGAAGCGATGGGTTGTTTGATAACTTACACCTCGACGAAGTGATTCAGTTGAGCCGAAGCGGCACCCCCATCTCCCGAGTCACTCAGCTCGCCAGCATGGTGCATCATCGAATGACAGGCGACGAAATCGCGTTGTCGAATGACGCAACTTCGAGCCAGGCTGAGCCACTCGGTAAGCCAGATGATCTCTCTATCTTGCTTTATACAAAGTAGATTTTCGGCTTAATCCCAGTGGGCTAACTCATTGCTTTTGCGACAACCGCTTTGGACTTGGCGAGACCTTCTTGGGCGACCTCCAGTGCGTCGCGTTCCCAGTATTCTGGGTTGAATAGCTCGAGAGAAAATGTGCCGCGAAAACCGTGGTCGATCAATTGGCGAATGATCTGAGGCAGTGGGCAGACGCCATCGCCGGGGAAAACACGGTCCTTATCGGCAATCGATTCGCGAGGTGGG
>JBMHCO010000162.1:0-2728 GCA_049889895.1 Rubripirellula sp.
ACAGAGCGATGCGTTACAAACCCCGCTACTCTTCTGCGGTCGGGTAGACGGCATCCATACCACCAACCACCGTCTGATTTTTCGACCACGAGCGTTTGATCCAAATCGCTCTGGAGATCAGTTGAAAGCCAGCCCACCACCGCAACACATCGGTCGTGTCTATGACGCTTCACACCCAACAAGCGTCCTACGGATCCAATACGACCGGTCGCATCTACGATCCAATCACATTCCTCCACGCCGTCTGTGAGTTGCAATTTCCAACGATGTCTACCGTCGCTTTTACTCGTCAAATTCAAGAGCCGAGCTGGCTGACGCAGGGACGCTCCTTCCTGTTGAGCTTTGTCCCGCAACGTTCTTTCGAATAATGGACGATCGAGCAACCAGCCATTGCCAAATGGGTGCGATAGAAAATCTTGATACGCTAACTCGGAGGACTGCCAGGCAGACCGAATCCCCACGCACTCGATCTGCCCAGGTAATGCATCAAGCCCGATCTTTTCTAATAAGGGCCTTGCTGCGGGCTGTAACTGTTCGCCAACACCATCCTTACCATCACCAACCAGAACCACCTTGTGGCCATGCCGACAAAGAGCAATCGCAGCAGCACACCCGGCGGGCCCAGAACCTACTATGACTATCTTCATGCAATCTCAAAAATCATTTTCAGTTTCGACTTGAAATACTGAAGGAAACTCAGGATCCGCCGGCCCGGGCTGTTCAGCCACTATGCCCAACCGATACCACTGATCAACCATTCTCTGAAGTGCCTCGAAGTAGTTACCACGATTAACGTCGCGGAAAAACAAAGCACGCTCGCTAAACGCATTCCATCGATCTTCACTCGGTATCGAACTGTCGAGCACCGTTTGGTAATCGTGTTCGGTCATCACATGGTTGGGGACGCGAGCTGGCCAAAAAGTAGGGAGATACGGGTCGACTGGCTCTGCTTGATATTGATAACCACTGTTGCAACTTACCGTGTCCACCTGCCAAGGGACTGCCATCCAACGTGTCAACGATCCCGGAAGATTCCCATCGAGTGGACCGTGGGCAGAGAGCGCAACGGCGGGTGTGAGCACGCCGCCGTAATCTCGTTCTTGATTCGTGGACAATCGATGTTTCCTGGAATAGCGATCACCTTCAGAGTCACCTCTCCAATCTTTCTCTTCCCAGTCTTTACCGCTTTCATCATGTTGATGGTCAATCTCCTGATCATCCCTCTCTTCTCTCCGATCAGTTTCATCCATCCGTATGTGATTTGAAGCATGTTTTAAACGGTACGCCGATTGATACATCCGAGGATTGCGAATTGGCCAAGTCACTTCACAACCGGGATGGAACGCATCACCCAAGCATGCCTCAAGTGCTGCGCGATCTAATGCCGCACCTTGCATCTGCAAAGGCAAATCCTGAATCTCGTTCACCACCGGACCCGGCACGCCCATCACAAAATCCCCATCAGCCCACTTTTTCAATGCCTCGTATTGAAATGGCTGGAACGCTAGGTAGGAGCGAGCGGACTCTGGTGGCAAAGTAATCGCATCGCCGTACATAGGTGGCAGGATCTCTTCTCCCGCTTGAAGTGTCTCGTAATTCGGATTTCGAAACCTCTGGAACAGTCCGCGACGAAACTCGGCGTTAGCGGTTGAAGGGTCTGATAGACGATCAAGGTATTCCCAAGACATGAAATCTTCCGGAGCCCCCCACCCGTATCGATCTAACATGCCTCGATTGACCCACTGCAGGTCAGCGAGCCTCTGGAAGATCGGGAAGATATCGGTGAGAAAAGTGATTTGCCGAGTTTGCCTCACAAAACCACTATCGATCATTGCTTGATGCACCACATCGTAAAGTGTGCAACTGCACGTGGCGATTCCCGGAGCATAGTTCGGTGGAGCGACCACGACCCATGCGGGATCCACGGGAATCTCTCTCTCGCCTACCCGGACTCGTGCGGTGACAGGTCCATCCGAGGTATCATCGACCCAGCCATCGTTGTTCGCAAAAGTGTTCAATGGTTGACCGGTTGGAGAAAAGGAATGCCCACGGCCGCCCAACACCAATAGACGCCCCACCTCATCGGTCCGCAGCTCACCGAGATAGAAACGCTTACCGAGAAACTTACCGGAATTGAAAACAGACCGATCACGTTTTCCGCTGACACGTCGCGGACCTGGATCAACCTCAAGTCCTCGGCGATCAACGCCTCGCACATCTGAATTTCGCCGACTTGTAGGGACTGCTTCAGGGATGTCTAACGCCGTCTCGAACTGGTACCAAGACGCTTTTTTATTCGCCAGATGAACCGTCCATTCGATGCTCGCTTCTTTGTCGGTAAGCTCTCGCACGATTTGCCCTGTGGCATCAAGACCATAGACTCGAAATCGCGCCGCCTGCCTTTTCATCGCACCGCTGGAATCCTTGTACCCACCTGACTCAAGTGGTAGACCGCCCGGTACTTCTGGAGCAAGAAAGAATTCTTCCCGACTATTACCGACTCTGGCGAATCCAATAGCAGGATGAATTGCGGCTCGCACAATCGATCCATCGCCGCCGCGACCGCGAGCCTGACGTTCGCGGCGATCATCCTCTGATGCCAACACGGAATCAGGACTATCAGCGACTGAAGAAGCAATTGCCGATGCAGCTCCCGCTTTTAATAACCCGCGGCGATCCAAAGGTCGACCGAAAAGGAAAGGTGCCGTCGCCATTTTGCCCCCAACAA
>JBMHCO010000163.1:0-28090 GCA_049889895.1 Rubripirellula sp.
GGGCTTGGTGCACCAGGTTCGGCACCCGGATACCAACCGGGATCGCTTCCTGTACCACGCTCAATCGGTGGCAGGGTGTTATCACCCGCCTCAATCGAGTCGGTGATGAAGACAACCGCTCCGTCACCCATCAGGACGTGGGCACCACCTTGGTGGCGACTGCCCGCAGAGTGAACTCCTTCGTTGTAGTCACCGCCGCCACGCTGACAGCTTGGGCTGTTTGGAGGCAAGATGGTGGTGAAGGAGGTGTACATGGGTCGGAAATCAGCCCAGCGGCAACCTTTACACTGATCGCTACCGCTTCCGTGCATCGGAGCAGTGCGGGAGTAGAACTGTGGTCGCTCAGGATCGATATGATTCCCGGAAGCACAGACACTTGGGTTCGCTTCAACCGAAGTTGCGGATTTACCACCAGGGAATCCTCTCACCCAATCGGCGTTGATTTCACGAGTACCGAGTGATGTAGCGATTTCACCTGCCATGACGGTGTTGGCAAGACCATCGAGGACGTCACGGAACTTAGTGACTCGTCGATTCCAAAACATGCCTCGGCATGATGCACGCGAACGAGTTGCCATCCAGTTCAAGTCGTTTCGACCACCACCCTTGTTATTGTGGAAGAAGCCCCATTCGCTGGTACCACCGTAGTTGACACGATCAAGAGCGTCCCCGATGCAGGCAGCGTAGTTGCTACGACCGTGTCCGGGCAGCCCAATCGCAGGATCACTTGGGCATCGGTAAGTAGGCACATCGGTTTCCCAAGGTGCGTATCGACGTTGCCAAGGGCACGGCCCCATGGCAGGCCACATTTGGATGCCGTTATAGGAGAGCACGTTACCCGGCATGGTGTAACCTGGAGTAACTTCAGTGCTCTGGTTGGAGATTTTCTCCCAAAGAGCTTGTTGCTCAACGAAAGGCGTGAGTGGAACAAGCCAGCTAAGGAATAGGCGGTTGCCGTTGTTGGTCACGTTACCAGCTAGCGATCGCGTGGTTCCGGTACCGTTTTGTGGTAGCTGCTTGTAGGAGGAGTGATAGTTGTGAACTGCAAGGCCGATCTGCTTGAAGTTGTTACTGCAAGACATGCGGCGAGCCGCTTCTCTGGCAGCCTGGACGGCCGGCAACAGAAGGCCGACCAAAATGCCGATGATCGCAATGACCACCAGCAACTCAACGAGGGTAAAACCCTGTCGAGGTTGACGAAGACGATGCATAGAAAACTCCTGAAAATCAGAAAAGAAGTACTAAAAAAGGGCGGGAGTCCTTCCCTTGGGCTCAGGATAATAGCATTAGCTGTCCTAATAAGCAAATAAAGTGGCGTTTTAAGCAATACAGATGTTCACTGGTTTTGGGTGTTTTGGGACTCGTTTCGTTCATGGACGCCCGGGAAATGAGTTTTCGGTACAAAAAAAGCCTCGCCTGAAGGTTCAGGCGAGGCTTCGTTTTTTAATTAGTGATCGAGTCAGAGACTACTGATTGAGTTGCTCTTCGATCACTTCTTTGACGGCACGTGTACCGAGAGCACCCCAGAGCCCGTAAGGGCTTGGTGCACCAGGTTCGGCACCCGGATACCAACCGGGATCGCTTCCTGTACCACGCTCAATCGGTGGCAGGGTGTTATCACCCGCCTCAATCGAGTCGGTGATGAAGACAACCGCTCCGTCACCCATCAGGACGTGTGCACCACCTTGGTGACGACTACCTGCGGAGTGAACCCCTTCGTTGTAGTCACCGCCCCCGATCTGACAGCTTGGGCTGTTCGGTGGCAAGATGGTGGTGAAGGAGGTGTACATCGGTCGGAAGTCAGCCCAGCGGCAACCTTTACACTGATCGCTACCGCTTCCGTGCATTGGAGCAGTGCGGGAGTAAAACGTGGGTCGCTCAGGATCGATGTGGTTACCGGAAGCACAAAGGCTTGGGTTTGCTTCGAGCGAGGTATTGCTCTTACCACCTGGGAAACCGCGAACCCAGTCTGAGACCACTTCACGAGTACCAAGCGATGTAGCGATTTCACCCGCCATGACGGTGTTGGCAAGACCATCGAGGACGTCACGGAACTTGGTGACTCGTCGATTCCAGAACATGCCTCGGCAAGCAGCACGCGAACGAGTTGCCATCCAGCCAAGGTCACTTTGCCCACCACCCTTGTTATTGTGGAAGAAGCCCCATTCGCTGGTACCACCGTAGTTGACACGATCAAGAGCGTCCCCGATGCAGGCAGCGTAGTTGCTACGCCCGTGTCCGGGCAGCCCAATCGCAGGATCACTTGGGCAACGGTAGGTAGGCACATCGGTTTCCCAAGGTGCGTATTGACGAACCCATGGCGTTGGCCCCATGGCAGGCCACATTTGGATGCCGTTATAGGAGAGCACGTTACCCGGCATGGTGTAACCTGGAGTGACTTCAGTGCTCTGGTTGGAGATTTTCTCCCAAAGAGCTTGTTGCTCAACGAAAGGCGTGAGTGGAACAAGCCAGCTAAGGAATAGGCGGTTGCCGTTGGTGGTCACGTTGCCAGCGCGAGATCGCGTGGTTCCGGTACCGTTTTGTGGTAGCTGCTTGTAGGAGGAGTGATAGTTGTGAACTGCAAGGCCGATCTGCTTGAAGTTGTTACTGCAAGACATACGCCGAGCTGCTTCTCTAGCAGCTTGAACAGCCGGTAGGAGCAGACCTACCAAAATGCCGATGATCGCGATGACCACCAACAACTCAACCAGCGTAAAGCCGCTGCGTTGTCGTTTCATGAGAGACTCCATTAGAAAAGAAATAAATGAAAAATGCCGAGTGAACGGTCTCTCCATGCTGTTTCGCAATGGGTCCTCTGGTACCCGAAGCAGTCATGGAGTTCGCGCGGGAAACGCAGCGATGCCAATCGCTGAAAAATAATTGACTGGCAAATACGATTTCCGAGCGGTTTGTCTGAAAACCATGCCGACGAACAACCTCAGCAATGATGTTTCAAACGTCCGAAAGACGTTCCTTTGGAAACGTTTTTGGACGATTACAACAATAAGGGGTTGGGGCCACGTGAGTCACTAGTTCAATCGTCCAATGCACATGCTTAATCGTCCAGCATGGTGGCTTGGTGCCTATTAGAGGTGCTTCAATGTGACAGAATCCTCCCTTAGAGGGGTGCAGGTATGGAACACCGTTGCCATGTGTGCCAGTAACCGTTCAAGAAACTAGTAACCGTTCAAGAGAGGACTTGAGTGCACGAAAAAAACCCTCGAGGAAACTTGGTCCCAGAGGGTTCACTGTGAGTTAGACGGAGAGGTTCCGTCATGCAGTCGTGGTAGGCAGAAACCTATTGGTTGAACTGCTCTTCGATGGTCTCTTTGGCCGCACGAGTTCCCATGGCTCCCCAGAGGCCGTAGGGGCTTTGGGCGCCTGGTTCGCTACCTGCTGTGCCGGACCACGCTGGCATTGCGTCGCTTCCGCGTTCGATCGGCGGTAGGGTTGAGTCGCCGGCATCAATGCTGTCGGTGATGAAGACAACCGCACCGTCACCCATCAGGACGTGAGCACCACCCTGGTGACGACTGCCGGCAGAGAAGACGCCTTCGTTGTAGTCACCGCCACCGACTTGGCAGCTTGGGCTGTTCGGAGGCAGGATGGTTTCAAAGGATGAGTACATGTGGCGGTAATCAGCCCAGCGGCATCCACGGCATTGGTCGCTTCCACTGCCTGGCATCGCTGCAGAGATTGCGTAGAACTGTGGACGCTGAGGGTCAATGTGATTGCCTGTTTTACAAAGGCTCGGATTTGATCGCAGTTGGCTTGGGTTGTACGGATCACCACCGGCAAAGCCGCGAACCCAGTCAGCATTGATTTCACGCTGACCAAGAGATGTCAGCATTTCACCCGCCATGACGGTGTTGGCGAGACCATCGAGGACGTCACGGAACTTGGTGACTCGACGATTCCAGAACATCCCTCGACATGCAGCACGTGCGCGGGTCGCCATCCAAGTCAGGTTTGACGTTCCGTTTGGCTTGTCGTTATGCCAGAAGCCACGTTCATTTGTTCCACCGTATTCGACACGGTCCATCGCATCGCCAACACAAGCAGCGTAGTTGGTGCGTCCATGGCCGGGCAATCCAATCGCAGGATCACTTGGGCAGCGGTAGGTAGGTACATCGGTTTCCCAAGGTGCGTATTGACGAGTCCAAGGACATGGTCCCATGGCCGGCCACATCGGGATTCCGTTGGAGGCAAGTACTCCACCTGGCATACCGTAACCAGGAGTTGTTTCAGTGCTAGGGTTGGAGATTTTTTCCCAAAGAGCTTGTTGCTCAACAAAAGGTGTCAGTGGAACAAGCCAGCTCAGAAATAGGCGGTTACCGTTGTAGGTAACGTTACCCACAAGCGATCGCGAGGAGCCTGTGCCGTTTTGCGGCAGTTGCTTGTAGGAGGAGTGGTAGTTGTGAACGGCGAGACCGATTTGCTTGAAGTTATTACTGCAAGACATACGACGAGCTGCTTCTCTAGCAGCTTGAACAGCAGGTAGGAGTAAGCCTACCAAAATGCCAATGATCGCAATGACCACCAACAATTCAACCAGCGTGAAGCCGGCATGACGATGTTTCATCTAAAAGACCTTTATAAAAAATGATGATTCAGCGTTCTCGGCTCGCTAAATGGTTCTTTGCATGAACAACAATGTTCGATTGCACAAACCCTTCCCATCCACCAAATGAATCACTTTGGTTCACCGAAAAAGTAAACCTGCAGGATACAAAGGTGATGAGCCATAACCCGTTTCGGATCACAGTGTTGACGAGATGGCTGATCCAGTCAGAACAAATCTGACTCGTTTAAAAATCCAGTTCGGTTCAGTAAAGAATGGTTTCTGGACGCTTAAAAAAGTACGAGATGAATGCCGTTGTTGTCACGAGATAATTCGTCCACTCGTCTTGCTATTTCGTCCAGTTTTGACGTCCGGTTCTGTATCGAGAACTTAAGTTTTCCAAACGTCCAAAATGCATACGCAAATGAACTTCTTTTGCGTCCGGTTTTGCTTCTCATTGAAGCGATGAAGGCTTGCAATGACAGTCAGGCAATCCGCAGTTACTAGTCTTTGAGCGTGCTGAGCAATTGCTGTGATTGAAAGTCAGATGGGTCGATTTGAATCGCCCGTTCCAAATGATAGATGGCTCGCGTTTGATGACCGAGCCTAGCATGCACTTGACCAAGAGCGGCATCCGCCATGATTAACCCCGGTTCAATTGTTAGGGCTGCTTCATAACAGGTGATCGCATCGTCAAGTCGATTGCTCATCTCCATCGCCTTCCCAAGGTTGATGTATGCTTCAACCATTTCGGGGTGCGATTCAATCGCACGATAGAGTGCGGGAATGCTAACGCCTAGATTGCCTGCTTGCCCCGCTGCGATCCCCATATTCATGTAGGAACTCGCACGCAGCATTGATTCATCGTGAACCGGTAGATTGCAGACAATTAGGGCGACGATCGCGACGCCTGTCCTGCTGCGAATCGCGTTCCAGTTTCGATCGCGGAACCGCCAGTAAAGATCATGAAGTCCGGTTGAGCCAAAGAGAATCGCTAGGGGAACCAGCGGTTGCCGATAACGACCCAAGATGAAGAACGCAACGATCGCTGCGACCATGACCCAAAGCAGTGCGTCAAGAATCCAACGCTCACGTCTTCGTTCCATCTTCACGGTCATCCCCCATACAGCCAAGGGAAAGAGGATTCCAAAATGCCAGACCTTCCCGAGGAATTTTAGGGGACCGGAGCTTTCACTGTAGATATAAAAACACTCAACGTCTGGCACTTCAAATCGATTCACCACCATTAAGCTCTTAATGAACACCAGTTCAATCCAGCTCGCTGGATCCTCAGTGATCTCTTTCCACGACTGATTGAACCAATACTTTGATACCTCGCGTGAGGAGAGTTCGCGTCCCAATGCTTCTTCAGCCAAACGTTGGGCGTCTGCCCGCTCGTACATCGGGGTTTCATGCCCCTGCACCAGTGGCCGGTACAAGCCATTGGAGGCTTGGTGATTCCCGATGTAAAAGTTCGGGCCGGCTTGAAAAGTAGTTGGCGACCATTCGCCACCGAGTGATGCGTTCCTTGCTGCGACAGGGAAGAGGATCAGAAGAAGCCCGATCGAATAGCTCGCAATCGTCTGCAGTTTGATTCTTTTTGTGAAGCTTCGATGGAACCAAATCCATAGGGGGACAATCGGTACCCAGAGGATTGAATTTTCACGCGTCAGCATAAGCAATCCGAGAATGATACCGACTGCAAGGCCTTTCCAATGTAGTGTCGAAGTTTGATTTCTTCGCGAACTCTCGCTGAATAAGGTGGAGATAGCCGCGAGCAAAACGCAGAGTAAAAAGGAGGCGAGTGCTGTTTTTTGAATGATTCCATCAAAGTAGATCGCCGCTGGATAGATGGCGTAGCCAGCAGCAGCAATTAGTCCGATCGAAGGCCTGAAAAAATTCTTGCCAGCGATTCCAACTGCAGCGACGGAGATCGCGCCGAGAAGTGCTTGGAATAAGCGAAGGGCAAAAATGCCACTTCCAAACAGTTTGATTTGGAGTGCTAAAAAATAAGGATAGAGCGGCGCTTGGTAAAACGTCTCCGATCCATACCACTGACCTGAAGCAATTCGAACCGCCCAGTCGTGATATCCACGTGCGTCACCAAGTAGTCGGACCGACGTGGGAGTGTCAATGGTTTGTAGAATGCTGAGGGAGCGCAAAAAAAGTGCTGCCAGGCAAATGATGCCTAGCAGCACTAAGAATTTTTTTTGCGGGCTTAGCTCACTTGTGGATTTATCTTCATTTACATCCTGCCCAGCAGGATCAAGATTTCCAGTTTGGGGAGAGTGGCGTAGCGAATCACGTCGTCTCTTGGAACCCATGTTAAGCCGGCTTATTAGCGATTGTTAACGCTTGGCTGTCCAATGGATCAACCGTCACCTTCGACAGCTTCGCTTTCCATTTCGGATTCGTAATCGTCAGTCGCTTGCTGAAGCTGCTCTTCGGTTTGGTCGCCGGTGATCACGGTGGGTTCGGTGCTGCCGCCGCCACAACCGACTGCGAAAGTCAACATGAACGCACAAAAGAAACCGAGTAGTAAACGTGTCATCTTTCTAGATAACCTTTCAAAAAGTAGTAAAAATTAGTCGGCCGAGAACTGATATCGTGACGCAGCACCCCCTGAATGGCAAGGACTGATGCCGCAGTTTCTTCGTGAATCTGCGACTTTGCAATAATAACAGGCGGTAAAAAGCGGTCATTCGTTCGATTAGGATCGGATTAAGTCGAGGATGAAAACGTGAAAAAACAACCTTGGGTGCTGCGAATCGCACTCCTCCTAGCACCCCTTCTCATCGCGTTTCTCGCGTGGTTCTGGCCTTCAGGAGAGACGCGTCTTTCGTTCTTCCGCTTCTGTGTCTTGGTAATCGCAGGTTCTTTAGCCTTGATGGTCGTCCCACTTTTGCTTTGTCCGAAGCGGTACCGGCGAACGTTTGGGATGCGATGGTTGACTGTTTCTCTGTCTGCCTGCCTTGCTTTATTCCTAGTTGAATCCGCCTTCTTGTTGTGGCCTGCCTCAGTCGTTTCGGACAACCCATGGTATCTATCAACCGGTGAGGCATTGAAGCGGGATAGCGATCTGCCGTGGCTTCGTCCGCCGGGCATCGAGTGGTCAGGAATGTCCAGAGGCGATCTAGCAATGGAGACCAATAGCGAGGATCCCTACGCCACAATGGTGACGTTTCAAACCGACCATCAAGGCTTTCGTAATGCTGAGCATCGCGATTTTGCTGAGTGCTTGTTCGTTGGCGACTCCTTTACCGAAGCTGGCAATCTTCCCATTGAAAAAACATTCGTGCGTCTGATCGAAGAGCGATCCGGTATGAGTACTCGCAATCTCGGCGTTGCAGGATACGGTCCTCCTGCTGAATTGGTGGTGTTAGAAAAGTTTGGGATCCCATGTAAACCACAAGTTGTTATCTGGCAGATCGCCGAGACCAATGATCTGGACGATGCGATGTTTTTTGTTCAGTGGCAACAGGCGGGGCGACCAAATGTCTTACCTGGATTTAAAGATGCATCATTGAGTCCCCGCACCGATCCACAACATCGATCGCCTTTGCGTCTTTTTTACGATCAGTTGGTGCCCGAGATTGATCAATGGCCATTTCGAGGTGTGTTCACCGATCGTAGTGGAACCGAACATGGAATGAGATTTGAGATGTCTTTTCTGCCGGAGGCGGATCAACACTCCGGTTGGCCCGTGATCGAGTATTCGATCACGAGCGGGGCGAAACTTTTGCGAGATCGAGAAATCCCTTTGGTGGTTTTGCTCATTCCAAGAAAACTTCGTGTCATGGGTGGCTATTGCGATTTTGCTCCTCTGCAGATTGAGACACCTGATGGCCCCTATCGCATTGAACATGATCTCCCTGAGGGTTGGGAGTTGCCCGAGGAGGTGAGGCTGTCGGCCAAGTTAAGAGAGCTTTGCGATAACCTTGATGTTCCGTTTGTGGACGTGACAGACGCATTGATCGATCAGGCAAGTCGAGGAGCTTTGGTTTATCAACCGATGGACACACATCTCACCGCGGAGGGGCATCAAGTTGTGGCCGAGTTGTTGTCTGAACAGATGAGTCAAATCGATCGAGTCTCTTCGGGCCCTGACCCAAACGCGGAATGATTTCTGGGCAGGTGATCCATCACCGCGTGACGGTGCTGGTTGAAAAAGCAGCGGATTCATCGCTTCGGTTCTTGTCGCCTCTTATTGAAGGCTAGCGAGGTATTCAATTAAGTCCCGCAGGTCGGATGAGTTGATATTTTCAAGTAGATTCGCTGGCATCACTGACCTGCCATCACGTCGTTGAACGATTTCTGACTTGGTGACCTCGACCGCATTCCCTTCGCCATCGATCAGGTTGAGTACTTTGTCCGACTCGGATTCAATGACGCCACTCAGAATTTTTCCGTTATCAAGTGCAACCAAAACTCCCTCATAGCCTTTGGCAATCTGCTTTTCGGGCATCAAAAGCGACTCAAGTAAGTATTCCCGCGAAACCTTACTGCCAATCCTGCTGAGGTCCGGTCCAACCTTGCCGCCGAGTTGATCGACTTTGTGACATCGCACGCACTGTAGGGCAGTGTGGTGTTCAAACAACAGACGGCCTCGCTCAGAGGATCCGCCATGCAAAACCGCTTGATACTTTGCAGCAAGCGTTTGCTGTTGACCCAAGAATTGAAGTACCTCGGCCAACTGTTTTTGCACGTTGGCATCTTGGCGTTCATTGGCGATCGACAGCACTTCGTACTTGAGCGAGGGTGGCACCTTACCGACGATCAAGTCGCTGAGCATCTGAGTGAGAAGTTGATCAACTTGGGGAGCATTGATTTTTCCAATCGCGACCAATGCCGCTTGCTGATCCGTTACAGAATGTTCCGCCCGTTTTTGCTCGATGATTTCGGTTAATACCTCACACGCGGAATCCGGATCTTTGGTCGCCATCAGTTCCGCAGCTCGGATGCGTAGCGGGCCGTCATGACTACGTGCTGCAATTTGGATTGCTTGATCAACTTTGGGGTCATCTCGTTTTTTTAATTGATTCAGTAAGGACAGTCTCACATTCACTGGTCTTTGGGCGTCACCAATCCAGCTGATGTCACCGACTTGGAATTCCAAAGAATCAGCGATCAGCATGAGTTCTTCCTGGTGAGGATATTGCACCTGTACCAGGCAATTGATTAGCCACGGCTGAAGAACGGTCGTTAGAGCGGACTGGATTTGTTCTTGCGTGATGACGGTGGCATCTTCCCAAGCTGTTCCCATGACAGGGTCTCGAATGGGTGGGGTTTTCCAGTTGCGGATCGCATCGAGGGCCACCTCTTTTATGTGATCAGGTACTTTCGCGTTATCAATGAATACCGTAAGTCGTTTCGCTGATTCGATATCGCGCTGCCGTAGATTTGCATTGATGGCTCGACGAAGGAAGGTTTCCTCTGTCCGATAACCATTGAGTTTTGATGCCAAGGCTTCCTGCCCTTGCCCGATCTTGAGGTCATGGATCGCCCTCGCGGCTTCGATGACGATTTTCGGATCCGAGTCATTCAAGAAGCCGATCAGATCTGGCGAGCGGTTGCGACGCATCGCGAGTAGAACCCCCATGCGGATGAGTTCGCTCTCCGCGGTGACGTTGAGTGCGAGGTCTTGGGCCGTCGCTGTCTTGGATAACGCGTAGGATGCCGCGTGTCGAAGAAACGGATCCTGATTTGTGTTCCTTTTCAGTAATTCGAGGAGGGGTTCGGTCGCGTCGTTTATTTGAAGGTTTCCTAGGGCAAAAGCTGCCGACGCACAGACCCTCGGATTATCATCCTTCAATGCATCAATCAACTGTTTGGATGAAGCAAGATATCGTGCCTCGCCAAGCACCTTGCAACATTGCACGCGGATCTCCGCATCGGGGTCCTGGATGCAGGTGGCGATGGTGGTCAAGCAGTTTTCACGTTCAGTCGGGATCTTATTTGCGATGATACCAAGGGCCCAGATCGTATGAATCCTTGCAAGTTGCGATCCCTGATCGATTAATCGTTCTTGGAGTCCTGGCACTGCCATCGTCCCGCGTTTGGCGAGTTGCAGGTGGACGCGTTGGCGGACTCGCCTATCAGGATGTTCAAGTTTTGCAATTAGTTGCTCCACGGTTTGGGCTGATAGGTCGGCAGTGAGCCAATGAGCGGATTCGTAGTTCGTCGTCGTGCGTTCGAAATCTGCTTTGTAGATTCGACCAAGACCATCACTATCTGCCCCACGAATCCAATCACTGATGTAGACAGATTGATCCGGTCCGAATTCGATATCGGTGGGGAGGATGTTGCCAACGAAGGTGTGTTGATCGCGAATTATGAAACCAGCTCCGCTAGGTTCGAGGGCAAAACTTCGAACGCCGCTTGTTTCAGGAGCGTCGGCAAAGTCGCATAAAAAGAAATGTTGCTGATATCGATCGGGTAGGCCAACGCCGGGATAGGCAGCAAAGCCTGCCGGACCAATCCCAAGATGGGCGATCGCAGGTAAGACTGCAGCAGAGTCATGTGTTGAAGCGGTTTCCCAGAGTCGGTCCAGATTCCAAGGACCGAGTGGGAACTCGGCGGGCATGGTTTCAAACGCCATTTCCCACCCAGCTTCGGTTCCTGGCATGACGTAGATCAAACGTGCCTGATCACCTTGATTGGAGTTGTTGTCGCAGGTGAAAAGATTTCCGAAATCGTCAAAGGCGAGTTCTTGTGGATTGCGGAAGCCTCTCGCAATCTCTTCAAGTTGTGATCCATCGGGATTGCACCTGAGAATCGCACCAGTGGAAGGGTTGTGAAGTACCTCGCCTTCAGCTGTTTTGATTTTGTAACCGCGATCTCCAACGGAGAAGTAGATTTTTCCATCCGGTCCCCGTGTCAAACCATGAAGGCCATGTGGCAGTGACGCTTTCACACCAAAACCGGAAATAAGCGAATCACGTTCATCTGAAACTCCATCCTCATCGGTATCGGTGAGTTGCCAGAGATCAGGGATGCAGGTGTAAAGAAGATGACCGTCAACCGCTAGCAGTCCCGTGCCGGTTCCAGTGAGTGGCTCACGAAATCCATCCGCAAAGATGGTGGTTTGATCCGCCTTGCCATCTCCGTTGGTATCGACCAATCGCCGGATTCTTTCGGAGAACTTAGTATGTGGTGCCATCCCGTCTTCCCGATCTGCGGCGTACTTTTCGTACATGGCGAGTCGATCTGATGGAGTTTGGTTTTTCAGATCATCGAAAAGCCATGTTTCTCGTCCGGCGTAACCAAGCCCAACTTCCGTATCAAAGCGAAACGTTTCAGCGACGTACAACGCACCGTTGCGGTCGAAACAGAGTGCGGCGGGGTTTGCAACCATGGTCTCGTCAGCGAAAACGCTTATCGTCATTCCTTCGGGGGTAACAAAGCCACCGATGGCACCTTCTGCTAATTGGGATCGTGACGCGATTTCCGCTGCTAAATTCCGATGCCCCATCTTGGCCAAGTCGTCTCGGTCAAATTTGGACCAACGTAAGACGCCATCTACTGCGTATTGAAGCAGTAAGGGGATTTCAGGAGTGGTGATTTCACCGAGGATTGATTCGTTTCTAATCTGAGTGACAACGAGACGGCCATCAATTCCGCTGGTGGCAATCGCTTCCCCGCCCGGAGAAAATGCAAATGACAGAATCTTGTTGTCTTCAAGATGAACCTTAGGGAGTACTTTTCCATCACTCGCTCGCCATCGAAGTAGTGTGTCATCGCCGGCAGTTGCAACCAATTGTTTTCCGTCCGGTGAAAACATGATTCTGTCAATGCGTGCATGCTGAGAAATGGCAGGCTCGGCATCGGCGGAGTCAATGATTTGAGATTCGGGAATCTCAAGATTGCGGATTTCACGTCCCGTCTCCAGTTCCCATAGTTTGAGGGAACCACTTTCATCTGCGGCAGCTAGCCAATTAGCAGTTGGAGAATAGTTTAAAGCGGTAATCGGAGACTCGAGTTCGCACAACGTGGTAAGCGGTAGTCCGCCGTAGGCATCCCATAGCCGAATCGTGCCGTCCTGCCCGCCGCTAGCCATTGAAACTCCGTCGGGCGAAAAAGCTACGGTATTGACGGGGCCATTGTGATCGTTCAGAGAAACAAGCTGCTGACCACTTCCTGTTTCCCAAATCTTGACGGTGCTGTCGGCGCTTGCGGTAGCGATCAAATCACCAAAACCTGAAAACACAATTTGCTTAATGGGCTCGCTGTGGCCCCGCAGCGTGATAAGTTGACTCAAGTCTGGTTCGTCAGCAGTCCAAATTCCGTTGCATACTGTGAGCTCTGTGGAGTCGAATGCCCAGGCAGTAAGTGATCCATCGGGTGAAACCGCGATGGTCGATCTTGCTGATGAAAAAGCGGCTGGTCCTGAGTAGCCGGAGCGCGGCATGACTCGAGGATCGGGACCAATAGCCTTGGGGGCTTGGATTATTCTTGTTGAAGAAGTTGAAGGACCAAAGAGGAACCAGCCTCCAAGAACTGCGACCAACCCAACCAACAGCCAGGCTATCTTGGTGAATCTCAATACGCTGGGTGTCACCGAATCATCAGTTCGCGTCCCAACGGCTTCGGTCCTTGAGTCCTGAGATGAACGGTTGTCTCCGTCGCTACGACGAGAGTCTCTTTGCTTTCGATGATTTCGTGGTTTTTGGGAAGGCACCGAGCTACCTCTATCTTGAAATCAGTTGTGAAGGCGTCTGGGAAGATTGAAAGGCACGCTGCGTTACTGCTGTTCGATTGCGTTACTGCTGTTCGATTGTGTTACTGCTGTTCGATGCAGAACAGGGCTCGTTCAGTGCGAAGGAAAAGTTGGCCTCCGGTAATAACCGGCGAAGCAAATCCACCATCACCGAGATCATTTTCGGCAATCAACTCTAGGGTGTCTCCGAGCCGGAAAACGGAAACCGTTCCAGATTCGTCTGGGAGATAAATCGCGTTTTCAGTTGCGGTCGGTGAAGCACTGAGGTTGCCCCCCAGCCGCTCTCTCCATTTCTTTTCACCCGTCTTTGTGTCGAAGCAGACAAGGGTGCCTCGATCTTCGGTCACCAATAACTGATTGTCGACGACAAGGCTCGATGGGACGTTTGCCATTGCATCGGCTTGCCAAGCAATTTTTCCAGTCAACGCATTGATCGCCATGACTCCGGCAATCATTGGTGGTGCACCGCATGTCACAAAGACCAGCTCATCGTCAAAACTTGCTGTCCCAATGGTGCTAAGCCCTGGACCCTCGCAAGTCCAGAGCGTGTCGCCGGTGATGGGGTTGTAGCTCACTACCTGCCCCTGACCGCTCATGATGAGTTGAGGTTGATTGCCGAATTGGTGAATCACCGGACTCGTGTAACTGCCGCCTGTTTTTCTTGGAACTTGCCAAACAATCTCTCCACTGCTGCGGTCAATCCCGGTCAGGTAGCTGGCACCCAGATTATCACTGGGGACAATCACAAGTGATTGGTGGATGCATGGTGACGAGGCATAACCATGTTCTGAAAAGAAGGGTGCGATCGATTTTGTCCAATTCACATCACCCTCGATGGAAACGGAAGCCAGCCAGAGCTGTTCGTCAGCGATCCAAGGGTAATAGACTGCTTTTCCATCGGATGCGGGAGAAGACGAAGCGTAGGTGTTTTTTATGCTTTTGTGCATTGCTGCACCCGATGTCAAATCAACACTCCAGATTGATGTTCCGGTGGACCGATCGTAGGCGTGCAGCGATAACGTTTGGGTGAGGTCATTCGCCGACGCGACGATCACTTTGGAACCGATGACAATCGGGGTTCCGTGCCCCCGTCCTGAAACTTTTGCCCGCCACCGAATATTTTGATCGGTTGACCAATTGGTCGGCGCTTCACCGGTTGCGATATTTTGGTGCTGAAGGCCACGCCACCAAGGCCAATCGTTCGCAGTGACGGAAACGGTTTTACCTCGTTCGCTCAGCAACCATCCGGCGATCAGCAAGAGAACGAGAACCACCGCTGGGGCGATCAGTGGTGATCGCGATGCTGCGGTTGGTGCTTCTTCTGTCATAACTGCCTAGATTACCGAGGATTTTTGTTCCGAATCAAACTAGCTTTGCGGAGACCTAGTGTCAATTCGAGGCCGGATCAGGTCTGATATGAATTGACGACCAACCGAGTCACGTATCGCCGACCGCCTGATGGAAACTGATGTCTCGTAAGAAACGTAAGCTGAATCCCGAATTGAAAACATCTCGAGAGACACGTGTCGCGTTGTCGTTGCAGCGGAAGTTGTTGTTTTCCTTCTCGATGGTGTTCATTCTTTTTTTTGGCCTCGAGCTATTGTTGCGAGTCGCTCGGCTCGGTGAACCGCCAGAAGTCGGAGTGCTGCGATTTGGTTATGACTCGGGAATTCCACTTTATGATTCTGACGGGATCGAACGAGAAGGAGAGCCCTTTACCGACTTCCCGATCTTTGAGTCTGACGCAAATCTTTTTTGGAAGCCAATCGCCAATACACCTTTCACGGGCATCGATGGGCTCAGGCATCAAGCACCTCGGGCAAAGGCCAAAGCAGAGGGCGTTTTTCGTGTCGGTGTGATTGGCGACTCGTGTAGCTTTCTTGGCAAAGATCTCTATCCCAATCAATTTGCTGACCAACTCGAGGCAAGCCTCGGTAAGCCGGTCGAAGTGGTCAATGCGAGTTGTCCCGGTTACACCAGCGAGCAAGGTAGACGAAGGCTCAACGAATTATGGGATTGGGACGTTGATTTGGTTTTGGTTTACTTTGGATGGAACGATCACTGGAAGTCACTCAACGGGCTCACGGACCGAGCTCTCATCCATCGACAAAGAATCAGCGAACAAGCGCAGAGTTGGTTGGGCAAGTCTAGATTGGTCTGGTTGCTTTATTCGGTCAGAACGAAACTGACGCCGCCTGTGCCTGCTGCACAATCGCCAGTACGTGTTCCTTTGGAAGATTATCGTGATAACCTTCAGGCGATTGTAGATCAGTGCAAGAGTAAAAACTGTCCTGTCTTGTGCATTACAGCGCCGTCCGCTTTTCTCCCAAATCAACTACCCGAGTGGGCGTTCTCATTCTTTGGTCAGATTTATCGCATGAGTCCTGACGAAGTCGCCGCAATTCCTGCAACTCACAGTCAGTATCACGAAGTTGTCAGAGAGATCTGTTCCAGCTATGAGACGGCAACATTGGTTGATGTGGCGGAGCACTGGTCATCTCCCGATCAATGGGAACGACTGCCTGAGAGATTTCGCGGTGATCGGATTCATTTAACTGATCAAGGGCATCGTGAAATCGCTGATTTGTGTTTTGCTGCTTTTCAGGAACGAGCAGTTGACTCGGTTGGCAGTCCCGCTAACGAATGAACAGCATCTCTATCGGAATCTCTATCCGACAGCTTTCGATTAGGTAGCTTCATTAAAGAGGCAACGTTCATTTGAGTGGATGCTGGCGATTTTCAAGCGGAAATGAAACCGCCTCACCGTTGTTTTTGTGTGATTGAAAGATCGCGCAAATTATTTCGACGGTCGTTCGTCCTTCCTCGGCGCTGCAGATTGGCTTCGTCTGATTTGCAATCGCGAGTACCAGATCATCACCTGCCGCTTGATGGCTGCTGAGGTAACTACCCAGCCCTTGGATCGGTTCAGTTTGTCCCACTCCGGCCGTGCTAATTGGGATCCACGGTGAATTCTCCGTGCTGGGCTGAAAGGGATTACCTCGCCGTAGATGCGCGAGCGGTTCGCGATCCATGCGGAAATCGATTACGCCTTCATTTCCAATGATTTGGATGCCAAATCCGGCAGTCCTCGATCCGTGATCTTTGATTGAATCAAAAAACAGTGGAATTCCAGAAGACATCTCTAATCGGGCGTGTAATTCGTCGCCGGCGATCGGGCCGACCCCTTCTGCTCCTGAGTGAATGTCTTGGTCGGTACAAGGGCGATTGTCTTGCATTAGCCTGCTTTGGCAGGACCTGGGGGCTCCGGCGAAATAACAAGCTAGGTTCAGGACATGGCTTCCCAGAACCCATAGGTCAAGGCAGCCCCCTCGATGATCTTCCTTTCCTCTTGCTCGGATCTCTAATGGTTTCCCAATTTCACCGTCATCGATCAGTTGCTTAATTATCGGAAGGACCGGATGGTACCGATTGCGGTGCGCAACCGCTAACCGGACACCGGCCGATTCACACGCTGAAATGATTTCATCTGCCTGCTGGGGTGTTTGGCAAAAAGGTTTCTCGACATAAATACCTTTTACGCCCTCTGCGATGGAAGCCATGCACATATCATGATGTTGATCGATATGGCGAGGGGCGACCGCGACAATCTCGGGCTTGGTTTTCGCGAGCATCTCTCGGTAATCAGCAAACGCTTTCACACCGGGCAGTCGACGTTTAGCCTTCTCGACGCCAGCTGAATCCGATATTGCGATCGTTTCGGTTGAACGAACTCGTTGCCACATTTTGTCGAGACCATGGCCAAAGTCACCTCGGCCGGAGTGGCCGATGACACCAATCCGAAACAATAACGGATTGGCGGCCTGTTCGGCATTCAAACGCGATGGAAGATTTAGTCCCAGGCCGGTGGCTGCCACGCTGCGGATTGAATCTCGAAAGTATTGTCGGCGATTCATCTGGAATGTCATGAGCTGCCAGTCAATTGCAGAAGTGATCTCAGTGCATCTTGTGTCCCAACGCCTCGCGTTGCAGAACTTCGCTCCACAAAGAACGGTTAGAATCGATTTATTTACGAAGAGAAGTTTTAGCTCCACAGAGAATAAAGCTTTCCGTAGGCCAATTTTTACCCATCTTAATCAGTTCTGCTCGTTCTTGATTGATTGCTTGAAGTTGGCCAGTAAGTTCTTGATTCGATAGGCCTAGCGCTTCTTGATTGTATACAAGACCAACCGCTTGCCATGCCAAGGATTCGTAAGGTCGCTCGAGTTGCTGAAGGAGTTTACACAGTTTTGCAACTTGCGCCGGTTCGCGAATTGGGTTGGATGTGAAATTTTGACCTATGACATGTGTCTCTTTGAGTTGAGTTGCTCTTTTGGCTGCGATCTTTGAGGATTCGATTTGCCGATCCGCCATGAGTGATTCACTCAGCTGTTGATATGCATCAGCATCAGTTGGGTCAACTAAAACAGTGCGACAAAAACAGTCGATTGCCAAAACATGATCGTCGTTATTTTGTGCATGAACACCTCTTGCAAACCAAAAGCCAGGCAACGAATTGTCTTGTTGCGTATTCTGCTCGGCCCACCTAGCTAATTGTTCTTTATCCTGACTGATCGCATATACTCGCCCCTCCAACGCATTCATTTCGGGTGGAGGTGATTTCTGTTTTTGCAGAATCGTCAGCGTTTCCTGCGGATTGCCTTCAGCATATTGGAAGAGACTCAGCCCGAGTGGTCCGATCGGTGATTGCTCCTCAAAAGATTCCGTGCCGGAGAAAGCACTTGAGCGTCTTAGCAAGTTGCGTAATTCCACTTCTTCGATATTTCCAATCTCGCATAACGCCGCAAAATATTTGCAAGCTTCGATTCGTTTTCCTTGTCGGATCAACAGTTCGGCAAGCTTTCGATGAGCCATTCCGATTTCCGGAGCTAAATTAATCAATCGTCGGAAGCGATCCTCTGCTGCTTTCCATCTGCCGTCATAGGTTAGCCATTCAGCGGTTTGTCCTAAAACTGGCAATAAGATGTTAGGGTCTTCCGCGGCGAGTTGGTCAAGTTGCTGCACCGCTTCCGCAAAACGATTTCGTTCCGCTAGAACTCTAGCCCTTAGATAACGTGTGTCGAAGTTGTCTTGGTCAATACGCGAGGCCAATCGGATGGACTCCCAGGCTCCGTCCAAATCTCCGGCATCAAGCGAATCAATGACTGAATCTTGAATCTGTTCGATCTTCAGTGCTCCAGTCGCAACGGAGAGTTCATCGTTGTTGGAGGTTGTTGATCGTGTTGGGAGGGTGTCTTTTGTGGAGCCAGACGGTTGGGATTTTTGTTTGCCGCCATCTCCATTGAGGTCATTGCCCTCATCAGATGTTTTGGGTGAATGATTTGTCTTAGATGATTGAGACGTTTCGCCGTGCCTCACTGACGAATCTTGCTGCTCCTTCTCTGATGATGAGTGGCGTGCAACCTTTGTGTTTTCGCTGGTGTTGCATCCTGAGAAGAACATTAGAGCGGCGAGAGATAGGATGATGCTCCGTCGCTGGGTTAGGTTGAACGGCATTCGGCTGTCTATCGTATGTTGTGTTACGCTCATCAAGAAATCGGATTTCGTCTGGGAAGATTGAGGACGTATGTCGTTTTGAGACGAGATTCGCTTTTACGAGTCAGGGCCAACTGCCTCTTTCTCAAACCGCTATGGAGATGGCGATTCATTTGGATGGACGCGAATCCAGTGGTCATGAAAGCTGACGCTCAGTCCCGGCAGTTCCCTTGCAGGCATGTGACAGTCAATGCAGCCATCAGAAGTATTCACTGGGCAGAGGGTGTGGTTAGGGTTCGTTTCCTGATGGCAACCAATGCAATTATCAATGTGCTCACTAGCAGGGATGGTTTTGATCGTTTGATGCGGGTTATGGCAGGTGGTGCAGCGAAGCTCTCCTTCGGACTCAACAAAGCAGCGGCTCCGTAGTAGACCAACAGGTTGGAATCGTGTGAGTTCGTCGGGGTATTCTCTCAGTTGGCTTCTTGAAACGGTTACTGGTAAGCGGTGGCAATCACCACAGAGTTGTATTTCGGATTCTGTATCCCAGTCATCTCGCCCAATCGAATACTTAGGTGGTGTCTTATTGCTTCTGGCCAACCGAACGTGCTCGCTTCCTGGGCCATGGCATTTTTCACAGTTCACCCCTGAGATCAGATCAACGATGGTTCCACCTTCAATCGTCCCTCGTGTGGTATGACAATAAACGCATTTTTCCATGACCCTGCCGTCGTGACGTAGACCAAAGAAATCCGCTGCAGTTTTTGGATTTCCATCGTCTTCCTGCGGGGTTGGGCGAAGTTCATCGCCATCATGGAACCAAGAGACGCGGTGTTCAATGGCGAATGTGTTTTGTTTTTCATCCGGCAAAAGGCTGAGTAAGGTTACGGCGCCTTCTGGCGAGCCAAGAGCGTAGGGCAATCGAAATTGGCGGTCGCCAAACTTTTCAGGAATCCTCGCAAAGAGTCCTTTATCATCAGCGTGATAAGTGAACGTGCCGTAGGGATCCCCTGAGTCATAGCTCCTTCCTTCAAAAAGGCGAATGATGTTCGTGTCGTCGGTCGTTGCAAATGTCTTGTGGTGACCGTGGTCAGTGTGCCACGCGTGATTATCGGTGTGGCACTCGCGGCAAACATCTCTACCGACATGGGTCGCTTGAGGCGATCCATTCGAAGAACTTTCCGATGTATCTGATGGCTCAGTCATTTGGGAATTGCCGTTCATGTCGCCGCTGAGAACGCTGCTTGAGGCAACTTGAGCGATGGCGTGGTTTGAAGTCACTCGAGGCTCAAGCAACCAGCTGACGGTGGCGGAGGTGACACACCACAGAATCACGATCGTTAGTGCGAGTCGTCTCAATTCTTTCTCCGCGTGTCTTGCTTGTAGGCCGAAGAGTGAGTTAGCGAGAATTTGCTTCTCGATCGGATGCTATAAATGATTTTGAGCCGGTGATTGTTTGGGCGATGATCATGAGGAACGTGATCAGGGAAAACGCGATCGAATGCATCGCTACCTCGTCGGTTAACCGATTTGTCTTACGGCGAGCAACGAGCGGTTGTTTTGCTGAAGAAATCGCAACTCCGTTTTTCACGCTGACTCGTTCAAATTGTATCGACTTTACGTCGTTCAGAACTCTCTACAGCGTAAATAAAAAACCTCGCTCACCGTTGGGCGAGCGAGGCTGGATGATTCAAATCAGCTTGGCAAATGATTACTGATTGAGTTGTTCTTCGATGACTTCACGTGAAGCACGGCTACCGAGAGCACCCCAAAGACCGTAGGGGCTCTTTTTACCTTGCTGGTGGGGAGGGCCACCGAGGTTTGCACCAATCACTGGAGCTTTCTGATCGCCAGCTTCCACCGAGTCGGTGATGAACTGAACGGCACCATCGGCCATGAGAATGTGGACACCACCTTGGTGACGACTACTTGGTGGGCATGTTCCCACGTTGTCGTACCAGTGAGCTTCACACATTTCCGAGTTTGGCGGTCGAATGGTGTGCATACCGGTCATGGTCATTGCACCCCATGCCCAGTTCATACCACGGCCTGCTTCACCCTGCATCAGACGACTCGAAGGTGTACAGTTGGTGTCACCATTCTGGCACCAGAACTGCGGCTCTTCAGTGCTGACGTAGCCTCGCTCAACACATTCCATTGGGTTGGCTTCAACGACCCAGCTAGCAACAACAGCAGCGAGTGCACTTCGCTTGTCCATGTCGCCGAGGTCGGTGATGATTTCACCCGCTGCAATGGTGTTTGCAAGGCCGTCGAGGATGTCACGGAACTTGGTGTCACGCTTACGCGAGAAGACACCACGATCCGATGCTGCAAACCATTCCGGACGCCAATTGTTTGGCGCTGGCTGAAGGTTTGCTTCCTTCGGGCCGTGATCCCATACCTGAGTCCAAGAGTCACCCAAGCAGACTGCGTAGTTCGTGCGTCCGCCACCGGGGAGTCCTACACCTGGATCGCTTGGGCAGCGATAGGTTGGGATTTCGGTAACCCATGGAACGAATCGGCGCGACGCACCACCGTCTCGGTCAAGACGTGGGTTCGGACCCATTGGCTGCCATGCACCCAAAGTTCCCGCTAGGCCTGGAAGTGCGTTACTGCCGTTCCAAGTAGCGGTTTCAGTACCGCCGTTAGAGATTTTTTCCCAGAGAGCTTGTTGCTCGATGAAAGGCGTTAGGCCGACGAGGGCACTAAGCTCTTCCATGTTGGTGGTAGTTGAACCTTCCCACCAAGCACCACGACCAATTTCAAGACCTGTACCACCGTTCTGTCGTGGTAGTTGCTTGTAGGCCGAGTGGTAGTTGTGCATCGCCAAGCCAATTTGCTTGAAGTTATTGCTACAACTCATTCGTCGAGCAGCTTCGCGAGCAGCTTGCACCGCTGGCAAAAGCAGACCGACGAGAATGCCGATGATGGCAATCACGACCAGAAGTTCTACGAGAGTAAAACCACTGGACGCTCGTCGTCGTAATGACATGAAGACCTCCAAAAATAAAACCAAAAATGAAACGTCGGCGTATTAACGCGGACGAACCGTGCTCGGAACCCGCCGAGCCGCCAACTAATTACACCACAAGCTGAGGCGATTCACAAAGATTAGCAGTTCAAATTATCCAATTAATCGACCGAAAGGGGCGGTATTAGCACCCTTGGTCCCCTCTGCGGGGGTGTTTTTTTGGTTGTTTCGGCTGTCTTTATGAAACCGGTTTCAGTCACGGCGTTTTCCGATTGCTCCCGTGTACCGCGGTCTGTGGCGGCCATTAACCGCAAAGCCACGCTGTGTACCTGTGCGTTGAATGCCGTACGGTGACTGAAACACGAGATTGAGAGATGACGGCTTTCGGGATGTACCGGTGGTGCAACGGTGTCAGCACGGAGCTTTGTTTCGCTTTACATCGGGCAACTGCGACCGATCCCGTTTTGTTCGTTGTCAGATTAAAAAACGCCGACTGCATGCTCTGCAGCCGGCGTTTTTAGATTCAGTCAATAATGATTGGATCAGTTACCAATGATCGAATTAGTTACCTGGGGCGTCGGCGGATGAAGATCCTGCACCAGATTCCATTGCTTTTTGGTACTCGTCCATTTGATTGGTGGACATTGATTCTTGTCCTGCCTCAAGATCGCCTTCTACGACGGTGTTGCCTGTTGGGCCGCCACAGCCCATCATCAATGTGCATGGGCAAGCTACTAAAACGATTGCGAAAAGCATCTTTTTCATGGAAAAGTCCGCGTGTTTTGGATGACTGTGAATGTAAGTGACAGTTTGAGCCAAGCCTAATCATAGGCTCTCTCTTCGAGGGATGATAACAAAACTATGAATCCAACGTGGCTGTTTTCTATTCTTTCCCTTCTAGTTTTTCTCTTCGCGACGCGTGACGGCCGAGCTAAGTAAAACCTTTGATCGCGCGCTACCGAACTGCTGTGGTTGCATTATCGGTGATGGAGCTGGCTTTGGCCTTCGACCAGAAGGTAACGACCTGCCGGCACATCATGGATTATTTGCTCCAGCCCTGAAGGCCATTTGATCAGCAGTTGCTTGATCACTTCGGTTCCGCCAAGACCAAATTCGAGAGCAGGCTCGTCGCTGCAAAGATAACCGTCACCGGCGGTAACCCAAGCACTCGTGTTGAGGTCAGAGGCCACGACCGTAATCTGTGCGCCAATCGCATCTCGTTCCGAAGTGGTACCAATGAGTTCCAGAGTCAGTTGAAACCCAGCGTTCTCAGTTTGGTTCTCGAGTAGGGCTGCTGGCTGATCGAGATGATTGATCACCACATCACTTTTGCCATCGCGGTTGTAGTCCAGTTTGGCCATGGATCTGCCCAAGTATTCACCAGCCCAATAATCGGATTCATCCGAGACTTGGGCGAGTTCAAATCGGGTTCCACGATTCATCAATAATTGCGGGGGCATCGTAAACCCCTCGCCATACTGACTCATGTCAAAAATATGGCCATTGGTGACGATCAGATCCAACCAGCCATCACTATCAAAGTCAATTGCTTTTGTCCCAAATCCAACATACGGTTTGCTAACCGTGTCGAGTTGGTAACGAATGGCGAAGTCCGTGAATCCGGTCGCGTCATTCTGAAGATAGAGATTGGCTGACTCACCGTTGAAGTTGGTGATATGAAGGTCGATGCGGCCGTCTCGATTGTAGTCGCCAGCGGCGATTCCCATGCAGCCATTGGCAGCACCACTGAAGCCATTAGCTACCCCCAACGCATCAGCAGAGTTGAGTAGCTTTGCCGAGGTAGCACCATTGCCGGTCGGCGGAGCCTCGGTTTTTTGGTGGCGAAGAAAGTGATTCGGACGGACGTCATTGCCGACAAAAATTTCATTGCCGGGCTGTTGATCAAAGTTGGTGATGATCAATCCAAGCGATGTGCCGGGCCTGGCGTCTTCCCTTGAAATAACGTTTTCCCGGAAGCGTCCATCGCCGAGGTTGCTAAACCAGCGGTCTGATTCTGCGTAAAACTCTAGGGGTGAGGGTTGGACTTCCTTGCCGTCATTTCCTATTTCAGGAAGGGCAAACGCTCCTTCCATTTCGATGTAGACGGACTCGAACAGTTCGGGCAACCCATCCCCGTCAATGTCGGCGATTCCAAGTGATGTTGAAAATTGTTCACTGCATTTCCCGAGTGTTTCAGTCGCGTCGCTGAACGTCCCGTCACCATTGTTGATCAGCAATCGATTCTGGCCCAATGAACCGACATAGAGATCGATCCATCCATCTTGATTGACGTCACCGGCGGCGAGGCCGGATCCGTAATTAAAGTCTTCTGAATCTGCTGAAGTCGTTGCATCAACAAATCGACTCGAGAGGTTTCGCATCAGTAGGTTGGAACGCGTGCAGGACGATGTTGGCGGTTCTCCGGAACCTTGTGCGAAGTACAGATCCGGCCAGCCATCTTGGTCGTAATCGATGACTGCGATTCCGCCCCCTATCGACTCGTGAATCGGGATCGAAGCGAGGTTGATTTCCCGATCCTGATACCACTGGAATTCAAGACCCGCTTTTGATGCAACATTGCTAAGCGACGGAATTCCTAGCGGGGTGATTTCTCGCGACGAATCACTGCGTTGGTTAACGGGTTTGCTCTGAACCAACGATTCATAAGCAGGCCCGAGTTTGAACTGTTCGACATTGACGCCGATCAATGCAGCTTGGCGGGACATGGATCTTGCATCAGGAGATTCGAGCAGGCTGTTTCGTTGCTGGGCAATGGATTGTTGTTGCGCGATCGACGAACTTGGAAACACGAGGCTAGCCCAAGCGAGCGATTCAAACGGGCGTTCTAATTCCAATGTTTGACGCATCAATTGCTGACGTATTGCGAGGCGTTGACGATTGTCAGAGACGGAAAGCATCTGGAGAGAGTCCGCGGTTGCTTCGGTCTGCGCCATTGCGACACCACGACGGCGGTACTGCTCGGCTTGTTCCGATTCGCCCAACGCGTCAAACACTTTTGCGAGTCTCTGCATGGTGCGTCGATCGGTGGGGTTTCTTCGAATGGCTTCGAGCAGGCAGCGAGCAGACGTTTCAAAGTTACGTAGATCAAAAAAATAGATTCCCAAACCGGCCCAGTAATCTCCCAATGGCGCGAGCTCGGTCTGATCAATTTCAGCATGCCAAATCGGGAATTCTGCAATTGCCTGTGTTTCCGCCAGCAGTCGTCCATGGAGTGCCTCACCTGCTGGTGAAAGCGTTTTGCCTGTCTTGTTCTGTGTGAGTTCCGATATTGCGGAACGATATTCTCCTTGCGTAAACAGCCAGCGTGCTAGCCCAAGCCCTGGCTCAAACCATTGCTTCGTCGATTCGCGATCGGCTAGTACGGTGGGGTAAGCATCTGTGCGACGCATTAAGGAATTGAGTTCCTGTTCGGTTGCCTGCCCTGCTCGGCAAAGCATTTCAGCCTGAAGAGATGCCTGTTCCCGACGTCCGATTCGATTCAAGAGTTGCCAAACTCGATGTCTCCAGAGCCAATTCGTCGGCACTCGCTCAATTGCATCCTCGAGTACTTCAGCTGCCTGCGAGAACTTCTTCAGGCGATACATCGCTTCGACTTGTAAATTAATCGCCTCATCAATAAGTCGCGATTCGGGTTTGATGTCGCTTGCGAATTGAATCGCGAGTTCGTCATTCTCGCGGCCATACTCTGCTTTCGCCGCGATCAAAGCCGCTTCGTCATTTTCTGGGGATTGCAATAAAGATTGAGCCGCTGATTTGGCTGCTGCTTCCCAAAGGCCACGTTCCAGCTTTTCTCGAGCCATTGCCAGATGATCCACTTGTGCGGTCTCATTGACTGCCTTGGCTTGTGCATCTGAACCTAGGGCTGATTGCTTTTGCGATGTCTCCGAGTTTGGTGTGTCACACCCCAATGTAAAGAGAGCCGCTAGTGTTAGCAGTTGTAGCAACCGCCGCCCACCAGCTGTGAGGATGTTCTCGCTGTTTAATGGTCGAGTCGTGTTGGGTTTCAGTCGATTCACGGACAGCACAAGGTTGAGTGGGAAATCGATTAGAGGTAAGTAAGCATTTGGTTGGCCTCGCTGAGCATCAAATTGGCACCCGGTACCGCGTGAACTCTCGGTGCCGTGTGAACTCTCGAGCCAAGCCATTGTAAGCGACAATGCGAACTAGGGTTGAGGGTCTCTTAGAACTGGAAGGGATCGGTTTGATTTTCGATGAACAGTATTCTTCGGTCTACCGAGTCTGTTCCGGGGAATTCTTGAGTTGTTCCCGACGGCCAGTGCACAATGATTTTTGAAATTTCGTCATTGTTTCCCAGTCCAAGTAACGCCGCGGATTGATTGCGGCAAAGGAATCCATCACCAGCAGTCACCCAGTGTACGACCTGATCGTCTTTCAGCTGAACTTCAATACGCGTTCCGATTGCATCTCGTTCACTTTCGGTTCCACGAACTTCGATGTGGATCCAGTGATGTGTGATTTTAGTTTCGTTGATTAGCAACGCGGACGGTTCTGATTGATGCGTCACAATCAAGTCGGGCTTTCCGTCTTGATTCCAATCGAGTCGTGCAAGCCCTCGCCCAACATGTTTTTGTGACCAATAGTCAGAGGGATCTTTGACCTCGATTAATTTCAGTTCGGTACCAAGGTTGGTGAAGAGTTGTGCGGGTTGTCGATAGATTTGGCGAGTGCTGATTGAGTTTTCGATGTGGCCATTGACGACGGCTAGATCGAGGTCGCCATCGAGATCGAAGTCAATGGACTGAGCACCAAAGCCGAGCACACTTTGACTCGGTTCCGCGAGGCCGTATTGGATATTGCGATCTCGGAACATTCCGGCTGAGTTCAAGTAATGGCTGACGCTTTCCCCTTGGAAATTAGTGATGTGCAAATCCAACCATCCGTTTCCGTCAAAATCACCTGAGGCAATTCCCATGGATGCGGTCTTCGCTCCGCTAAAACCGTATGCACAGCCAAGTAACATTGCCGAGTCTTGCCAAGTTTGTGAGTTGGTGTCCCATGACCAAAGTTGATTGGCGTCAACGTCATTGCCGACGAATATTTCATTGCCGACTTTGTGATTAAAGTCACCCACGATGATTCCAAGTCCGGCGCGTGCATCGGAGGGGCGTTGGTTGAGTGTCTGGAAATCGATACTTCCGTCACCGTGCTGTAGCAGGACCCTGTCAAATGCTGACTCAAAGTCCTTGGGCATAAGAGTCTCAACCACTTCACCTGCTTCATTTCGCCTTGGTCGCTTTGCGAGGTTTTGGTCATGAAGGTAATTGACTTCAAATAGATCGGGTAACTGGTCTCCGTTAAGGTCTGCCATCGCAAGAGAGGTACTCATGAGCGTCTTGTCATCACGGTCATCGATTTTCTTGCTTTGGAATGTGCCGTCACCATTGTTGATGAGAAGAATGTTTGAGCCGATGTTTGAAACCACGAGGTCAGGAAGGCCATCTTGGTTCCAGTCCCCGGCGGTCGCGCCTAGAGAGTATTGCTTGAGGTTGGTGGAAGAGGCTGATGCAACTTCAGTCACCTTTTGGTTAACGTTTCGGTATAGCTCATTGCTGCTTGTTGAGATGAAATCAGGTGGATTTGCCGCACCTTGGCAGAAGTAAAGGTCTTGTGATCCATCGTTATCAAAGTCCAACACGACGACCGCGCCGCCAACACTTTGGTAGACGGAGAATCCACTGTCTTGGGGTTCTTGTGCGATGCGGTAGGCATGCTGCAGACCTGCTGCCCCCGAAATGTTGACAAATTCCGGTTGTGCCTCGATTGACTGAAGTATGTCCTTAGAGATTGGTTCTCTCTCCGCGATCTCGTTTCGAAGTGTAGCGAGATCAGGTAGCGGGAATGATTCAGTTTTTATGCCGCACAAGTTTGAGTGGGTATCAGGAAATCCCCCGCCAGACTCGAGGACTTGTTTAAGATCAGACTGAATCTTTGTCATTTGTGCTTGTGAAAGGTTTTGCCGGAAACCGGCCAGCAATCGCCACAGTGCCGCCTCACTTTTTCGGTCGATTGCTTGAAGGCGATTGGCAAGTTGAAGCATCGCCTCGGTGTTAGGGGTGCTTGAATCAACAACTTGGTTATTTTCCTGTGAGATTAGCTTCAATGCTTGAAACCGCTCTTCGATCAGCAGGGCATGAGGTGAATCGCCTGTCGCTTCCAAGATTGAGCGAAGGCGGCTGATGGTTCTGAAGTCAGTGGGGTCACGGGAGAGGGCTTCCAGAAAGGCTCTCCCCGCTTGATCGAGCTTGTTCTCTTGTAATAAAACCAATCCAAGTGCGGCCCAGTGATCCGAGAATGCTTCTGCATCATC
>JBMHCO010000164.1:0-13496 GCA_049889895.1 Rubripirellula sp.
TTGGTGCTTCTCTGGTTTGCTGATCACGCTCTTTGCAACCTGTAACCGTTCGTGTGAGGGTGGTGTGATCTCGGTTGCAAATTCCAGCTTTGAATCGCCGCCGCTTTCTGATGGAGCCTACACAACTTCGGCCGCGTCTGGAACCGTTCCCTCATGGACGATCAATACAAGCGGGAAAGTGGTTGGAGTTTGGAACCCTCAGGGTCTTTACTACAACAACGCCACTGGGGACGGCACACCCTCGGGCGCAGATGGAACCAATGTTGCTTTCTTTTATGGAACGAGTGAGGGTTCGTTGACGCAAACGCTTACTGAAAGTCTTGCCGCGAATACGAACTATACGTTGACGGTAGCAGTCGGTAACCGTAACGTCCCCGAGCTTTTCGCCGGCTATCAGATTGAGTTACTTGCAGGAGGCGTGTCGGTTGCGATTGATTCGAATGCAACGGCCCCGAGTGCGGTTGGAGCTTTTGCGGATGTGACCTTGAATTTTGTCACAGCGGGTACTCACTCTCAGCTTGGTCAAACTCTAGGAATCCGATTGACGGGGCCGTCGAGCGGATCCAACACTCGAGTTGAGTACGATAATGTTCGGCTCACCGCGACCGCGGCTACCGTCCCCGAACTCAGCACCGCTATCCCAATGGGCCTACTGGGTATTGTTGGTTTCACAGGCAGACGTAGGCGACGTCGATCAGCGACTGTCTAGCTCGAGTCAGACAAACGAAACTCAAATCAATAAGCCACATCCTGAATCAATTCAGGGTGTGGCTTTCTTCATGCAACAGCGGGCCGTTGGAATACACCAAACACTGTGGTCACGTTCTCCCACCTCAACTGCATTCTCCCACCGAACTCATCCACCGCCCTGCAGTAATCATGCTATGTGCGAAAAATTCCAGAATCCTTGGCGGATCGAGCATCCAAAACCAACTCCTATTACTGAGCGGGTATTCAAAGCCTCTCGACCCTTTCTCGCACGGGGGTGCGTTAAAGAAGCCCTGCCTTCGCTGATGCCGTCAGCGTCCGCAGGGTTTTTTTATGTGATGTCTGCACGTCTCTCACAGATCATGGGGCTCTTGATGTTGGCTCCTGATATTCAAGAAGCGATTCTGATGCTGCCCAAGGTGCATGAAGGAAGGGACACTGTGACTGAGCGTGACTTGCGGAGGATCACGCGGAGTTTGGATTGGGGCGTGCAGAGGAGGCGAAAGGTGTTGAAAACAGAAATCCAACCCAGCAATTAGGCTCGGGGTTTTTATGAAGATAGCAACGTTACTCTTCGTGAATTACCCAAATCACTGTTCGGATTGACGGATTTTCTTGGCGTGCGGTCAACTGAAATGCCAATACAAAAAAATAGAACGGTCGCGTTAGTTTTGCTCTTCGCTGTCCTGACGCGAACCGCTTCGACTCCTTCTCGTACGGGGTTACGCAGGAGGAAGCGGCCCCATGCTCACTAGAAATCTTGTGGACATGGGGTTTTTTCATGCGCCGGAAGAGACAGCGGGCGACTTATCCCTTTATCTGGAAATGACTTACGCCTTCTCGGCAACCTGTGGGCGTCTCTCTTTTTGCCCCCTGCGCAACACCTTTCGTCACACGTTTGGGCGTTCTCTAGCCCTAATTCCGGCCAAAGTCTCTGCTTTCTCTGGCTGACAGTACCTGAGCGCGGTTCAGTTTTTTAACTTTCGCGATGCACACACACTCTGCTGTTGGATCGTGGTGTGATTGAACTACGACTAAGTGTCCACCTGTCGCTTCTATTGGTCATGTTCGATCAAGGTGAGCAGGTCACCAATGGATCGGTGCTGCTCAATCGCATGTCGCAATGGCTTGTCCCGCAAGATCCGGTATTGATTTTGACGGCCAACACGCTGCCGTTCAATGAAGCCTTGGTCTTCCAGATCTTGAATGATCCGCTGCACCGCACGCTCAGTAATTCCGACGTCGGACGCCACCTCACGTAAGACCTTGCTTGGATCGGCATTTAGAACTGCTAGAACGTGTGCGTGATTGGTTAGAAAGGTCCAACTGCCGACGGTGTCCTTTGGCTTCTGCGTCATTTCGCGATTCTGCTTCATTTCACCTTAAACCTTTCGTTATATCGTTCCCCCGTCCGGTTGCCCGCAGGCTAAAGTCTACCGCGGAAATTGCGTTCGCGACAAAATTTACACGGTTTTTGTTGCCTGTCTTCGTATTCGCGAATTAAATGTCGTATATTGGTAAGGCAGACCGACGCAGCATCTTGGATCGTTGGAGAGAAGATGATTGACCAGAGAGCGAAAACGGCTGGCGCCGCAGTCATCCTGAACGAATTGATTCGTGAAAACCCAATCCATGAAAGAAATGCAGCCAAGCGTGTGCTGGCTGAAGTCGTGCGTGCGTGGCCTGGAGATGCGAATCGTTTATGGTGGAAGTGGTTTTCTGAGGCGGCGATCAATTTGGGCCTGCGGACGAAAACGCTTGATTGTTCTGTCGAGGAAGCCATTGATTTGGCTCAAAACCATGCGCAGATTGTCTGCTACCGCGAGATCGAAAATACTTCCTCGGGCGGCGGCGAGTGGCTAGCTGTTTTGGGAACCGGCCGTCGACGTTACGAAGTGCTGGTCTCCGGCGAGCATGATGAAGCTCAGGTTCTTAAAAAGAGGGGCTTAAAGAGAGCGCTGTGGCAATTCTCAGTCGAGAATCGGATCCGTGTCTTGCTCATGCAACCGACCGATGCCGATGTTTCAGCTCCGAGTAAAAGCGGACTGAAGCTAACGCCCGTATCGAGGTTATGGCGACTTCTGAAGCCGGAGCTTTCGGATATCAATATCGTTCTTCTTTTTGCCCTGATCGTTTCCATCCTCATGCTAGCGACTCCGATCGCCGTGGAAGCGTTAGTCAACACGGTTGCATTTGGACGGTTTGTTCAGCCTATTCTGATTCTTGCCGCCGTTTTGCTCACTTTCCTAGGCTTCGAAGCAGCCATGCGAGGACTGCAGACCTACGTGGTCGAGATCATCCAACGACGCCTATTCGCTCGTGTTGCAGGTGATCTAGCGTTTCGCCTACCTAGGACGGAGGCGGAATCGCTCGACGGGCAGTACGCCCCTGAACTGGTCAACCGCTTTTTCGACATTGTGAGCGTTCAGAAAGTTGCCGCACAATTAATGATCGATGGTGTGGGGCTTGTTCTTAGCGCATTGATCGGAATGGCATTGCTTGGTTTTTACCATCCATGGCTTCTCGGATTTGATTTGGTTCTTCTCGCTTCGATCACACTGATTATTTTTGTCTTGGGAAAAGGCGCTGTGGTGAGTGCCGTGAACGAATCAAAACATAAGTATCACATGGCTCAGTGGTTGCAGGATATTGCGAGATGCCCCACTGCATTTCGAAATGACGGCGGCTCCGAGTTTTCTCTTGAGCGTACGGATCGCTTGATCAATGGATACCTCGTTGCACGGAAAAGCCATTTCCGTATCGTCCTTCGACAAATTGCATTCGCCTTAGGGCTGCAAGCTATCGCGAGCACCATTCTACTCGGTCTCGGCGGATGGCTTGTCGTCTCCGGTGAATTAACCCTTGGGCAATTGGTTGCTGCCGAGCTGATCGTGACCGTGATCGTTGGATCATTCGCCAAAATTGGAAAACATGTTGAAAGTTTTTACGACCTGCTGGCATCGGTCGACAAGCTGGGAGTTCTTTTCGATCTCCCGGTGGAGAGGCAGAATGGAATGCTCGCCGTTGATCGATTCACTCCCGCTCAGGCCGAGATAAGCGGTGTCTCCTATCGTTGGCCTGACGGGTCGGTTGCTCTATCACCTCTTTCCTTGAATCTGAACGCGGGTGATCGAATGGCGATTGTGGGTGATTCTGGGAGCGGAAAAAGCACGCTGGTTGACCTCTTGTTTGGGATGAGGCAGCCCTCTGAGGGTTACCTAACGATTGACGGGTTTGACCCACGAGATCTAAGACCCGACGTGCTTCGAGACCGAGTGGCCGTGGTGCGAGATGGTGAGGTCTTTCACGCGACGGTCGAAGAAAACATTCATCTGCATCGTGAAAATGTCACAACCACAGATGTCCGAGATGCCCTCGACGAACTTGGTTTACTCGACTCGATCCTCCGATTCAAAGGTGGATGCGGCGTTGTCTTGACCAGCGGCGGGAAACCTCTGTCATCGTCCCAGTGCAGAATCTTGGGGATCGCGCGTGCGGCCGTCGGACGTCCCGGACTATTGATTGTCGATGGTACGCTTGACGCGTTGGGGGAGAACGATCTGAACCGATGCCTAGATTTCCTGGTTCGCGAAGATCAACCATGGACTTTGCTACTGACCACTTCACGAGCGGACATTGCAAGGCGATGCGGGAAGATCATTTCGATCGACTCCAACCAACATGCGGATTCATCCCACCGGCTTAGCGGGAGGTTCTCACCATGATCACGCAAAGTAGAGACTTAGCGCAATCGAATCAGGCAAAGACCAAGCAGGGAAAAGCTGAACGGATGCTTGCGCCGGCTGCTTACAGCGAGGCTGCATTACCTTCGCTAAAGCTCGCGAGGTCCTCGAGGTTTGCTCGATTCATCGGAAAGATCCTGCTAGGATTCCTCATCCTCGGAACGCTCTTGGTCGTGATTGCTCCGTGGCAACAATCCGTTAAAGGGACGGGCAGCGTCATCGCCTATGCGCCGCTCGAGCGTCAACAAACACTCGAAACACCGATCAAAGGACGGATCATTCGCTTTGGTGATAACATTTATGAAAATGCTCATGTCGCCAAAGGTCAATTAATCGCCGAAGTGGCTGACATCGACGAGCAGTACCTAACGCGACTTGAGGAACAACTGGCGGCGACAGAAACGCAAGTTGCAGCATCTAAAGATTTACTCGAAGCGAACGAAAGAAATTTCGTCGCAGCGCAGTCGGTCGTCACTGCGTTTGAATCGCAGGTCGAAGCGTATCGACTGGTCAAGGAGCAGGTCATCGCGGCAGCCGATGCCTTGGTCGCCGCTGCAGCTAGTCAAGTCGAAGCCGAAAAGCAACATCTCGTCGAGCATCAGGCTGAACTGTCGCAGGTTCAAGCGGATTTCGAACGTCAAACGCTACTGTATCGCGAGCGAATTGTATCTCAGCTTAAATACCAAGAAGCCGAGCGTGATTTAAAACAGAGTAAGGCCAAAGTGGCCAAATCGATCGCATACGTTGAGGCTGCCGAAAATGAACTTGAGAGCAAACGCAGTGATCGGCTTGCTAAGGCACAGAAAGCTCAGGTTGAGATTGATTATGCAACTGCAATGTTGCGTAAAGCGACTGGAGATGCTGCGAAATCAGAGAGTGATGTGGCCAAGGCTAAAGCAGAACTGATTAAAGCTGAGAAGGTTCTCCTAGATATGCAAACCAAGGTTGCTCGGCAATCCAATCAAACCATCTTGGCACCATTCGATGGCTTTGTGACTCGCATCACTCCCAACCAAAGCAGTCAGATCCTGAAAGAGGGTGACCCAATTTGCGTTATTGTGCCCGACACCGCAGATCGCGCCGTGCAGGTTTGGCTCGATGGCAATGATGCTCCCCTGGTCGAAGCAGGCCGCCATGTCAGATTGCAGTTTGAAGGCTGGCCAGCGGTTCAGTTTGCAGGATGGCCCTCGGTTGCGGTGGGGACATTTGGCGGAGAAGTGGTATCGGTTGATGCAACCGATAATGGAGAAGGCAAGTTTCGTGTTCTCGTCAGGCCCGATCCAACCGACCTCAAGTGGCCCAATGAAAGGTTCCTCAGGCAGGGTGTGCGTTCACACGGTTGGGTGCTACTGGACCAAGTCCCTCTCTGGTACGAAATCTGGCGAAACATGAATGGCTTCCCCCCCGTCGTTTCAACTGAAGAGCCAAGCTCGGAAAAGAAACCAAAACTACCAAAGTCCTGATCGCTTGCAGTCCATGACTTGCTAGCAAATTGTCAAATAGGCAAACATCAACGATGTAGGCTGCAGAGCTTTCCCTCGATGGCCGATCACATGAAAGAGTACGGTTATACCGCTTTCAACGATTGGCCATTTGCCACCAATTTGCATGTCGAGTCAACAAGCATCTCAACCCGTCAAACGTATTGCATTCGTGCTAATGCTCGGCTTGGTGTCGGGGATCCTTAGCGGCTGTGTGAGCAGTTCGTTCAATCCGCAAAAACGACACCGAACCGCGGTAACGAGCGATACAGCGCAGGTGGCTGATCCATCCCCGCAAAAACAAACCGTAACGACACAGGGAACGAGTCAAACAGGGGGAACTCGACTCGCGTTGCACAACGCTCGCGCTTTGCCAAATAAGATCAGCAAACTACATCCTGAGGTGAAGGCAGCTTCAGCGTGGGACTCAAAATCGAAGAACGAAGAGGCGAACTCTTTGGTGGTACTCGCTTCGCCAATCCGCGCAGACAGTTACGACATTGTGCACTCACCGGTCGCACCTGTCTCGATGGAGCAAGTCTCGAGTGACGAACCGTCATTGAATCAAAAGCACAATCTCATTTCTCTCGAAACCGTTGTTGATTCAATACACGACAGCTTTCCATTACTTGAAGCTGCTTATCAGCAGATCCAGGTCGCAACCGGAAATCAGCTTGCTGCTCAGGGCGCGTTCGACACCAAGATCAGCGCATCGAGCGAGAGTAACCCGCTCGGCTTCTATGAGACCTATCGCCACAAGGCAGGTATCTACCAACCACTCACCAATGGTGGAGAACTTTTCGGTGGCTACCGAATCGGCCGTGGTAGCTACGAACCTTGGTACCTCGAGCGTCAAACGAATGATGGGGGTGAAATCGCTGCAGGACTCACCTTGCCACTGATGCGTAACCGTGAAATCGACGCCAGAAGAGCGGAACGATGGCGAGCGGAGTACGATCAACAAATTGCTGTACCAGAAATCCAAGCTCAACTTTTACGCTATGTCAGGGATGGTAGCATCATCTATTGGCAATGGATTAAGGCAGGCCAGAAACAAGCGATTGGGAAACGCGCACTCGACCTTGCGTTATCACGCAATGAGCAAATACGCAAAAAAGTTGAGGTCGGAGATCTAGCACCACCCGCGTTAGATGACAATCAACGTGCGATCGCGAAGCGACGTTCAAAACTAATTACGCTAGAACAGGAGCTGAGTCAGTATGCGATCAAGCTTTCGATGTACCTGAGAACCGGTCAGGGTGAAATCGTGATTCCGGATGAATCTCAAGTGGCCGATTTCCCGTCGCCCCTCGAAGTGAACGATATCGATTTCAAGCGAGATATTGAATCGGCAATCAGCACTCGTCCAGAATTGAAAACTCTAGAACTCGAGAACCAAAAGTTGCGGATCGACCTAGCACAAGCCAGAAATGACTTCCTGCCATCTGTGGACGCCCAACTCATCGGCTCGCAAGATCTCGGAGAACCAACCTCAGCCAAACGCGATAAATCTGAATTTGAACTGCAGGCAAGAGTCATCTTTGAAATGCCGGTCCAGCGTCGAAAAGCGATGGGCAAGACCCAAGCCATCTCCGCAAAGATCGCTCAAAACGAAGCGAAAATCAGATTCATGCAAGAGAAAGTCAGGATTGAACTGGGAGTGGCTCACGCGGCTTTAAAAGGGGCTCTCGCGAGATTGGACCAGGCACGTGAATCGAAGCGTCTAGCGGAGTCACTCGCGATGACCGAGGGCCGGAAACTCGAGCTAGGAGAGACCGATTTACTGACCGTTGCACTTCGTGAGACAATGGCAATCGAGGCCGCAGAGTCTGAAGTGGATGCATTCTTCGATTTTTACTCCGCACAAGCTGATTATGAAGCAGCCATGGCACGCCGTCACCCGCGAGAAGTCGTAGATTAACTCACTCGAACAGTCACAAATTTACCAAATTGATTGTTGAAAGCATGAGGGCTCCACAAAACTACCAGCGAGCAATCCATCGGTTTATATGAGTGCCTCGTCACGGCCTTAGCAGGAAAGATAAAATCAATCTAGCAATCTTCGAGGGCAATATATCTCAAATTACAGAAAGCAGCGAACTCTTAGTAATTACAGATGCGGCCCAAATTTATGCCGCTTATATCTCTGCTGGCAGAGTGGCCGACGGCAAAGAAGATCAATAGATGACTCGATCGATTAAGGAAGTAATCAAGATCTCTGCAGCAACTGCTGATGAAATCATCAGCAACGACGAAGTGCAAAGCACTCAGTTTCAGTTGTAGTCATGTTCGCTGTTGCGTCCAACTTAACCTGCCAGTCATCCACTGGCTGAAATCAACCAGCCCGACCCCGATCCCAACGCAGCTGTTAAACAAACCGGCTGAACTCGGCAGAGAACGCGAAAGTCTTAGGGCAGATCACCCAAAACCTGATCGCACGCCTCCGCGATGTGACGCCCGCACGACTCTCACAGATCATGGGGTTGGTTTCTCTGGCTCCTGCTTTCAAGAAGCGATTCTGATGCTGCCTCGTGTGCACGAAGGAAGAGACACGGTGACGGAGTGTCATCTGCGTGCTGAATCAAATCTTTCTCAAACTGGTTTGACACACTCGTTAATCTGAAGGAAGGTCTAGTGATTTTTGTGCAAGGAAGGTTTCATGGCACAGCTTCGAACCCTGTTCACATGCGGAGCATGACTGGAACTAACGCGCTTTAACACCCGAGAAGAACCGCAGTGACCACGGAAACTCCGTCACTCCGTCAGAACGTTCACAATACCCTACGTGGGTTGCCAAGCATTCCTCAATTTCTTCAAAATCCGCCTTGACCATTCCAAAGAGTAGCATCGTGAATAGTGACATCCGCTCTTTGGATTCGAATCTCCAAGCATACGATTCACAACCTTCCTGGCATTGCTCGTAGCCGAGTCGACTGAAGTAGTTGGTCAGTTCATTGGGTGCAAGAAAGTTTCCTTTGTGTCCGCCTGGTGTGTAGCGATCCACGGCAGTGTTCAGGAATTCGGCATTCGCAGAGCCTCTTTCCACATCACCGATTACCATTCGACCGCCAGGCTTCAACAGCCGATCCCACTCCTGAAACGTTCTATCCCGATCGGAGACGTGATGTAATGTTGCCAAGTTCACCACTGCGTCTACGCTTGCATTTTCTAGCGGGATGGCGTGAATTGGTGTGTTAAGAATATCCAGATGATCCGGAATCATTTTGCTAAATGAACGTGAAGGTTCGATACAGATCACCTTCGCCTTTCCATCCATGTGCTCCGAGATTGCACACGCATCAAAACCACCTCCAGCAGCGATGACGGCGATGGTCTCATTGGCTCGAGGAAGCAGCCACTTCAGGAGAGCATCCGCTTCGGCACGTCGGGATTCGGGGCAAATTGCATGTGCCGCGTTGTAAAGGACACCTCGCTGCTCAAAAATCTGATGGTACGTATTCATAAAGCGAGGTATCTGTGACGGAGCGTGATCTGCGAAGCATCATACGGAGTTTGGATTGGGGTGTGCAGCGAGCGAACTGGAAAAACCCAGAGAGATGCTTAGCAAAACCATGAAGCTAAACAGTTCCGATTGTAGCGGTTATTCCGATTGTACCGCAGGCGTCAGCAGATAAGTCACTTTGTAACGATCATAACGGACCTGATTGTCGAGCCTGTAATTACGGTTGATCTGTCTGCTTTGTAACTGACCTCAACTTCGTCGCCTACCTTCGAATTCTAGCTATGATGCGTTTCCATCATGTCTACGTACTTTGCGCATTGGCACTCACGTCAGGAACTGTCAGTGCCGGTATCGTTACGTATGATGCAAACGCAGCCTTTGTAGCTAACGAGCTAGGCGTTACAGAGACTAACCCTTCGTTTGGACCGTTCAAGGTTGGCTACAGCGGTACAAATGGGGTCTTCACCGAGTTTAACGCTTCCGACCACACAAATAATTGGTTGGGCAACACGGCGATGCAGGGATTCGATGTCAATAATTACGATCCGGCTGTGGTCGTCAATACCAGCGTCAGCAGTCAAAACGTGATCACGGGGGCGCCAAACCCATTGCCGATCGACCCGTCACAGATCTTAATGCACCCGGGGAATACGAGCTCAACCAATGAAAACGCGATTCTTCGGTTCATCGCTCCTACCGCTGGTGTGTACGTAATCACTGGAGATTTTGAATCGCTGCACTGGGGTGTCACAAACAACGCGGTGTTTCACAATGGTGTATCCCTGTTTTCTAGTACGGCCGACAACTCAAATTTCGATTTAACCGCCACACTAGCCGTTAACGATCACATTGATTTCGTTGTCAACAGAGGCGGCGACGCTTACAACGGCGATTCTACGGGCCTGCGTGCGTCATTAAGTCTTACTCAAGCGGTCCCCGAACCCAGCACCGCTATCGCTACGGGCTTGCTAGGCGTGGTTGGATTCGCAGGCAGACGTAGGCGACGTAGATCATCAGATAGTCTGCCAAAACGCGAGTAAACACAATCAGGTGCGCGTAGTATGAGACACACGATAACGAACCCAATTATCAAGCCTGTAATTATGGTTGAAGGAGATTGCTCTGAGACTCACCTCAGAGGACAAATCGCGTCGGATCGACTCTTGGTGGCAGCGTCGCCTATGCGGCTCATTTCAGTTCAACAGATCAGGATATGTAGCATCAAAGATGTCGTAACCGTCACTTGGGATGCGATTGTTTTTCCTGCTCGTTGGATGCGGAAGGTGCAAATGCGATCCCGCCTCTCCAAATATACATGGCGACTTTCGCTGTTCGTATTCTTCATGTTTGCCAGTGGCTTCGCTGCCAATTCGTCAGATGGAGGGGTGGTTTACGATGCAACCGCCGACTTCACATTAACTTCCAATCCATCCGGCACTTGGTCTTACTTGTATTCGAACGATACTGTTCGAGACGGCAGTTACAGTTTGTTCACGGAGATCGATCCACTTGGCACTGCACCCAGTGGCCAAGGTTCGCTCCTATGGCATGCCGACGCAGGTGTATCGACCGCAAGTCGACCTTTTGCTGGGATCAATACAACGACTGTAGGAACGGGTTCTTGGCAGGTTGGTGAACTGGCACTGCATCCGGGTCGAAGTGGTCTCGCATCGGGCGATGGTCTCGCGATTTTGACGTGGACTAGTCCGGTAACGGGAACGGTCAACGTGAATTACTCGCTCGCAATGGGACTCAATGGTAACGTTCTCTGGTTCTTTGAGAAAAACGACGAAGCCAACACGCTTGACTCTGGAAGTTTAGCCGGCTCGTCGGCAACCGATTCCATCCTGTTGACCAATGTCTCGGTCACCGCCGGTGATGATCTTAACTTAGTAATCCACAATAACGGTTCTGTCGGCTCGGATCTTGTTCGCCTAACCAACGCAACGATCGAGGTTTCGAGCGTTCCTGAACCTGTGACAGCTATCGCAATGGGCTTGCTAGGCGTGGTTGGATTCGCAGGCAATCGTCGACGCCGGCGAGCATCAGATAGTCTCCTAGACACAAGTGAACACAATCAGGTGCGCGCGGTATGAGACACACGATATCGGTCTTGCTTTTTGCACTGTTGAGTCTTCGTGCAGGTTCCACACACGCGGGTATCGTGACCTTTGGCTCCGGTGCTAACTCCTTCAATATGGAGTTCGTAACGATCGGTGACGCGGGTAACGCTGCTGATACAACGGGCAATCCAAATCCTGCAGGTGCTGTCTCATACGAATACCAGATGGGTAAGTATGAAGTCTCGGAGGCGATGATCGACGCATACAATGCGGAATTCGGCACGGCGAATTCACTTGTGATCACTAAGGACACACGTGGCGCTGACAAGCCTGCGACAAGCGTGAGTTGGAACGAGGCGGCCCGTTTTGTGAACTGGCTGAATACAAGCCAGGGTTTTCAGGCGGCCTATAAGTTCACCACCGGCGGCGTGAACGACAATATCGCTTTGTGGAGTTCCGCCGAGGCTTGGCAACTGGGCGGTGAGAATCTTTACCGTCACAAGGACGCCCACTACTGGTTGCCGAGCATGGATGAATGGTACAAGGCAGCGTACTACGATCCCGTGACCGATGTTTACTACGACTATCCGACAGGCAGCAACACGGCACCGACAGCTGTAGCCAGCGGGACGACAGCGGGCACGGCGGTGTATTATGGACAGGCGGGGCCTACGGACATCACGTTGGCTGGGGGCTTGAGTCCCTACGGAATCATGGGGCTGGGTGGCAACGCACATGAATGGGAGGAGACGGCGTTCTCTCTGGACAACAGTTCAGCTTCGTCGTTTCGCGGGTACCGCGGCGGATTCTGGGCCGACGGCAACCCCACCTTATCCATATCGTCGTCAGGCAGGGGCAACAACGACCCCGCGTTCGAGAGCTTCCCCGCCATTGGCTTCCGCGTCGCAAGTCTTTCTTCTACCGCTGCTGTTCCCGAACCTGGTTCAATTGCGATGATCGGAAGCTTCGGTCTCATGAGCTTAGCCTATCGGCGTAGAAGGCAGTCACCACGATAAGCGATTCGTCGCCGAGAATTAACCCGCCAGTCATCCACTGGCTGAAGTCAACCGACCCAACCCCGATCCCAACACCGCTGTTAAACAAACCGGCTGAACTCGGCAGAGAGTGCGAGAGTCTTGTGGCAGGTAGGCCAAAAACGTGATCGCACGTTTTTACTCTAGAGAAAAGCAGAGAACGCTCTCTGGAAGCCTTCGTCTTCTAAAAGACTGCAAAACACGGCCTATGAAACGACAAAAGCCGAGGCGTGAAACCTCGGCTTTGGGTGATCGTCTTGCAAGCGGAGTGGGACGCTTGCGGGAGCAAAGCTCCCCATGACGGATCTTCTTCGGAACGATTCTCTGTCTCTGGGGTTGCGAGAAATGATCGTCTTGGAGGCATTTGGAAAGGCAGGCAAATCAGGAAATGCGATCCTATGGTTCTCTTAAACGCGGATAAAGGCGGCCAGAGATGTGGTCCTTGCAAAAGCAGCGATTTCTCAGGGGACGAATGTGCCACGATTTTTTTTCATTCTCGAGTTTTGAAAATTACATCGTTTTTTTGTCCCCGTTTTGCTGAACCGCGACAGTAATAATGTCATCAATTTTAGGCAGTGTTAACTGGATCTTTCTGTGAATGAGAAAGCGAAAAAAGCATTTGAAATCCTAGTCCGTGAAAATTCGCGGATGTTACTCGTCTATCTTCGCAGTTTAGTTCGCGACGAAGCGGCGATTGATGATCTGTTTCAGGAAACGATGCTGGTTGCATGGCGACGTCTCGATGAGTGTGATTTGAGTCGTCCTTTTGGACCTTGGGTTCGAGGCATCGCTTCACGAATCGTGCTGGCCCATTACCGAAAGCAACAGAAAAATCCGGTACTTCTAAGCGAGGCGGTGCTGCAAATTTTGGACTCCCATTTCGAAGCGATCAATGAGATCGCAGGCGATACGTGGGATGACAAACTGTCTGCACTTCGACAATGCATTGATGCATTGCCTGATCGGCAAAAATCAGTAATCGGTAGTAGGTACTTTGACGGTCT
>JBMHCO010000165.1:0-7052 GCA_049889895.1 Rubripirellula sp.
CGCTGTGGATTGTACTGCCGAATCTCTTCAATATCGGCAATGGGTTGATCCACATCGAAGAGTGATAGATCGATCAGAGTCTCTTGACGCATCGCGTTACCGCCTATGGATGAAAATCAGCGACACCGGAGGTTAATGAATGCGAGGGGAGTAGAAGAAAAATCAAATCAGGTTTTGATCTTCTTGCGTTTCGCTTTGCGTGCTTTCGCGCTTGCCGGACGTCGGCCGTGGTTTGCTTTCTTAAGTTTATGTTGTGGCTTTGCCATCGAATTTCACCAGTGAAATGAAAAGTAGTTCTGGTTGGTTTTGAGTGGCTCTCAAACGCATCGAAGCCTAGTCAAAAATTTGAGCGGCTTCTCTCGGCGATAATTGTCGCTGAGAGAATCGGCGATGCGTAACGACACTCTTGAGGGGGATCATTGGATTCCCTCGGATCGCAGAAAATTAGCAGGTTTTCCGTTGTCGCGGTAGCCTTAACGCCAAGTTTGTCGGGCGTAATCGGTAGCAGGAATCGTTTTTCGTGGCTGAACGGTGACTGACGCGCTGTTAGGAGCAGCATTCACTGAGGTTTGCGGAGCCTCAGGTCGGTCTTGATCGAGCGTTTTGACCCCCTCGATTGGGCCGACTGGAACCAATATTGTCATTGGATGCAAGTTGTCATGGATTGCTTGCTGGTTGCTAGTCGAAGGCTGACGGATGGTCGGTCGTGTAATCCAGCCGGGTGTGAAGGGATCTGAGGTGAGATTTGGGTGGCTCGCGAGTAATGGTGCGTCGGTGGGGGAATTTGTGAGTTGGCCACGTTCCGGTAGTGAGATCGCATCCACTGCGGCCCTCTTCACCGGGGCGTTGCGACTTGCGGGAAACGCTTGTGCAGCAGAAACCTGCTTGATTTCCTGACCTAGCGACAGATTTGTAGAGCGAGCGGAAGAACGGCTCGGTGAGTTATTTTCGGCAGTCGGGGGCGTGATAACTATGGACTCCGCGGGCTTTCGACCTTGGGAGTAACTTACTGCAATTAGATTGTCAGTGGTTGTGGGGGCATTCCACTTCGCGAACTGATTCGTCGGCCCGCTGCCGGACGCGACCCACGCAATCCAGAAATCTTGGAATTCTTGTAGCGAATCGTATCCGTAGTGCCTTTTGATATTCGTGGTCCATGAAGGGTGATGCAGGTAGTCCCCTAAGAACTGAATGAAAGCTCTCGGACCTCTTTGGGCGATCAAGAATTGGCAAACCGAGTAGCCTTGCGCGTACATCGGAAGGACGTCCGCGGGGTAGTCTGTCATCAAAAAGAGCTGATTCATCGCGATTCCTCGATGAGATCGCAAAAACTCAATCAATTTTCTTTCATGCTTTTGGCGTTCTGATTGGTGTTCAACGGTGGTGCAAATCCCTTCATCTGCCCACCTCGGTAGCGGGCGACCAAAGTAGGTTGCTAAAACCGTGTGTGTGATCTCATGAGGTAGGACGCTATCGAGGATCCTTGTTTTGGAGCCGACCACCTCCATTTGGAAGTTTCTGGCCGGGATCGGGTCATAGGTTGTGACTCCCTGAGCCGGTAAGTTGGGTCCGACGATTACGCGAATTGGGCAGGGATTCGGCCAGGTGGGAAGCGGGGTGCCAAGCCAGTAGGTCGCAAGTTCTTTTCGGTACTGCTCGGCAAATTTTGCAACCTCAGTGGCAAATGCTTGGCTTGGTGCTTCCACGATGAAGTTCGCGGTTCGCACACTACCTGCTTGGCAGAAATTTACCTGGCTACTGAAGCACCACGAGATCAGGAGGGTCGCGACGGCAAGGGTCGCGTTTCTAACGCTATTGAGCGGATCGGCAGTTTGGCCGGTGGGAGCCGGATTACATTCAGCAGCGCGGCAAAGGCGTAACAATTTCGAATTAATACGGGCGTCCATGCCAATCGCTCGGTATTGAGTCCATTCAAATCGCAAGTACGCTCGGGGCGGCCAACCTTGGCTTCGATGACTGATTCGTCAAAGGCGTACGCTTTGCTCTACGCTCAGTTTATTGGGTTCTCTGGGAATCACCTAGACGAATCCGATTCGGGGTGAAACCGCATGGCCGAACCGGCTTTCCTGTGGCGGAGTGTTCTGGACTGCCGCGTCGAGCGTTGCATATTGCCGGTGGTGGGAAAGCATGCCATTGTTGGCTCCCTAAGCCGTTATTGCCTGTGACTGGTGGGGGCTCCGGATTATGCCAAAACCGTCGCTGCCAATATGGACATTGGTTCGGGTTAAGACAAATCTCTTGTTTCCTTAAGTTGTTTTATGGAAATGATTTGCGCGTGTTTTTTTGCGAATGGCACGGAGGTTGCTGTAAAGGGATGTCACGAACGTGGAACTGCCAAATTGGTATGACAGCCGTTGTGCCTTGTTTGGTCGCTGAGACGGACGTTCAACTTTAATAACGAATTGAAATAGCTTCATTAACATCCTACCCGCGACGAGAAAGGTAGCACCGAGATGGCAGCAGCCAAGAAATCCACAAAGATTCGCCTACAGCCAATGGGTGAGCGAATCGTTGTGCAGCGAGTCGAGAGCGAAGAGACCACCGCAGGCGGTATTGTTCTCCCCGATTCAGCACGTGAAAAACCTGCCCGCGGCACGGTCGTCGCCGTTGGAAGCGGTCGCCTTCTTGATGACGGATCGCGTTCGGCCAGCCAGTTAAACGCGGGCGACGTGGTTCTGTTCAGCAGTTACGCAGGCGAGACCGTCGAAATCGATGACGTCGAGTACCTGCTGATGCGTGAAGACGACGTTTTGGCCGTTATCGAGTAATCATCTCGTCGCAGCGTCGACAAGACGCATTGATAATTCACATTCACTCAAACAAACACAGTAATTCAAAATGGCAAAGATCATTGCATTTGACCAAGAGGCACGCGACGCGATTCGACGCGGTGTCTCGAAATTGGCAAGAACCGTCAAAGTGACCCTCGGTCCTCGAGGCCGAAACGTCATTCTTCAGAAGAGCTTTGGAAGCCCAACGGTTACCAAGGACGGAGTAACGGTCGCGAAAGAGATCGATCTCGAAGATGTTTACGAAAACATGGGCGCACGAATGGTGCGTGAGGTCGCGAGCAAGACCAGTGATGTTGCTGGTGACGGTACAACCACGGCAACGGTCATGGCTGAAGCGATCTTCAACGAAGGTCTCAAAGCAGTTGTGGCTGGCGTTAACCCAATTCAAATGAAGGCCGGTATCGAGACTGCAGTTTCTGATATCACCGAGAAGTTGCACAAAATGGCAACGAAGGTGAAGGACAAGGAAGCGATGGCCAACGTCGCGACGATCGCGAGTAACAATGACCGAGAAATCGGTGATTTGTTGGCTGATGCGATGAGCAAAGTCGGTAAAGACGGTGTGATTACCGTGGATGAAGGCAAAAGTCTTCACACCGAGCAGGAGTGGGTCGAAGGAATGCAGTTCGATCGTGGCTACCTGTCGCCGTACTTCGTGACTGATCCAGCATCGATGGAAGCCGTACTTGAAGACGCTTACGTGCTTGTTTTCGAAAAGAAAATCAGCAACATCAAAGACATGGTGCCACTGCTTGAGAAAGTGGTTCAGCAGGGTAAGCCGCTCTTGATCATCGCTGAAGATGTAGACGGCGAAGCACTTGCAACGTTGGTGATCAACCGGCTTCGTGGCACCTTCACCGTTGCTGCCGTGAAAGCTCCTGGCTACGGGGATCGTCGCAAAGCAATGATGGAAGACATTGCCATCCTGACCGGTGGTAGCGCGATCTTTGAAGCACTCGGCGTCAAGCTTGAGAGCGTCGACCTGCCTCAGTTGGGCCGAGCGAAGAAGATCATCATTGATAAAGATAACACGACGATCATCGAAGGTGCTGGCAAGACCAGTGATATCAAAGCTCGTATCGATCAGATCCGACGTGAGATCGAAAACAGCACCAGCGATTACGACCGCGAGAAACTCGAAGAGCGTCTTGCAAAGCTCGCTGGTGGTGTTGCCAAAGTCAATGTTGGTGCAGCGACTGAAAGCGAGATGAAAGAGAAGAAGGCTCGCGTTGAAGATGCTCTGCATGCGACTCGCGCCGCTGTGGAAGAGGGAATCCTCCCCGGTGGTGGTGTTGCTCTTCTGAGGGCTTCAGCTTCAGTTAAGCCATCTTCCGATCTAAGTGATGATCAACTGGTGGGATACAACATCGTGCTTCGCGCCTGCCGAGCACCGTTGACCATGATTTCAGAGAATGCTGGTCAAGATGGCGGCATCGTCTGCGAAAAGGTCGCCGGCATGAAAGGCAATGGTGGTTACAACGCTCTGACTGACACCTACGAAGACCTTGTACAAGCAGGTGTGATCGATCCCACGAAGGTCACCCGTACCGCCCTCAGCAATGCCGCTAGTGTTGCAACCTTGTTGTTGACCAGCGATGCATTGGTCGCTGAGAAGCCAAAGGCTGGCAAGAAGGCCGGCACCGGTGGCGACCACGACATGTATTAATCTTTCACCAGATTAACTCGATAACAGAAAGCGATCGGCAGATTTGCCGGTCGCTTTTTTTGTGACTACGTAATTTTTTGCTTTTTTCCGGCGGTTACACGAAGAAAAGCGTGCTCTGAGGATCTTTCGTTGGATGCAACGATTCCAACGCCACACCGGAGCATCCTTAGATGATTTATTCCGCAACCAACTTTGCAACGCCATTCAAAGCTCTGTATTCAATCAGCTGGTTTACAGCCTCAGCTTTGCTGCTCTTCTGTTCGACCTCCGCTCAAGCGGGTTTTAGCGTTTTAGGTGGTGCTCCTGTCACTCAGGGGCAAATGCTAATTAGTGACGAAACCTATGAACGCGTAAAACCAAAAACTTCAAACCCAGCACAAGCCCAGCCGGCGGCTCCAACGTTTCACCTGAAAGAGACGCGTGTCGAAGCTGAAATCTCTGGTGTGCTCGCTCGTGTACGAGTTTCACAGGTTTTCCAAAACCCGTTTTCTGATCGTCTTGAAGCCCTTTACGTGTTCCCGCTTCCAGAAAACAGCGCCGTGGACGCTTATTCGTTTCAGATCGGTGAGCGACTAATTGTAGGTGAGGTGAAAGAGAGAGTAGAAGCCCGGCAAATCTATGAACGGGCTCGCCAAGATGGACGCAAAGCGGCGTTACTGGAACAGGAAAGAGCAAATATTTTTACTCAATCCGTTGCGAACATTCCGGCTAACGCTGAAGTTGTGATTCACATTGAGTACGTCCAACCGCTTGAGGTGGATCAAGAGAGATACCTTTTCCGCTTCCCTATGGTGGTAGGTCCTCGCTACATCCCCGGCACTCCGGTTTCACGGCCAAGTATGGGGCGTGGTTGGGCGCGAGACACCGATCTCGTTCCCGACGCATCACGCATCACTCCGGAAGTGATTCCCAGTGGAATGCGAAACGGAAAGGACGTGTTCATCACCGTAAAGATTGATGGTGCGATGCCAATTCAGGCAGTCACTCCAGTAACGCACGAGCTCAATGTGGAAAAACGATCTGAAACTGAATCGATCGTGACATTAAAAAACCAATCAGTTGTGCCCGATCAGGACTTTATCTTTGAGTATCGGCTCGCCGGTGAGCACACAACACTCGCTTCGATGACTCATCGAGCCAGTTCAAATGAGGATGGATATGTGATGCTCGCGTTGCAGCCCAAGTGGTCGCTAGATTCTTCGGAGATTACATCTCGAGAAGTGCTCTTGGTGTTGGATACCAGTGGATCCATGAACGGGCCAGCAATGAGTCAGCTTCGACAGTTCGCGGATAAGATTCTCGATGGTCTCAAAGCTGAAGATACTTTCCGCGTGATCTCTTTTAGCAATCAAGCTCGAGCGTTCCAGCCTGCAGCGGTTCCCGCAACAAGCGAAAACATTGAAGCGGCTAAAAATTTTGTTCGAGGTCTTCGGGCCAACGGCGGCACCAATCTGTTGTCCGCATTGCAGCTTGCTCTGGGTGAAACACAAACCGAAAGCAGCCCACCACGCTACCTGTTCTTGATGACAGATGCCCTCGTCGGAAACGATCATTCTATTCTCAGGTATCTTAAGGATCAGCGATTCCAAGATGCGAGAGTCTTTCCAGTTGCGTTCGGCGCTGCCCCGAATGACTACCTAATGAAACGAGCTGCAGAGATAGGACGTGGCTTTTCATTGCAAGTCACCAATCAAGACAATCCGGTCGCACTCGCTGAGCAAGTCAATGTACTGACAAATTCGCCTTACATGACGGATTTGCAGATTGATTGGGGCGATTTGACGGTTCAAGACCAAGTTCCCGAGCGTCTACCAGATTTATATGCAGGGAAGCCACTCATTGTTTTGGCCAAGTATTCCCAAACCGGTTTTTCAACGGTCAAACTGAGAGGTAATGTGATGGGACAGCCTGTTGAATTGGAACTCGAGTTGGAGTTGCCCGAAATCGAGCCTGCACACGATTCGATTGGTTCGGTTTGGGCCAGGCAACGGATCCGTCAAATTTGGAATCGTGATGTGGGTGCGGAAACGCCTGCAGGGAAAGCTGAAATCACTGAACTAGGTTTGAGGCATCAACTTGTCACTGCTTACACTTCGTTTATCGCCGTGGAGAAGGAACTTGAGGAAGCTCCTGAAGGGAAGCTGATCACCCAGGCAACCAAGGTGCAAGCTCCCGAAGGAATGGACTCAGATGCCACTTCTTCTAACGCCAAACCTCAGGCCGTCTCCGATAAAAGTGTTCCTGCTTCATCTACTGCTGGCACTGCAGGTTCCTCCTCGGATCAGGCGAGCACGCCAGAGAACCCATCTTCGACCACGTCACCTGCAAGTCCGCGTACTCAAGTGGCACAAGCTAATCAGTCATCGTCTCCCCCTGCGACTAGTTCGTACGACAGTTCGAGATCGTCGCAATATTCCTCACGACCTCGGAGCAGTTTTGGTGCCGGTGGTGGGTCACGCGGTGGCGGGCCGATTGGTCCTGTTTCGGCATTGCTGTCACTTGCTGGTGCAGGGGCGGCGAGTTTAATGCGTCGTAAAAAGAAAGCCGCTTAGGAGACTCGTTCATGATTGCCA
>JBMHCO010000166.1:0-33938 GCA_049889895.1 Rubripirellula sp.
CTTTACCGAGTCAATTACGTCGAAGATGGTGAACTGTTTCGCAAACCTCCGGTCAATGAAGTCGGTGAAGTGATTGAGGCTCTCGGGCCTAACGGCTTCGGGCACTCTCGCGATCAAATCGCTTTGAATGACGGAAGCGGCGGCTTGGAATGGTTAGACATCGGCGGGAAGAGCCAAGCGGCGCGGCCGGGACTCGGGTTGGTGATCGCGAACTTGGATGGTCAGCAGGGTAACGAAGTGTTTGTTGGGAATGACAGTACCGCTAATCAATGCTGGAAATACCGTGTTGATGAGGAAAGGTTCGTCGACACAGCCAAGCTGATGGGTTTAGCGTTTTCTGCTGGGGGTGCGGGAACAGCAAGCATGGGAATTGCGGCAGCGGATTTTGATAATAACGGCGGGATGGATTTTCACATCGCAAACTTTCAGCAAGAGCCGGTCTGTCTTTACATGCAAGATTCAGGCGGTTATCGAGATCGTGCCAAGCAGTTTGGACTCGGCTCTGTCAGTCTTCCAGTTCTCGGTTTCGGTGCTCAGGCGATTGACTTCAATAACGACGGCCTAGCTGATCTGGCCGTCAGTAATGGGCATGTTGATGAATATTTGCAGATGGACGGAGACTTTCGGCAACTTCCTCAGCTTTTTGCCAATCTAGGCGGACGTTTGGTTTTCAGCGAGGTTACTGATGAGTCTTTGTATTGGGCAACGCCCCACCTTGGCCGAGCTATGGCCAAATTGGATGTCAATCGTGATGGACTCATGGACCTCGTTGTGACTCACCTGAATGATCCGTCAGCGCTGTTAATGAATGAGACCATCACGCCGAATCATTGGGTGCAATTCGAATTTGTTGGCACGGAATCTGGTCGCGACGCAGTAGGGTTGCGTGTTGAGGCTTCGATAGCAGGAAAGTTGAAATATGGCTGGGTGACAGCAGGCGATGGTTACCTGTGTCGCAACGAGTCGATCATCGCAATGGGAATCGGAAGGGATGAGGTTGTGGATGAACTTGTGGTTTGGTGGCCGAGTGGTCGGAGGCAGAAGTTCAATTCATTGAAGGCTGATCATCGCTATCTAATCACAGAAGGGCAGTCCCTGCCGCATCAGCTTTGGTGAGAGGTGTTGTCTGTCGGGTCAATTCTGTGGAATCAAAAATCAGCTTGATGATGAAGGCGATAGGTGCCCAAAAAGCGCTTGGCGAACTTCTGGCTCCCGTATTTTCCAGATGACCGCATCGATGAAGTAGTGGTGAAGGTTAATGATCATCATGACCGCTGTTCCTGCAGGTATCAGTTCCTTCGGTATTGCATCGAAACTTGACCATTCGAAGGCGATGTATCCGAGTGCAACCAGAATCACATAGTAGGCGATCATGTGATGAGATCGCCGTGTCTTTGGAGTGTATTCATTCAGCTCAACACGCATAGGAAACATCAAGTATTGAAAGGCGTGGAAAAACTGAAGCAAAAAGAAGGCCGCGGGGTTGAAGTCCAGCATGACATACCAGCTGAAGGTTGCAGCCCAGGGAAGCCATGTTCGCACGGGGACTTGGCGAGCGGCTTGATGCGACATCTGCCAAAAACCGTACAGCCCCGCGATGAATCCAACCGCGACGAGAAGACGACAAAGAGACATGATCGATTGCATGAGGTAATCGCCAGCTTCGTCTTCGCTCAAAACTTGTTGGACGAACCCCGTTGAATTGTAAGCCCACGCGATGTGATAAACGAATAGGCTGAAAAAGCCAATTCGAATCAACAGCCGTTGTTTCCTGCTAATTCGGAATCCACTTAGGTGTGCAAAGCACGCCGTGGTTCCCCATGACTGACCCGTGTAATGCCACGCGAGGACGATTGGGGCGACAATGTTCAGTACTGCCATGACGCCAAGAGGATCAAATGCATCCATCTGATAAGAACAGTAGACGATGTAGCTAAGAAAGATCGCAGAAAGGGTCGGGAAGAAGATCGTGACGATGGGGTGTTTTACTAGGTTTTCAATTCGCGAGTAGAGTACTCTGTACGAGGCGATGAAGTGGGGCCCGTTGATGAATAGGTCAGTGAATAGATAGAGTTCGATAGCGAGTAAGAACTGACTCGCACCAGCTTGAGTGATCAAGCCAAGTCCAATAACAAGTACTGAAATAACAAGCGACAATCCTCCACCGAGGATCGGGTCAAATCGACGTGATAGGATGACTTTAGATTCTGCTTCGGCAGCGATTGATGCTTGATGTTCACGGTCAACGTCGCCGCTTTTTTCCGGCGGTTGGTAGGCACGAGTGCGACGTAAGTCCGGCTTGGGACGCTTGCGTTTTCGTCGATCGCTAGGTGGAAGCTGGCTCAAAATTTTGCGCTTTGAAAATGGCCACGGCGTCAATGGATGGGTCGCATGAGGTGGATCATGTTTTGGATCCTGTCTCGCACTTGCTTATGGTAGCACTTCATTCATCCGCTTCGCAATTTCAGCGATGCGATTGCGATCACCGCCTGGGACTTCTGCCGTTGCCCATCCCGACGTGTACCCGATCTCGTTCAGGGCTTTTCTAACCGCAGGCCAATCACAGTCACCTTTGCCGATCTCGACTTCGAATCCTTTGCGAAGTCCCTCGTTCATCTGTTTTGCACGGCTGTACTCTTTGATGTCGAGTTTTGCGATGCGTTTTCCGAGGATTCGAATCCAATGATCCGGCCAGCCAAAACGAACCACATTGCCGACATCAAAGTAAGCCCCGACGGCTGGGCTGTCTAATTCGTCGATAAATCGTGCCATCTCAAGTGGGCTCAGGAGAAAACCGTTCCAGACGTTTTCGATCAGCAGTTTGATGTTGTGCTTTTCAGCGTAGGGTAGAGCTTTGAGAATCCGGCTTTGTTGCTGTCGGTAAACTTCATCATATGGGTGACTTGCGTCCACTCGTCCTGCAACAACGAGGACGCTGCTGCCCCCGTAATACTTCGCGCTGTCGATTGCGTGGATCAGGTCAGGTTTGTCACTGTTTAGAAATCCATGAACCACCACTCCAGTTCTGTCGATTGCACGACGAACTTCATTACGATCAACTTTGCTCGTCACGTGGATTTCCGTTCCATCGAGTCCGACGTCTTTCAAGAGCTTGAATTTGTCCAGCACGCTCATTTCCTCTTTGATCATGTGGAACTTAACCGCCTTCTTGATTCTCGGCAGTTCATTCGATTTTTCCTCGGCATTAGCGAGTGATGCCGTCAGCGAAGTGGCTGCGGCGATCTGCAGGCAAGAACGGCGGCTCATTTTCTCTCCGTGCATCACAGTTGTGCTCATCGGTTTGCTTCGTCGGGGGGTTGGGTGGTGAAGGAGCGTTCGGATTGAGGATGCCAAGTGGTAATTGCGTTGAGCCGTTCAGTTGATCTCATCGGCGGATGTAGACGATGTTGTATCGGCGTTTGGTGATGTCACGCGGTGATCTGGTCGAATCCTTTATCGAGAGTTGCTAGACTACACGCTCGGTATCGTTGTCAAGCAAGATGCTACAACGGTGTCAAAGCGACAATACTCTTCCAACATTGGATCGTCTGTAGGTTTTATGAGTAGTTTAGACCGAATCAATCGCCGTTTGTTTTTCGTTCTCGGGCTAATCGTTGCTGTCGCAACGACGGGATTTTCTGCTGAGCGTCCTAATATACTTTTCATCTTTTCGGATGATCATGCAATCAACGCGATATCAGCCTACGAAGGTCCGCTGGCTGAAGTTGCCCCTACACCTAATATCGATCGCATCGCTAAAGAAGGGGCGGTGTTTCTGAATTCCTTTTGCGGTAATTCGATTTGCGGACCCTCGCGCGCGACCATATTGACCGGGAAGCATAGCCATAAAAATGGATTCATGCGGAACACCGGTAAAGGGTTCGATCAGAGTCAATGGACGGTAGCCAAGGCGATGCAAGCTGGTGGTTACAACACGGCTGTGATTGGTAAGTGGCACTTGAAAACAACGCCATTGGGGTTTGATCACTGGGAGGTGTTTCCAGGCCAAGGTAACTACTACAACCCCGTTTTTATCCAGCCTGACGGAAGCAGCAAGCGGTTTGAGGGGTACGCGACAGATCTCACAACACAGAAAGCGTTGGACTGGTTGGAAAAGCGAGATTCATCAAAGCCGTTTTTTCTCATGTGTCAACACAAAGCGCCCCACCGAACGTTTGCTCCTGCTCTGCGACATCTCGGTTCATTTGATGACGTTGTGATTCCTGAACCCGAGACATTGTTTGATGACTACAAATATCGGAGTCAGACTCTGGCTGGGAACGAGATGGAGATTGATCGGCATTTTGATTGGGCGTACGACGCAAAGGTTCGTAAAGACGAGCGTGGTGATGTGAAATTGCCGGCGCCCGATCGTTATGGGACTCCTGAATACAATCGGATGACTGACAAACAAAAACAGGTTTGGGATGCTCACTTTGGTCCAAGGAATCAAGAGTTTCTTGATCGATTTGCCACTGGTGAGATGACTCATCAAGAACTTGTTCGTTGGAAGTATCGGCGATACATGCGAAATTACTTAAGCACCGTCAAGGCTGTGGATGAGAGTGTTGGGACGCTGCTGAAGTACCTCGATGATCACGGGCTCGCTGAGAATACTTTGGTTATCTATTCGTCCGATCAAGGTTTCTACCTTGGTGAGCATGGGTGGTATGACAAACGATGGATGTTCGAAGAGTCTTTCAGAATGCCTTTTGTGGCACGTTGGCCAGGCGTGATTCAGCCTGGATCACGCCCGAGTCAATTGATTCAAAATATTGATTACGCTCCCACATTCCTCGAGGTTGCCGGACTGAAGGTGCCCGATGAGATTCAGGGCCAGTCATTGGTTTCTTTGATGGAGGGAAAGGAAGTCGATTGGAGAGAATCGTTGTACTATGCCTATTATGAGCTTGGCGAGCATGCAGTGCCGCAGCATTTCGGCGTCCGCACCATGCAGCACAAATTGATTCACTTTCCGGTTAGCAACGAATGGAATCTTTTTGACCTCGAAGCTGACCCGCTAGAGATGAAAAGCGTGCATGACGATTCTCGTTACGCGTCGCTGTTGGAGTCGATGAAGCAGGAGTTCTATCGGCTTCGAACGCTCTATGATGCACCACCCTTCCCAGAACGCTAATTGCTCCAGAACGCTAATTGCTCCTGAACGCTAATTTCTCCAGAACCCTAATTTCTCCAGAACCCTAGCTTCTTCGGGGGTGGTTGCGCTGAAGGATGCTGACCGCTGTAACCCGTTAGTTTGGGAGCGGTTTAGTGCTTCTCTTGATTTTGCTTTGCACCGCTAGCGGGGCAGTTTATCGAAGTCAATCTTTGGTGGTGATGAAGGTTCAGTAGTGCGTTCAAAAGTGTTTCCGGCAGTTTGAGTCTCATTAAGGAAACCACAGTTTTGTAAGTAGAAGTGGTTTTGGTCACTGCCGCCGGTGAAATCAAGTCGATGGCCACCACCACCCGTGGCGTCGACTGAAAAGGTTGCTTTTGTACAAGCGTGCCAAGATCCCTCGGTGTCCCGCACCCAAGTGTTCCCATAATTGGCTCGTCTCTCTTTGTGACCATGTGCCGGATAGAAGCTCTCAAGAAACGAGTGGAATCCACGCAGATGTGTGTCTGTTTTAGGGCGGCGGAAACTAGCGACCAGACGCCATTCATCTTGATCAACGTCACCAAACCACGATGTGTAGGTGGTCTGCCCATTTCCATTTGGGATCACTTCGGTCAAGAACCGGTAGGTGCGTCCCGACTGCCACGGATAGACCAGATAGCTCTGGCCGCCCGATCCTTCGTTGCCAAATTCGCCTAAATGGACTCCTTCGCCTCTGCCAAGGGCGATGATTTTCTGGTCTTCTGGGATCTCGCGAGGATTGTCAGTCTGGAACGGACTCCACACCGAGAATAGAACTCGCCGCTCTGTCGGGCTGTTTACTTGGATGCCAAAGTAACCCTCAGCAAACCCATTCGCCATGTAGTAGGTGCCAAGTGGGTCCAGCGACTCGGGAACAGTGATTTCGCTGTAAGCATAGGTCAGTTTCTGATCGCGCGGGACGTGGTAGCGAAGGTGAACCGATGGGCCACGTCGCCCCCAATAGAACATGTTGCCTTGATTGTTCTTCACATAGCGGATGTCCAAATCCGCTTTCTCGCTTTGGACAATCAAATCGGTGGCTTGGATTCCGCGGAACGAGGTTTGACTTTCACCTCGGATGTCAACACGCGCGTAACCCGCCGGTAAGTCACCTGTTTCACCGATCATGATGATTTTTGGAGTTGAGTCTTGGATAGTAAATGGAAAGCGTTGCTGACCAATTGAGGCAACAACCGAAGATGGAGCCGAGTTTGTGCTGGCACGGATTGAGAGTGCAATGGATGCGGGTTGATCAAGGTGAAAAAACACTGAGATGGTTTCCTCTTGATCATCCCACCGCACACCTTGATCTCGTGTGAAGCCCTGGTCACTGCTGGTGGGAGCGGTGCGGTAGGCGTTTCCTGACAATGGGATGTTCCACTCGGCTGAGAAGCAGGTGCCGCATAAGCTTAGGCTGGATAGCGCAAGACTCACAAGGCACGCCAGAGCTGTCGCTGCAGGTAGCTTGGTAAATCGGTATTTCAGTTGGTTGGGCGTCATGGTGTGGGTTTGTGGTAAGTGTGCTAGTTGAGGTGATGCAGTGACTGGCGAACGTAGATTTTATTTGAGAATCGAGTTGATTCCTGCAACGTGTTGTTCGTCACCACCGAAGGGAACCGTGCCTAAGATGGGAACTTTGCTGTACCTTTCCATTTGGTTTGGGTTTTCCCGCAGTGCTTCGTGGAATTCGTTTTTCGGGTGCGATAGAAAGATCCCGGCGGGCACGCATTGGTGAGCTTTTGCAGCTTCACATGTTGCAATCACTTGATGGATCGCGCCTAGGCGATTTTCAGCGACCAAGATAATTTGCGCGTTCAGTTGTTTGGCCAAATCAAGATTGAGTAGTCCGTCGGCGATGGGGCTGAAGAGTCCACCAGCACCCTCAATCAAAAGCACCTCGGAGTCTTTTTCCCACGGCACGATCCCATTGATCAATTGATCGATGCAAACCTTTTTTCCCTCTGCTTCAGCGGCTTGGGGTGGGGCGAGTGCTTTTTCAAATCGTTGGGGGCAGACTTGTTCAAGTGTTAGCGGTTTTCCGGCAGCTTGCCAGAGTGCAACCGCATCCTCCGCCACGAGCGTGTTGTTGACTTGCTGGCATCCACTTGCCACTGGTTTGTAGACTCCCACCTTGCAGCCCTGATTGCCGAGAAGTTTGGCCACCAGGGAAGTGACATAAGTTTTGCCAACTTCGGTGTCTGTACCTGCAAAAAAGAGTCGCCTTGGCGTACGATATTCCACGGCTGAAATGGCCTTTCAAAATGTTGTTGCGATGTTGGCAAAGGTTAACCGCAAATCCTAGTCAGAAGGAACCCGACTGTGGGACGTGTTGTTCGCTTATCCATGGTACAGATGCGAGACGCCGGATCACCTTCAAGGTGTATCGAAACGGCGATCAGCTGGATTGAAAAAGCTGCTGCCGAGGGCGCGCAGGTCATCTGCCTGCAAGAACTGATCGCTGGTCCGTACCCCTGCCAAAGTGAGGACCACCGAAACTTTGACTACGCCGAGAGCATTCCAGGCCCTTCAACTGAGGCAATTGCTGAGGTGGCAAAGAGGCTGGAGGTCGTCGTCGTGGTGCCTCTTTTTGAACGCCGGGCACCGGGGCTTTATCACAACACGGTCGCAGTGATTGATGCAGATGGCTCCATCGCGGGGCTTTATCGCAAGATGCACATTCCGGATGATCCGTTGTTCTACGAAAAGTTTTATTTCACGCCAGGCGACCTCGGCTTCAAGCCGATCCAAACACGGTATGCAAAGCTGGGTGTTGGCATCTGTTGGGATCAGTGGTTCCCCGAGGCAGCACGACTGTTCGCCTTAGCCGGTGCCGAGATCTTGTTGTATCCCACGGCGATCGGATGGATTGACGAAGAGAAGGAAGAGTTTGGGGCTGGGCAACAAGACGCTTGGCTCACGGCAATGCGTGCCCATGCAATTGCAAACGGATTGTGGTTAGGTGCTGCAAACCGAGTTGGCGTTGAGGGGCGTTTGGAGTTCTGGGGGACTTCCTTTGTTGCATCGCCACGAGGAGAGGTGGTTGCGAAGGCTGGGACGAGCGAAGAGTGCTTGGTTACAACGGACTGCGCCATTGAGGAGATCGATGTTGTGCGGACTCATTGGCCATTTCTTCGTGACCGAAGAATTGACGCCTATCAAGGTTTGACTCGGCGTTGGATTGATTCCTCAAATGAGTGACATCGTGGGAAGATGATCGCTAGAGCGAGTTGTCGATCGCTGCAATCATGCCACGATGGACTTGTCGCCCTCTTGTTAATCTGCGATTCGCTCGCCGTCCACGATATACTCGACGTATCCGAGCATCATTTCGTCGGTCGTCTGAGGCCCCCACCTGACGTCTTTGTCTGGGTCGGGATTTGCAGGATTCTCTGCGCTGTTGTCGAACCATCCAGCAAGTTCGATTCGGGTTCCTGCTGGAATCGATAGAGGCTCGGAAAGACGATATTCAAGTTGCCAGTTAAAGTCGTAACGAGGGACATTTAGAAGTTGTTGTCTTTCGCCATCGGGATACACCAGTTCGTATTCAAACGCTTTACCTCGCACGTGCATGTGAGGCATGACGGCCAAGAGTTTGATGTCACTTGGCACCGTAAGTGATGCGTTTTCTCGGTGATGATCTGCATTTGCTGGAATCAAAATGCGATGATTGGCAATGCCATGGTTTTTGACTTCATATTGCGGTGGTTGTTTGCTGAAACGCAATCCGAGTCGAGTTTGATCGGTGGTGGCTTGACCGTTGGGCGTGTAGTGAATTTGAAAAATCAGGCGTGAACCTGCCGCGAGTTGCTTTGCGTAGCCATCGGGATAAATCTGATGCGAGTTCCCTGGGACGAAAGCAGCGAGGAAGCCAGCGGAGCCCTCTTGGATCGCACGAAGCCCACTGCCCGGTTTCGCGATGTAGACAAGGACATGATGCACCGCGGAGATCGCTGTCGGACGAATCTCTACAGCTGAGACCCACTGATCCTTATCGAGTGTGGTGGAAACCAGTCGGTGGACGTAAGGCATTTGGCCTTCCGCTTTGATGCTGATCGGTTCTGGAATTTGCAGAACCAGGTCCGGTGTTCCAATCGCCCAGTCTTCCGGGTACTTCACTGGCAATGGCGCCTCGCTCGGGTCACCTTCGGGCATTCCCGCGGATACCCATTGAATCAACCGCTGTCGATCCTCGTCCGGAACCGTTCGGTCGTTGGCCCAGTGTTGTGTCGAGCTTTTGTGCTGTGTCGAAGGTCCGTTTGATGATGAATCCCCGCTGTTTGCTCCGTCGTGTTTCCGATTGCTCGGAGGAGGACCCTCGGCGAACCATGGTGGCATGATTCCCCTGCTGACAACGCTCGCGATCATCTTTCCAAAATCACTCACCGATTCGTATTGTTCCAATGCGAACGGGGCTGATCCATGTTCCCGATGGCAGCTCACGCAATGCGTCTGCATGATTCGTGAAATTTGTCGGTGGTATGTGACGTCTTGTTCAGCAAGTTCAGGTGTATCGTTCGGAAAATAGATTTCGCATCCGGGCGCAGTCGTTGCCGCGATGTTTGGCGTTTGACCTGCGAGCACGGCATCAATCGCATCGGTTAGATAGTGGTTTTTCGGTTCATCGAGGGCGTAGCCAAAGCCGTACTGATCATCCACCGCGCCGCGGTAACGCAAGGTGTGAGAAGAGTCGAGGACAAAAACTTCGGTAGAGGTGTTTGCTTGGAGTGTTTCCGTTAGCAACATCTCTTGATCGTGAACGTAAGCTCCGTCAAAGCTGTGCTGCTGAATCGCCCGGTCAATTCGTGTCTGATTCTCCGAATCGTTTGGGTTGACATAGATGAACTCGACGCCCTGTTCTTTGTATTGGTCTTCGATTCTTGCGAGTGTTGGCGAGTACTTGAGGCACAAAGGGCAACCTGTTCCCGTCATCGCAATCACCACGACGTGTGGGGATGGGGTTTGCTTGTCCACGTTGCCCGCTGCATCGGCGCGCGTCACACTGGCAGTTTCCACGAACGGTCTAAAATTGATCCGCCGGCCGATTCCCAAAGCGATTGAGTTGAGTCTTTGCGGTGCCTGTCTGATTTCTTTATTGAATTCTGTTTTCGCGGTGTCCGTAGTGGAATCCTTGCTTGCTGGGGAAGTCTGTTGCATTCGCTCCGTGTTTTGTGTTTCGCGATGAAGCGGCGTGGGTAATTGAATTCCCTCGAAGACCCCTCGCCGAGCGGCTGACCTCGCTTCCTGCAAGCTGATACGATCGTCCCCATTGGAGTCAACTTTCTTCAGCAGTCGTGCATCCCTGAATTCTGCTTCGGTGAGGTAGCCATCCTCGTTGGTGTCGTATTTTGAAAAAGACTTTGAGACTGGGCCATTTATGAGGCGATCGCCTTCAACTTGTCCTTGGGCTCTTAAATGTAGTGCAATGCTACCGACAGAAATCAGCGTGATTGCCGCGATCAGTTTGGCCCCATGAAGTGTTGCAGTGAGCGGTGGCTTCTTGGGTGATCCGTCGAGCCTTTGGTGGGGATCGATCACTTTTCCAGTTCCTTTCATGAGCATTGGCTAGCGGGCTGGTCTCTGCGAGGAAAGCTCTGCCGTTGAGTGGAATATCATGGTGGTTTGTGCTCGCCGGTTGAAGTGCTGTTGTGCAACTGATTCCGAGGAGTTTGCTTTTGAAGCGATCATTTCCGGTGCGATGGTCGCTAGGACTGACGGGCGATTGGCTATCGACCTCTATTTATTCCGTGAATCGCGGGAGATGGCCCTCGTAAATTGAGCCTGCTGGCGATTTTACGCTTTGGTTTTTTCCTTGTTTGCCAATTCCTTGCAAACTGCCTTTGTGACCTGTCAGTCCGTAGCCTCCATGGCTTTGCAATTGCTTTGCCTTGCTCAAGCTGTTTTTTTTACTCTTTTCTCGTGTTTGCCCTGAAATACTTACCTCTTAAATAGCCCCTCTTTCCTCTTTTCTCTCTAGCCTACTTGTTTTGCCTGCTCGGTTGTGGCAAACCTTTCGGTGTCCAAAACGATTTAGACCGTAAAAAGCAGGATGAGAGATGCGGAACAAACGGACTTCGGCTAGGCGGCGTGAGTTCAAAAGGCGGCTTCTGCTCGAGAATCTGGAATCTCGTAGGCTCTTGGCAGCCACTGATCTAGCATCGATCTCGGGGTTAGTCTTCAACGATTTCTCTGGGAACGGGTACAACGCCGGCGAAGAGATCGCTGGTGCAGCGGTTTCTCTCTACCGCGATAGTGGAGACGGTATTTTCCAATCAGCCGTTGATACCTCCGCCGGTTCGACCGCCACCGGTGCAGACGGACGCTATGAGTTTTCCCGACTAACCGCAGGCAACTACTTTGTTGTTCAGCCCGCTCAGACAGTTGGCACACGTGTGCTAACTGAGAAAGTCTCTAGTTTGATCTCGGTCAGCACTGGTGCCGTGGAAGGTCAGATCGTTACGACCATCGACGACTTCGATATCACTCAACAAGCGGTTCAGGACACGACCAATGATGGTGTCCCAGTGACGTCGGCGGAGTTGGCTCCCGAGGCAATTGGCGGTGAGCGGGATCTCTATGTGAATCTCACAAGCTCCAATGGCTACGTGGCATTGAATGTCGACGATCCGCTGCTGCCAAACCTTCTCATTTTTGATGCTGGCTTAACCGGTGACGGGGTACGGAGAATTTCTTGGGATGGCGTTGATGGGGACGCCTTGAGCCTCAATGACTCAGGGTTGGGCGGGGTTGATTTGACCGATTCGGGTCAGGCCTTGGGGCTGCAGCTTCAGATCGGTGCAGATCAGTCAGGTGGAACTGCCGTGGTCCGTCTTTACAGTGACGATGGAGTGGCTGGGACATCGAGTCGGTTTAGCACCGCAACACTTCCGATTCCTCAGACCGGGGGAGCCGTTCCGCTTCAGGCTGAGTTCTTGCCTTTCAACCAATTTACAGCCACCAGTGGTGGTGGAGTGGATCTGACTTCGGTTGGTGCGATTGAATTGGAGATCGTAGGTGGCGCGAATTACGACGGTTCAGCCGAGATCGTTGGCACTGCTGGAGAGACGAACTTCACGCAAGATTTTGCTAACTTTCAATCTTCTGACCTGCGTCTAGCACAAACGGTAAGCGACTCATCTCCTGATCTAGGGCAGAGCGTCACCTTTACGATCACCATCCATAATGATGGTCCAGACACTGCGACCAATGTGGCGGTTCTGGACCAATTACCAGCAGGTGTGACGCTGCAAACATTCAACACATCTCAGGGCGCTTTCAATAGTACAACCGGTATCTGGAGTGTTGGAACTTTGGCGTCGGGTGGCAATGCGGTTTTGTCGCTGGTGGCGCGTGTCGATAATGCGGGTGTTCGTTCCAATTTTGCCGAAGTCGTCGCATCGGATCAATTCGATCCAGATAGTACTCCGGATACAAACGGGACGCAGCCTAATGATGCAAGCGAGGATGATCAGGTCCTTACCACCATCACTTCACAATCGATTGATCTTTCCATTGTGAAGACCGCGATTCCACAGGCTGTCACGGTTGGTCAGCCAGTGACGTTCACTTCCGTCGTCTCAAACTTTGGTGCTAGTACAGCAACGGGTATTCAAATCCGAGATGCCTTGCCCTCCGGAATTTCGTATCTTAGTTCCAGTGCTTCGGTGGGTACCTTTAACTCCAGCACTTCCATTTGGTCACTGAATACGTTGGCTCCTGGAGCCTCGGCAACCTTAACTGTTGTCGGGCTGGTGAATGTTTACGGTCCACTAACGAGTACTGTCGAGGTGATTGCTGCTGACCAGACGGATCTAGACAGCACCCCTAATAATGCGAATTCCAGTGAAGACGATCAGGCATCGGTGACGGTTGAATCACCACAGGTGGACCTGTCTTTGACGCTTTCTGCCAATCCGAGCACTGCAGCAGTTGGACAGCCTGTCACTTTCACCGTCGCTGTCTCCAACAGTGGGCCGAGTGACGCAAGTGGTATTCAGGTGAGCGTTCCACTGCCAGCTGGATTTGCAATCAGCAGTGCCCAGACAGCTACTGGTACCTACAACTCAGTGACCGGGATTTGGACGCTTGGGAATTTGTTGTCTGGTGGAAATTCGCAACTGGTTTTGGTCGCCAGTCCGAGTTTACCCGGCGCGTTCACGATGAATGCAGAGATTGTTGCCGCGGACCAACCCGATGCTGACAGTCAGCCGGGAAATCAGAATACTGGCGAGGACGATTATAAGAGCGTTGCCATTTCGGTACCGCAGATCGATCTTTCTTTGACCAAGACGGGAACGCCGGCCACGGTCGTCGTTGGGCAGAGTGTGACCTTCACGGTGACGGTCACCAATGATGGGCCAGATCTCGCGACGGGAGTTCAGGTTCTGGATGTGCTGCCCGCCGGCATGTCCCTTGTAAATGTTTCCACCACCCAAGGCACCTACGATTCGCAGACAGGTCTTTGGAGCCTTGGTTCGGTGCCGATTGGTACCAATCCATCAATGACGGTGGTAGCGACCGTCGATCAGCCCGGCGTGTTGAGTAATACCGCCGAGATTCAAGCTGCGGATCAGCCTGACGCTGACAGTACACCCGGAAACCAGTCTTCCGGTGAAGATGACCAGGCAACGTTCGTCATTAGTGCTCCCCAAATCGACCTTTCGTTGAGCAAGACGGTCGATAACACGAGTCCGCTGATCGGGGATTCGATCCAGTTCACGATTGGCTTGAGCAATGCAGGTCCAAGTAACGCGACAAGTGTGCAGGTTCGAGACCTTTTGCCAGTTGGTCTGCAGTACCTTTCTTCGACACCCGAGGTAGGTACCTACAACAGTGCCACAGGGATCTGGAATGTTGGCAGCCTCGCAAGCGGGGCAAATGTGACACTACTGATATCGGCGAGTCCGACTGGGACGGGGATCATCACCAACACCGCCGAGGTCATCAATGCGGATCAGCCCGATGCCGATTCAACACCCGACAACAATCAATCGGGAGAAGATGATCAAGCGTCAGTCATGGTTGGGACTCGGCAGATTGATCTCGAGCTTTCTCAAGTCGTCGACGTCGTAAAACCGAATCTAGGAGATCAGGTTCAATTTGATCTTACGATTATCAATGTAGGTCCTGATGATGCAACGACCGTCTCGGTGCGTGATCGTTTACCAAATGGTTTGGATTTTGTTTCTGCGACAACCACGGTCGGCTCTTACGACTCAGTTGGTGGTGTCTGGTCAGTTGGTTCCCTCGCTGAAGGTGCCAGCGAGACATTGTCGATTATCGCAACCGTGACGTCGGTCGCACCTGTTACCAATGTTGCTGAAATCATTTCTTCAGAGCCGATTGATGTCGATAGCACGCCGAACAATGGTAATGATCAAGAAGATGATTACGCTTCGGTAACGATTACTCCAACCATTGCCGATCTGTCGCTCACGCAGACGGCGAATTTAACGGCACCCAATGTTGGCCAGAACGTTATCTATACTTTGGTCGTCGAGAACGCGGGGCCGGATGCTGCGAGTAATGTGGTGGTTCGAGATCTATTGCCAGCGGGAATGGATTTCGTCAATGCGACTCCATCGCAAGGCAGTTACGACGCAGTTAGTGGTCACTGGACGGTTGGTTCGGTTTCGCCTGGAGTGACTCCTTCTTTGCAGATCGAGGCAACCGTCGTGGCTCCGGGTAGTAAGTCGAATACTGCAGAGATCATCGCTGCCGATCAATACGACCCCAATAGCCAACCTGGCAATGGGAATGTAGGTGAAGATGACCAAGCTTCGCTCGTGATTACTCCGCCGGTCAGTGACTTATCGATACAAAAGCAGATCAATGTTAGTCGACCACGGGTGGGTGATAATGTTCAGTACACCGTGACGGTCAGCAACGCGGGACCCAACGACGCGAGCGGTGTTTCTGTTCTCGATTTGTTACCCTCGAGTTTGTCTTTTTCCGGAGCCTCGACCGCTTCGGGGGCTTATGATTCAAACTCTGGGATTTGGAGTATCGGTGCGATCGGCAGCGGCCAGTCGGTGGTTTTAACAATTGACGGGACGGTGATCTCTGCGACGGGGGGAACCAATACGGCCGAGATTTACAGCGCGGATCAATACGACCCCGATAGCACTCCCGGCAATGGTGTCACGTCGGAGGATGATCAGGCTGCTGTTCAGTTCTCACCCGCTACTGCGGACCTTTCCCTAGTCAAAACGGCGAATCGGTCGGAGGTGAATGTCGGCGATCAGGTCACCTTTGAAATCGTGGTGACCAATGCGGGGCCTGACGTCGCTACGGGGCTGAGTGTTTTGGATTCGATGCCTTCGGGACTCGGGCTTGTCTCGGCCACAGCAGTCAATGGGAGCTTTGATTCAGCCACAGGGGTCTGGTTAATCGGCGAACTTGCAGTCAACGCTTCAACAAGCCTGACGGTCGTTGCAAATGCAATCGACCCTGGTCTTTCAACCAACGTGGCTCAAGTTCAAAGCGTGGATCAGTTGGATCCCGATTCTCTTCCTGGAAATCATCAGCCTTCCGAAGATGATCAGTCGTCGGTCTCGGTTACGGCCGCACAGATTGATCTGCAGCTCTCAATGGTTGTGGATCAACCGTCCCCCAATGTTGGTGATCAGGTTCGCTTCACACTGCGAGTGGATAACTACGGTCCATCCAACGCAACCGGCGTTACGGTGCGAGATCTTTTGCCATCAGGTTTGTCTTACTTGGAAACCAATTTGAGCCAAGGTAGCTACAACTACGCAAGCGGATTGTGGAATGTCGGTGCGGTATCCAACGGCGGTTTTGCAACACTTGAGTTAGTGGCGATCGTGAGTGAGATACTGGACGTCGAGAATGTCGCTTCGATTGTTTCAGCGGATCAGCCGGATGCTGATTCGATTCCGAACAATGACGTTGCTTCTGAGGATGACCAGGTCAGCGTGTTTGTGGCGACGCCGGTAGCCGATTTGTCACTCACGAAATCTGCAAGTAATGATCGTCCCAACGTCGGGCAACAAGTGGTCTACACAATTGATCTTCGTAATGATGGCCCTGACGCCGCGACGGGTATTCAGGTGCAAGATGTTTTGCCTGCTGGGCTTTCGTTCGTGTCTGCTAACCCGAGTCATGGTGACTACAACTTGGCTACGGGGATCTGGAGTGTGTCCAGCCTTGATGCAGTCGCCAATGCGACTTTACAGATCACCGCACTCGTGCAGGAACCCGGCAGAAAGATTAACGGGGCCGAATTGATTGCCGTGGATCAAGCCGATCCTGATTCGGTACCAAATAATCACCTGCCGGGCGAAGACGATCAAAGTCGGGTGACCATTGATCCACCCGTGATCGATCTTTCACTTGAAAAGTCAGCATCGCCGCTTCGACCCAGAGTTGGAGGTGAGTTGAACTACACACTTCTGCTTCGGAATGATGGGCCAGATGTTGCAACTGGAATTGTGGTTCGAGACGTCTTGCCAGTGTCGACAGAATTTGATTCTGCAACCGAAAGCGTTGGGGTTTTCGATCCGATTACCGGACGCTGGTCGATCCCGTCCTTGGCAGCCGGTTCCTCGGCAACGCTGTTGATTCGAACAACCGTGCTCACTCCTGGTCAGCCTGAGAATCGGGCTGAAGTAATTTTGGTTGATCAGTTTGATTCAGATAGCGTGCCATCAAACGACGATGGGACTGACGGTAATGGCAACGATGAAGATGACCAGGCTCAGGTGACCGTGGTGACTGCCAGTTCAGATCTCGAGTTGACCAAGAGCATTGACGATGATCGACCTGGGGTTGGTTCCAACGTGACCTTCACTCTTGAGGTCACCAATACCGGACCTGATGATGCGTCCGATATCGTGGTTCGTGATCAATTGCCGTTTGGAATGACCTTCATTTCCTCAGATGCTTCAGCGGGCAATTTTGATCCTGCAACGGGCCGATGGTCAATTCCCACATTGGCAGTTGGTAAACAGGTGAGCCTCGAGTTGATCGCTTCGGTGGATACTTTCGGTGAGCGTGATAACGTTGCCGAAATCGTTTCAAGCAGTCAATTTGATCCGGATAGTACTCCCGGTAATCAGGTGGATGCAGAGGACGATCAAGATCGAGTCACCTTGGTTCCCGAGTTGGTTGACTTAGCACTCACCAAGGTGGTTAATGATCCCGCGCCGAATGTGGGAGACATTGTGGAATATACGTTAGAACTGGATAACGTCGGGCCTTCGGATGCGACCCTCGTTGAAGTCACGGATAACGTGCCGGATGGATTGATCGTGACTGGTGCCGAGTCGTCTCAGGGCGTTTACGATCCACTGAGCGGCGTGTGGAATGTGGGAAGTGTTGTGATTGGATCTCGGCCAACGTTGACCATCATGGCACGCGTTGACACGCCGTATCCCGTCATGAATCGAGCGGAGGTCACTGCGGTGCATCAGCCTGATGTTGACTCACTTCCGGGCAACGGTGAAACCGCAGAGGATGATTACGCTGAGGTCTCGATCACCCCTCAGCAAGCAGACCTTTCATTGACCAAGTCGGTCAATATTTCTGATCCAAACCAAAATGAGGAAATCCTCTTTACCGTCGTAGTGCATAACGATGGACCCGATGATGCGACCAATGTGCAGGTGCGAGATCTTTTGCCCGCCGGCGCTGAATTCGTTTCATCTAATGTTACCAGTGGCAGTTACAACCCTGTGACTGGGGTTTGGGCCTTTGAGGCGGTTGAGAGTGGGGCGGCGCAGTCGTTGCAGGTCGTGGCCAGAGTGCAGTCAAAGGTTCCGTTTTTAAATCAGGCCGAAGTGATTCGCGTCGATCAATACGACCCAGATAGTGACGTCGATAATCAAGCCGCTCTTGAAGATGACTTTGCTTCGGTTCTCGTGACACCGAAGGTGATTGATTTATCCATCAGCAGTTACGTTGACATAGAAGAGCCCAAGATTGGTCAGGATTTTGAAATGACCTTTGTGGTTTCCAACGAGGGCCCGGATGATGCGACCGGTGTCGAGCTGGAACTTCAATTGCCTGATGGGATCACCGTCGAATCGTTCACGCCAAGTCGTGGAGTGTTTGACGGCGGCATCTGGCAACTTGGTTCACTCGGCGAAGGAGAAACGGTGATATTGACCATCACTGCCAACGCACAGATTCGCGGAACCAAGAGCGTCTGGCTTGAGGTTACGTCACACGATCAGGCCGATGTCGACTCGGACCCTAACAATCAGGTTGCCACGGAGGATGATCAGGAGGAACTCTTGGTGAAAGTGCCGCTTTATTCAAAGCGTCTCTTCCTTTCCGAGCAACTCACTTCGCGTTCCGAAGAAGTTTACAGTTGGCGGCGGTTCGGGTAGTTCGCGGTGTCAGGTCTCATTCAGTCTGTGTTAGCGATTTTGACTCGCTGCGTTTCTAGCTCAGCAGGCGTTCGTTCAGTTGAATCCGTCTTCTCTAGTGAGGCGGATTAGCGTTCGACTGGGCCACTGGAACGTCGTCGATTCCGTAGATCCTTGTTGTTGAATTCGCGGCTCGCTTCAGGTTTGACCTCCGACGCTGGATTAACGGGTAAGAAGGTCGCTAGGTTTTTTTGAATCGATTCATAATCTGAGTTTCCCGCCAGGTTTTGGAACTCATTATGATCGTTGCGATGGTCGTAGAGTTCTTCGCTTCCGTTACGGTAGCGAATGTATCGCCAGTCTCTGGACCGGACTGCGTGATTTCCTTCGAAACTTGAGATGATCGCCGGTTGCTTTCTTGGCGACTCCGGGTTCTGTAGTTGTGGTGTGAGACTAATTCCATCGAGGTCTAATGTTTCGTTCAGACCGCAACGGTCAATCAACGTCGGGTAGATGTCGATCAAGCTCACCGGCTGATCACATGTTTGACCGACATGAATATCCTTGCCCGCAAAAATCAGGGGGACGCGCGTTGATTCTTCCCAGAGAGTACGCTTGGCCCAATGCTGTTTTTCACCAAGATGAAAGCCGTGGTCACTCCACAGAACAACCAGCGTGTTCTTCGCGTGTGGGCCGCGGTTCAGGGCATCGATCACCGTGCCAACACAGTGATCAACGAAAGCTGTGGACGCCAGATAGGCTTGGACAAAGCCTCTCCATTTTCCCGACTGTTTTACTTTCTGATGCTCCGGCGCGATCTGGTTCATGTTTTGGAAGTTGGTCGGTATGTCACTCATGTCTTGCAGCGGAGCTTGAGGTAGAGTCAGGCTTGCTCGGTCGAACATCGAAAACCATCGAGGTGGAACGTACATTGGCACATGCGGTCGAAAAAAGCCGACGGTCATGAAGAAGGGGGTTTCACTTGGCTGCTGTAAGTGTTCAGCAGCCGCGAGAGCCAGTTTCATGTCATCCATTTGGTCATCCGTTTCTGGGAACGGTCCGTAGTCCCACACTCTTGGGTTCCAGTTCATGGGTTCTTTCGGGCGTGGTCCGCCATGACGACCATGCAAAGTGATGTCCACATCATTGCTCAGTCGATTCTTGAAGCCGTGATGTAAGACCTTTCCCCCGCTAAGTGTTTGATAGCCGGCTTTGCGAAAGGTAGCGTGGATCGTCGGGGCGTCATCGAGCCTCTCGATCGAAGTGTAGGAAGGGCCTAGTTCGTAGCTGCCATGTGTGGTGGGATGAAGACCCGAGATAATACTGATGCGGGAAGGTGAGCAGACCGGTACGGCACAGTGTGCGTTAGTGAATGCCATGCCCTTCGCTGCTAACGCGTCAATGTTGGGTGTTTTCGCCTCGGGGTGACCTCCCAGATACCCAACCCAGTCGTTGAGGTCATCAATGCAAATCATGACTACGTTAGGCTGTGTTGAGTCGTCTGATGTTTCCGCGGCTCCGGCCTTGTGGCAGGTGGGACTGATGGTCAGCGATAGTAGCTGACTCAAGAAGACGGAACCCAAAAAACAAGCGTTGCTGCACAAGTTGGTGTTCTTCGTCCTCCAAGCCGAGTTCCTCGAAGCTGAGTTCTTCCAAGCCGAGTACAGGGTCTTCATGAAAGTGCGCATCGTTGATTCGAGGGGTATGGCTTGATGGAAGTTTGCTTGGTGGCGTCGAGCCCTTTTGGCACTACAACGGTAGGTTCGCTAGCTCGCATCACTGGCTGTCAAAGCCGGGTGGTTGTATTCGAAGCCAACTCGCTAGCTCCTTGAGGTCTTCAAGAGACATCAGACGCACAAGATCTTGTCGGTGAACAGGATGAATCGCGAGGATGTGATCTTCGTGAAAAAAGATGGTGTCGCCAAGATCAAGGCCATGGAGCCGAGATTCAATCAGTTGGTTGTCGATGATGCCTTGGAAGAATCCGTTTTCGCGTGCAACGATTTGAACCCAAAAATCTTCTCCCCATCCTCTCGATGGAGTGTTTTGGCTCGGCAACTCGACCAAGCTTGCAGGGTGTGGATGCGAGAGAATCGGATTGGACATTTCCCCATTACAAGATGGGCATGCGCACTTTGCTGCGTCGTCTTCATGGACAGAGAAGCGAGTTGAATCGATTCTTAGTTCCACAAAATGTTGTTCATGAAGATGGCGTTTCATGACTTGTGGAGGAATCAAAAAATGCTTTGGATTCTCCGAATGCATTTCGACACCGTTGATTAGGCGGTAGTCATTGTCAAAGGTTTGGTTGTCGAGCGCCGATTGCATGTGAGGTCATTCTGTGAGGCTTGTATTCAACCCGGTGAGTATCGTTGGGTTTTTGGTTCCGAGCGGATCATCCGATCATCAGCACAGGGTGATTATTAGTTAGTGACGATTCATGGCAGGTCGAGTGACTTTGAGAGTGCTTGTTTTAGGGGACAGTCTGTTGGGATCGATCTGCCTTGGCGATACGACTCTAGTCGTTGCTTGGATCGCTGAGCGAGCATCCTTCGGATTTCTCGTCGCTTTCCTTTCACCCGAGGAATCTTCATATCATCGTAACAGGTTGTTTGGTGCCGCATCCATGCGATGACTGCCGCTTCCGCACGCGATTCAATTGGGATCCGCTTGGTGCGAGCGACCGTGCCGCTTCCGACGGGTGTCGCGTGCTGGGTTACTAACTTGGCAAGCCGATTTTGAAGTTCATGAAAATTGGGATGGAAGTTTAAAAATCGTTTAACCGCTGATCCAAAGTCTTCGACGTAGTGCTCCTGTTCACGGTCTCTGCGTGCCTTGGCTGCGGCCTGCTTCTTGGCGTGACTCGGGTGTGAACGCTCCGTTTCTAAAGTGGCCTGAATCGAGTGGATTGTTTTGGAAGGTGCCCAAACGCCACGAGAGAAAGTGCGTCGCCCTTTTTTCTCTTGCACCACCCAGTGTTCGCCAGCCGCTTTGACTCGTCGCGTCAGAGCTGCATCTCCGGGGGGTAAAAGTTCCCAGTCTTCGGGAGCAGAGGCGATCACTCCATTTGCCATTTTGACGGTTCTCGGTTTCGGACCAGGCTGAACAATCAACGGAACAACTCCTTTTTATTGTTGTTGCTTTTCATCATAAGCTAAGTCGACCAGAGTTACTTTGGGGTTTAGATGCAGCGATATACTGCTGCCTAGACACTTCGAACGATTCACACATCGGGTGGTTTGAGCGGCACAATAAAATGAACCTATCCTTTCGATAGAGCACGGTAACGGGTTGGAGCGATCTCACAAGGTGTCCAGGCGACGTCTTCGAAAGATCGTCGGGGAGAAGTCCAAGATGGGGTTGCATGTGCGAACATTGCAAACGTTACGCGTGCGAAGCATGGAGAGGACGTGATATAGTATTCTTGTGGTGAGAAAGCGACACCGTTGATGTGTCCCTGTGATGGCTTTGTATCAGGCGGCTGATGGGTAAGGTGGTTTTGTGACACAGAAATATACCGGCGGAGTTTTTCATGCCGATTTGAGTGATGGTCGCGCGGGAGTCGAGATTGAACTCTTGCACTCTCATTTGTGTGCATCCACCGCGGATGGGGATGCGTTCGTGATCCCCTATGAAGAATGCCAGTTGGAGCTCGGCGGGTACACTGGCAAAATGCTTTTTTGTCGAAATGCGGATCGGTCAGTCACACTCTTTTCTGAGGACAAGCAATTTCCCAAAGCTTTGGCTTTGGCGGCGGGGGGAAGGTTGGATGAGCAACTAGCTTCGCAGTTGTCCAAGGCCAAGGGGGAATCAAGACGCGGCGCGATATTCAGTTTTGGCTTGGTCGCCGCCACACTGGTGGTTCTCGTTTCCCTTTATTTCGGTATCCGAGCTGGTGCTAATCGGGTCACGCAGAGCCTGCCAGTGAGCCTGGATCGTGAGTTGGGTAAGGCCGCCTACCAAGCCATGCCCAAGGAGGGATCCGAAATCACCGATCCGCTGGTTACCAAACCGATTCAGGCGATTGTTGATCGATTGGCCGATCACGCCAAAGTGGAGGGAATGGACTTTCAGCTGCATGTGATCGACTCTGCGACCGTGAATGCTTATTGCTTACCGGGCGGAACGATGGTGGTTTACACGGGGTTGATCACCGCGGCCGAATCGCCGGGGCAACTCGCAGCGGTGATTTCACACGAGATGGCACACGCAACACTCAGGCATGGACTAAGTCGCATCAGTCAGACGCTAGGTTTGACCGCTGCGGTTTCACTGCTGATCGGTGATACGGCAGGCATCATGGCTGCAGCCGAAGAGTTTTTTACAGCCGCTTCCATCAATAGTTACTCAAGGCAACAGGAGACTGAGGCCGATCTTGAGGGCGTTCGCATGTTGCACGCTGCAGCGATCGACCCGAGCGGAATGCCAAGCTTGTTTGAGTTGCTCAAGGAGGAGCACGGTGAATTGCCTGAACCGCTGGTGTGGGTAAGCACCCATCCCGATCACGCATCGAGAATCGAAGAGACCCAAAGTATGATAGACTCTCTTCCAGCCAAATCGTATAACCCGATCGAACTTGATTGGGAAGCGTTGAAATCAAGAGTTGCTGGCGACCGTGCCAACGGCAATGATGACAGCTCTGGCGACACTGACGAGAGCAGCCAGAACACCAAGTCTTCAAAAGATTCGACCGAAGATCCGTCTGAATTGGAACAAGAAAATGGAAGCTGAGCTAAGAGACAAGCCTTCATTCACGAATTTGCGATTGCAGCTCGCACCGGGTGACTCGGTGATCGCTGAGGCAGATGCGATGGCTTACATGAGTTCCACCATCCGAATGAATACCAAGTGGAATGGTGGAGTGATTCAGAGTCTTCTAAAGCGATTCCTCGGTGGCGAGTCGATGTTCGTGAATCAATTCACAACCGACGAAGGTGGGGAACTGGTCATCACGCAGCCCTATCCTGGCGACATGACTTGCTTGGAGCTCAAGGGCAATTCAATGTACCTTCAGCCCGGTGCTTTTGTTGCCTGTGAACCAGGTGTGAAGTTAGGCGTTGGCTGGGCTGGACTAAGGATGTTGATTGGTGGCGAGGGGCTCTTTCGTCTGAAGGTATCCGGTCACGGTCGAGTTTGGTTCGGCGCCTACGGTGGGATCTTCGAACGTGAAATAAGCGACGAGTACATCGTTGATACGGGGCACTTGGTTGCTTATGAGCCAAGCATTGGCGTGAAGGTGGGAATGGCCGGTGGAATTTTTTCGAGCTTCTTTAGCGGTGAAGGGTTGGTGACTCGCGTCAAAGGCCCCGGGCGAATCTATTTGCAGTCTCGTTCTTTCGACGGTCTCGCAGCATGGACGAACGCTCACTTGTAGCTTGTGGTTCACGGCTGGGCGGTGACGCACAGCGTGACGTTTTTGATTAGATCTCGGAGCCGAGGGCTCTGGCAATGTTCATTCAACATGAATTGTAAAATCCGATGCAGCATGAACTGATAGCACGACCGTCCATGACTGTCGCGAAATTGACATTGCAGGCGGGTGAAACCGTGACCTGTGAAGTTGGTGCGATGGTTGCGATGAGCGCAGGATTCAACGTCGAAACGACTTCAAAAAGTCGAGGAGGCGGAGGTGGTTTTCGCAAAGGACTCAAGCGGATGTTTTCGGGCGAGAGCTACTTCCTGAATCACTTCACCGCAACCGCAGCAAACCAAAGCTTGATCATCGGCCCTGCAATGCTCGGTGACATCATTCATCACCCACTCACCGGTGGCACGCTTGTGGTTCAAGGTTCGAGTTGGCTTGCGTCTGATACGGGCGTTGAGATCGATACGACTTGGCAAGGTTTCGGTAAGGCTTTGTTCAGCGGCGAATCCATGTTTTGGGTCAAGTGCAGTGGTGCGGGGGACTTACTTCTGAACAGTTTTGGTGCGATTCATGAGATCGATGTCAATGGTGAGTACACCGTTGATACCGGTCACATTGTTGCTTTCGAAGACACCCTTCAGTTCAGTATCGGTAAGGCTGGCGAAAGCTTGATCGGTAGTTTTCTCGGTGGTGAGGGCCTGGTTTGTAAATTCAAGGGACAGGGAAAGCTGTACTGTCAGACTCATAACCCACCGAGTTTCGGGAAGTTACTTGGTCCAAAATTGCGTCCGCGTTAGCCCGAGAGATTGAGAACAATAAATGATCCAAATTGATTGCCCTCAGTGTCAAAAGCGTTATCGGCTAGATGAGGCGTTGGCTGGGAAGACGGTTCAGTGCCGTGAATGTGATGCATCGTTCCAGGTCGATGGTGAGTCGGCCGTGGAAGCTGAGTTGGTTGAGGAATCTGTGGTCGACGCAGAGGTCGTGGAGGCGGAGTTCGTTCCTTCGAAAAATGGTTCAGGTGGTGACATGGATTTAACGAATTCTCGCGAGCGTTCGGGTTCTGAACCGATTCAGGGCACAACTCCGGATCTCAGTTACGAGATCTCGCAGAGACCTGACTATGCGATGCTCAAGCTCGATCTTAAAAGTGGTGACAAGGTCTTTGCCGAGCCTTCCGCCATGATGTCGATGAGTGCAAGTATGCTTCTCAAGTCGGGCTTGCGCGGTGGACTAGGTCGTAGCCTTGGGCGAATGTTTGGAGGTGAGAGTCTTGTAGTGAACACTTTTACCGCTCAGGCGGGCGGCGGAGAGTTGCTACTCGCACCAGGGACTGCTGGCGATATTGCCTACAAGCGGCTTGAGAATAGCACCCTGTACCTTCAACGCGGTGCTTACATGGCAAACACCGAAGGAGTTGATCTTACCGGAAAGTGGCAGGGAGCCAGAGGGTTCTTTAGCGGCGAGGGGTTGGTGCTTCTCAAAGCATCAGGTACCGGCGATCTGTTCTTTAACTCTTACGGCGCGATCATGTCGATCGATGTGACTGACGAGTTCATCGTTGATACCGGATACATCGTTGCCTTTGAAGAAACCTTGCAGTACCGAGTTACTGTGCTTCCCGGGTTAAAGCGAGGCGGGAAAATCAAGTCGCTTTTATTTGGTGGTGAGGGATTGGTTTGCCAGTTTTCGGGACAGGGCAAGGTCTGGATTCAGACACGAGAAGTTAACACCTTCCTGAACTTTGCAAACGCCTACCGGCCAACCAATAAATCGTAAATGAGAGCGATAGGCAGCCAGAATTGTTATTAAACGCGACTCATCGCATACAACATCTCCCGGCAGATCTGCCGAGAACGCTCATCGTAAATTTCCTCTTCACGATCGGTGTCATCCGAGATCTTAGGATCTTCGTAGCGGATAGGTAGCCTTGCATCACACCCAGGAACGATAGGGCAGGCTTGGTCCGCGCTAGAGCAAGTCATCACGGCCGCAAAGTTTTCTTTCGGATTCGGTGTCTGGTCGTAAACCTTGGAGAAACATTCCAGCGGTGAGCGATTGGTCGCGTACGAGACGAGATAGATGGGATTGTCGTCGGTGCCGCCGTCAGCGTTGATCTCAAAGCCTGTTCGGCGGAGTGACGCGACCACACGCTCGTTCATTGCCGTTGCTTCAGTGCCACCTGAAAAGGTGCTGACTTCATTTAGTTGATAGTGGTCTGCGGCTACTTTTGCCCAGATTTGTGAAAGATGGCTGCGCCGAGAATTGTGTGTGCAGAGAAACGTGAGTTGAGTTTGTATGGAAGCGATCCTTTTCTCTCGAACGTACTTGCCCAGTTGTTCCAGCAGTTCCTTGCGTTCTTCAGGAATCTCCACGAACTCATTGATTCTTTGCTGCAGGAAAGAGGCAATCGCTTGATGAAAGTCAGTTCGAGACATTTGTCGAGATTGGTGTGTTGTAGAGAAGCGTCGCGTGATCGTTGCGATCAAGAGTAGGGTTCAAGGCAATTTACGAAAAAACTCGCGTCGACGATACGTGTTAACGTCCGAGCAACGCGAGTGATGGTTTTCGATGCTTGCGATCCCGCTTCACTAGCGGAGGTTTTGTTTATCGTTCGCGTAGGCGATTGAGTTCCTCGTGCAGGCGACCGATCTCGTGCCGAAGTTCTTCGATGTGACGCATCATCTCGTGGACGGGTTCGCCGTGTTCTCCGTGTTCGCGACGGGCTTGTTCCTCTCGCATCCGTTCTTCGTGCATACGACGCTCGTGGATTTCACGCTCTGTCGCTTCGGCACGCTCTGCAACATGTTCGGCGATGTCATGCAGGCCGGCTTGATGGAGGTGATCCACTGCGATTCGCATATTTTCCAGTCGATGCATTGGTTCGTCGTGATCGCGATGCATCGCTTCCTTTTCATGATGCATTTCCTTATCATGCTGAGCTTTACCTTTTGGGTTTTTCTCAGCCTTCATGTCCGCCATCATTTCGTGAATCACACGCTCAAGCTTTTCTGACTCGGCACGGATTTCTTTGATTCGCGGTTTTGCGTCATCGCGTTTGGAGAGTTCTTTTTCCTCCATCGCAAGCCGATGCATGTGCTTCTTGATCTCTTCGATTTCTAGCCATCGTGGGTCTTTTTGATTTTGTTCAAAGTATTTGGCTTTCTTGAACAAGATCTCTGCCTCATGTCCGAGCTTTTTGGCTTCTTCCATTCGGCCTTGTTCCGCAAGTTCCACGGCTTCTCGCTTGATCGCTTCAGCCTTTTTTCGGTACTCATCTGCTTCTGAGGCGATCACTGAACCGGTGGCGGATAGCAGTAATGCGATTGCAAAAGACTTTCGCAGCAAGGACATGACAGTTCTCTTTTTGGGGATTGATAGTTAACAGCTGGGTCACATGATACCTAAAATCCATCCTTCGAGGATTGCAAGTTCGCGTTGCGGTTGAGTGAGTAAAGGATAGAAAAAATGTTGGAGTTGATCGTTTTGATCCGCTTCTGACAGCCAGCGAGCGACACCGTATGCATCTTGGGCGTCGACACTTCGGTCGTCACGCGGGTAGCGCTGCCGAAAGATTGACGGGAAAATTTCGGCAATCACCGACTTTCCTTCTGGGATCGACCAACCATCGAACGGCCAAAAGTGAAGGCTGTCTCTCGCTTCGTTTCGGAGTTCTCTCAACCAAGGGATTCCCGCATGGGTGGATTTGGCAACTGAGCCCTGCACATCGAATTGAAAGACACTTTTGGCTGAACTGGTCCAACGTTCAGTAAGTCTGTATTCGTTGGCTTGACCAATCCTGCCTCGTTTTTTTGCTAGATGTTTGCGAACGTCATCGACCGAGACTTCAGGTTGATGGGTTGGCCAGTGCTGACAAAAGTCTTGTAGAAAGTCTTCCCAGTTGCTCAGGCCGAACCGCTCCATGTAGCTAACTGGCAGAGAAAAACCGTGATCGACTCCGGCAATAAAACGTTTTTCAAGCCGAATCTGTTCGCTCAACCACTCCGCCACCTCCACTCGACACCAATTGCGATGTCGTCCCGCTGTACATGCAGGAGATGTGACCACTTTAGGGTCGCCGTGATCCTTGCTTTGGTAGACCTGGATCGTGGGAGTTCGTGTGCTTGAAACGCCTCGCCCCGAGTAGTCAATTCCTATATGCGTTTGGAACATGTTTTCTAGTAGTTTGGCGGAAATGTTTCGGTAGGAAAGATGTCTGAGGCTTGATGCGTCTAGATTCTTGTGTGAGTCGATTTCATCGAAGTCTGCATCGCAAGCGTTGCTGTATTTTTTTTCATGACTTGTTATCTTGCTTACGCACGATTGGAACACGTCAAGGAACAGCTTGAAAAGACACTGATCGACGGGTGATCTTTGGTGGCAATCTGAGGGGGAGACAACCTGCGGGTCTGATCAAGATGTCGTAAGATGGCGGCCTTCCATTCTTTGACTTCTTGAAAATGCATTGATGTATCGGACTATCTCTCTCTTTACTGTCGTGATTCTGTTCGCGTTCATTGGCTCGGTTCGGGGACAGTCCGGCAACCGATCCAAGGAGACGTTTGAGTCGTCAAGCAAAGGTCTGTTTGAACGCTACGAGTCTGGATTTGGCATCTGGAAGCGGGAAGTAGGTGAAGTGGCGATTGACCCTGCCCACGCGAAATCCGGCACGAGTTGTCTGCATCTGCGAGGTGGTGAAGAGTCGGTTGTGGTTGTCGGATTCACTGAGCCGATTCAGAGTGATCGCTTGCTGCGTTTCTGGGCCGAGCGTTGGACCAGTCGCTCCCCTTTTAGCTTTCGTATCGAGAAGGAAGTCGGCGGGAATTGGGAGGAGGTTTTTAACGGCGATGCGTCTGTCCGAGTGGGGCGTGCTTTTCTGAATGACGTGAAAGTCTCGCTTGGTGCTGGTCCGATCACTGCATTGAGATTTCGTTGCAGCAGTCCAGCGGCGACGGGCATTTTGATTGACGACATGCAAATCACACCGCTTCAGCCTCAACGAGTGGTTGCCGTTGAGCAGGCTCCATTTACTTTACCCGCACTCCTCGGCAAACAATCCGCGCCGCTGGGTAAATTGAAAATTACGGTCGAAGGCAATTTAAAGCCACTCGAGCTCCATTCGGTCAAGGCGAAGTTGTTAGCTTCGGTTCCCCACTCTGCGTTGACCGGCATGTTCGTTGGGACGCGTCCCGGCGGCGAGTTGCCCTCCGATGCGGAGTTGATAGCCGTCGAGTCGCTCGAGTCATCTGTCAAGGATCCTGTAATCGATTTACCCGCAGGCCACGCGCTCGTTGAAGGCGACAATGAGTTTTGGATCAATGGGTTTCTGAGTGATGAACTGGAGCTCGATGATCGTGTCGGTGCCCAATTGATCTCGGCTGTGATCGGTGCACCGATTGGCGATGCTGGCGAGGATACCATTGATGCTCAAGAGCGAACGACCCACTCAGTTGCCAAAGATCCGATGCTTGGCGAGGCAGATTTGACGCAGCGGCTTGGGGTTGCACTTCGCGAGGGAGGTGATGACGGAGTTCACACTTATCGAATTCCGGGTTTGGTCACGACCAACGCGGGGACTCTGATTGCGGTTTACGACATTCGACATCGAGGTGGCGGGGATTTGCCCAACGACATTGATATCGGAATGTCGCGTTCCACTGATGGCGGTCGGACTTGGGAGCCGATGCGGGCAATCATGGACATGGGGCGTGACCCAAACTGGAGATACGACGGCATCGGTGATCCAGCGGTTCTGGTTGATCAGCAGACGGGAACAATTTGGGTCGCCGCAACGTGGAGTCACGGGAACCGATCTTGGAATGGCTCTGGGCCAGGTATGACACCGGAGCAGACGGGGCAAGTGATGTTGGTTCGCAGTGACGACGACGGCAGAACATGGTCCAAGCCGATCAATATTACCTCTCAGGTCAAAGATCCCAATTGGTGTTTTGTGCTTCCCGGTCCCGGGCGTGGAATCACAATGCAGGACGGAACTTTAGTGTTCGCGGCACAGTATCAAGATCCGCCCGAGCGTCGCCGGCTTCCCCATTCAACGATTCTCTATTCGAAAGACCAAGGCGAAACTTGGCAGATCGGGACCGGTGCTTGGGATGACACGACTGAATCGCAGGTGGTGGAGATCGAACCGGGCGTTCTGATGCTCAATTGCCGCTACAACCGAAAGGATCGTCGCGTTGTCATGATCACTCGAGACATGGGAGAGACATGGGAAAAACACGTCACCTCGGAACGTAGTTTGATTGAGCCACGAGCTTGCATGGCGAGTCTGATTCGGCCCTTTGGAATTAACGATGCATCCAAAGGTGATTGGCTGCTCTTTTCAAACCCCGACAGCATTCGTCGCCGTGAACGACTGATGATCAAAGCTTCAACGGATCAAGGTCTTAATTGGCTCGCCGATCAACGCGTGTTGTTGGATGAAGGCGTCAGCGCAGGATACTCGTGCATGACGATGGTGGATTCAAAGCACGTTGGGATTTTGTATGAGGGTAGTCAGTCGCATTTGACTTTCCAGCGAGTGCCGATTGCTGAACTGTTTGGAACAGGTTCCAGCGATCAAGCCGATCACGCTGTGCTCGATTCGGAACGCTCTGACGCGGCAAAGAACGTGTTCGATTCGCGAGTTCAAGCGGATGCGCTTAGTCTACCGATGATCTTTTCGGATCATATGGTTCTGCAAGCCGCCAAGCCATTGCCGGTTTGGGGTAAAGCGAGACCGGGATGCTCGGTGACTGTCTCCTTGGATGGTGATTCGCAATCTGCAACCGCTGATGAGAAGGGACGATGGCGAGTGACTCTCGCACCCAAGCCAGTCGACGGGAAGACGCACACGTTACGAGTTCAAGCGGCTGAAGAAATGGTTGAGCTGCAAGACGTGGTGCTCGGTGAAGTCTGGGTGTGCGCCGGTCAGTCCAATATGGAGTGGCCGCTTGTTCAGACCACCAATGGTGCAGACGAAATTGCCAAAGCGGATCAAACCAAGATCCGATTGATGCATCTTCGTCCGCGAGCCAGTGGTGGTGCAACTCCTTACTCAGCCGAACAACTGCTGGACTTACAAGCTGAACGTTACTACCGAGGCAGTTGGCAGAGATCAGACCCTGATGCCGCCAAGCATTTTTCGGCGGTGGGTTGGTACTTTGGGCGTCACTTACAGCAAGAGCTGCAAGTGCCGATCGGTTTGATAAGCTTGGCGGTGGGTGGTTCGCCGATTGAGTCTTGGATCGCATTTGAACAACTTGCTGGCCACGAGCGACTCAGCGATTTAGTGTCTGGGAATTGGCTTGATAATCCATTGCTCGGCGATTTTTGTCGATCACGTGGCGAGCAGAATCTGCTTGGTGCAATGTCACAAGGCGATCGTGTGTTGTTTGACGTTCACGGCCCTCGTCATCCTTTTCAGCCGGGTTTTTTGTGGTCCGCTGGGATTGATCGCATCATCCCATTCGCGGTGCAGGGGGTGATCTGGTATCAGGGTGAGTCCAATGCAGAAACTGCCGTTCGAGTTGCTCAGAATGAGCAACTCTTTTCGCTCTTGGTCAATAGTTGGCGACAGGCTTGGAGCAACGGATTCAAGGCAGACGTATCGATGTTTGACGGGAACGCGGCGTCTGAATCAGGCTGGTGGTCATCATCCCCTTCTCTGCCCTTTTACGTCGTGCAGTTGCCCGCAATGGATCGAGAGCACTGGCCTTTGTTTCGTGATTCACAGCGTCGGCTAGCGAATGAACTGGAAAAGGTCGAACTAGCGGTCACCCTGGATACCGGTCACCGGACCAATGTGCATCCCCCGCTTAAAAAGCCGGTCGGTGAAAGGCTTGCGGATTTAGCTCTGTACCAAAATTATCAAAAAGTATCGAAAGTAGATGCCGTGGGGCCGACCGTTGCCAGTGTCGAGCAAAAAGGTTCGGCATGGTTACTCACCTTTGATCATTGTGATGGTGGCGTCATGGTTCGAGATGGTGATGCATTGAAGCACTTTGAGTTTGAGGATGCATCGGGTGACGTTTTTAAAGCGGATGCTAAGGTGATAGGTACAAACGTTGTGAAGATCTCGTGTGGTGAGAAGTTATCTCCCACCGCGGTTCGTTATGCTTGGATGCCTTATCCGGAACCACCCGTCAATTTTTTTAACGCTGCTGGTTATCCCGCTTCACCTTTTCGGTTGCATTTAAAGAACAATCTCGTCACTTCCTCTGCGGCGACATCGCAATGAGTTTAAATCCAACGATAAATGAGCCGATCCGCTGGAGCGACCAGATTGATGGCTCTCGATGCGAGTTGCCTCGGATTGAGAATCGGGTTCAAAAAGGTCTTGGTTGCTTGGGGCTTTTTCTTGGGACGATGTTTGCCGCATGGCCAATTGCGGTGACAATTTTCTTCTGGAGTGTTCGCTCAGACTTCGATCAGGAACGGGAGTTCAACTGGATTGATCTGACTCCGTTGGCATTTTTTGGGGTCTTCCTTTTTCCTGCTGCGTTGTTTCTTTGGTTTCGCGGTTTATTGAATCTGCGAGGCAGATCGGAAATCGTGATCTGCGAGAAGTATCTGAGTGTCGTGAGACGCTGGGGGATTTTTCGAAGTCGTCGACGTTGCAGGCTCTCACGACTTGATGGATTTACGATCGAGAGACCTGGTGATGGGATCCACGGGGTGAACGAAGAGACGTTCGCTGGTCTTTCGATGTTCGGAAATCGTTCGAGTCTGGTTGCGAAGCACTCTGGGGGGAAATCTCTTTATCTCGTTCGAGCTTATCCCGAGGTGATCGTTGAAGAGCTGGTCGAAACGGTGCCGCAGCGAGTGCAAAGGGTGGCAGCGAGAGCTGGGGTCGAAGTGGAATCAGATGTCTTTCGCTCGCAGTATCTGTCGCGCGGAGATTCCGAGGGTGCCATTGGCTCGCCCGTGACGAGAACGGACTCCACTGAAGGATTCGCAGAAAATCGTTTTGCTGCGACGGAACGATCCCATATGCCGGTTAGCTCGCCGCCGCCCGGCAGTCCGCTTGTTGTAAGCGAGACGGCGGAAGGTTTGACCATTGAGCAACCACAACGAGGCTATCTCGGTTCAACCACTCAGGTTGGCAGGCTCATTTTTTATGTATTCACGTTCATGCAGCTTGTTTTGTCCGGCGGGCTAGTGCCGGCATTGCTCGCTGGGAAAGTTCAGGGCAGTCCTTCGGCGGGCTGGGTGATCTTTGCGGTGTTTACCTCTTTGTGGATCATCGGTGTTGTCTATCTGTTTTATGCGGCGTCTCTGCGTTGCGTGATTTCGCTCGATCATCGTTCACTCGAGATTTCAGAGAGTAGTTGCTTTGGGGCTTCCGCGGCGAGTTGGCAACGGCACGAAATCGATTCCGTTAAGGTGGGTGTTGCGGAGTACACGTCGGATGGTAGCACGGTCTACGACTACTACGTGAAGGTATCTCCGGTACCGCTCAAGGAGAAACATTGGTTCAGCCATCTAACGAAGATGGAGGTTCAGTGGATCGTTGACTCGCTTCAAATTGCTCTCGAGATGGATCTTGAGAACGATGGGCGTGAGGATTAAGACAAGAGGCTGTTGTGAATTTGATTCATGTCCTGCGACGATTCACATTTAGGAGATCACACTGGTGCCATCAAACGAACCGTGGAAACCGACGGACATCGCCGCGGTGATCTTCACACCGATCTTGTTGATTGGTTATGCGTTGTATTCATTGAGATTGTTGCGCGGTGGTTGGAGTCACTTGGAGTTTCTAGCACGTGAGCCGCTTGTTGTTTTGATGATTTTTCTCGGAGTCATCGGTGCGGGTTTGGCCTTGTTGTTTTGGGATGTCTTTCGAAGTGGCCGCCGTTGGATGGATTTGCTCGTGCCACTGGTGATTGCATTGGTCTTTGGCCTGTGCAATCTCTTTTCGCTGGTTGGAGTCATCACGGTCGATCACTTCGCCATCTTTGAGATGTCTTACCTGAAGTGGGTTCTGTGGGGTCTGCCAGCTTTTGGCTTGGTCGTCAGCTTGACGGTGGGTCATTTGTCCCAAAGAGGTCTTGGCGTGAAGCAGTTAGCTCTCGCGTTGATCTTTTTTGCGGTCGCCATGATTCACTGCACT